>DATBZY010000129.1:0-4862 GCA_036512915.1 Pseudolabrys sp. | reverse complement strand
ACGACAATCGGCGTCTTGCGGATCGCGCGCACGTAATCGAGCGCGGCGGCGAGCGCCTTGTCGCCGGTCTGCTTGCCGAGAATGATCTCGACCAGCATCATGCGATCGACCGGCGAGAAGAAATGGATGCCGATGAAGCGTGCCGGATCCTTGAACTCGGCCGCGAGCGAAGTAATCGGCAGCGTCGAAGTGTTGGAGGCGAAGATGACATTGTCGCCGATCGCCGCCTGCACCTTAGCGATGACATCGGCTTTGACCTTGCGATCCTCGAACACCGCCTCGATGACGAGATCGCAATCCTTCAGCGCGCCATAGTCGGCGCTGGGCGTGATCAGGCCAAGCAGCCCGTCGCGCTCGGCGCTCTTCATGCGGCCCTTGGCGACACGGTCGCTGAGCGCCTTGTGCAAACCGGCCTTGCCCTTCTCCGCCGTGTCCTGATCGCGATCGATCAGCACCACCTGCAATCCGGCCGCCGCGCTCACCTGCGCGATGCCGGCGCCCATGAAGCCGGCGCCGATCACGCCGATTTTCTTGAAAGCTGCGGGCGGCACATCGGCCGGCCGGCGCGCGCCCTTGTTCAGCTCCTGCATGGAGACGAACAGCGTGCGGATCATGGCGGCCGCTTCCGGCGAGCGCAGGATCTTGGCGAACCAGCGCGACTCCACGCGCAGCGCGGTGTCCATCGGCAATTGCAGGCCCTCGTAGACCACCTGCAGGATCGCGCGCGCGGCCGGATAGTTGTCGTAGGTCTCGCGCCGGTAGATCGCGTTGGCCGGCGGGAACACCATCATGCCGGCCTTGGAATAGACCGGGCCGCCCGGGAGCTTGAAGCCCTGCACGTCCCACGGCGCCACCGCTTTGCCGCCGGCCTTGATCCAGTCCTTGGCGGCCTTCAGCAGATCGGCGGACGGCACCACCGCGTCGATCAGCTTCATCGCCTTGGCGCGGTCGAGCTTGAGTTGGTCGCCCTTGAGCAGAAATTGCAGCGCGTCGGCGGGCGGCAGCAGGCGCGCGATGCGCTGGGTGCCGCCGGCGCCGGGGAACAGGCCGATCTTGATCTCGGGCAGGCCGAGGCGCGTTTTCGGATTGTCGGCGGCGATGCGCTGATGGCAGGCGAGCGCGAGCTCGAAGCCGCCGCCCACCGCGGTGCCGTTGATGGCGGCGACCCACGGCTTGCCGCAGGTTTCCAAGCGGCGATAGAGCAGCGACAGCTTGCGGCTCTCCTCGAACACCATGGCGGCCGCGACTTCCTCGCCTTGCGTCCGCGCCATGGTGGCGAATACCTCGGTGAGGCGATCGAGCATGGCGAGATCGGCGCCACCGCAGAACGCGTCTTTGCCGGAGGCGATGACCGCGCCCTTGATGGCGGCGTCGCTGGCGACTTTCTCGACCAGCTTGCCCAATTCCTCGATGACGTCCGCATTGATGACGTTCATCGAGCGGCCGGGCATGTCCCAGGTGACGAGCGCGATACCGTCGGCATCGACGTCGAAAGTGAAGTTCGGCATGACCTCGGCTCCTATGAAGAATATGGCTCGCCGCTTCTGTGCAGATAGCGGCGGCCTCTTGCGTCACGCTCCATCACCAGATCGACATCGGGGTAATGCACGCGTTCGGATTTCGCGCGGGTGCCGACTTCGAAATAAACCGCGTCGCGGCTACCACGGTTGATCAGGCGGTGCGCATTGCCGTTGCCGGCCTTGAAGCCGGCGGCATCGCCGGGCTTGAGCACTACTTCGCCGTCGTTCTCCACCAGCACCAGCTCGCCTTCCAGCAGGTAGATGAATTCGTCTTCCTGCTCGTGCCAATGGCGCAATGCGGACGCCGCGCCCGGACTGATGCGGGTGATGTTGACGCCAAATTGCGTGAGGCCGACGACATCGCCGATCGCCTGTTTATGACGGCCGCGGCATTCGGCCTGGAATTGCGCCGGATAAAAGGTACCGCTCTTCACCGGCACCTTGGCGATATCGACTTTCGGCATTCTGTTCCTCTCTTGCTTCACCTCTCCCCGCCGGGCGGGGAGAGGTCGACGCGCGAAGCGCGTCGGGTGAGGGGGTCTATCCGTTGGAGCTGTTCAATTTTGCAAATGCCCCTCACCCCGACCCTCTCCCCGCAAGCGGGGAGAGGGAGTTTTTCACACCCTCTCAATAATCGTCGCGGTGCCCATGCCGGCGCCGATGCACAGCGTGATCAGCGCGGTCTTAAGATTGCGCCGCTCCAGTTCGTCGAGCGCGATGCCGAGAATCATCGCGCCGGTGGCACCGAGCGGATGGCCCATGGCGATGGCGCCGCCGTTGACGTTGATCTTGGAGTTGTCGAGGTCGAAGGCCTGCATGTAGCGCAGCACCACCGCGGCGAAGGCTTCGTTGATCTCGAACAGGTCGATGTCGGCGAGCGACATGCCGGCTTTCTTCAGCACCTTGTGGGTGACGTCGATCGGGCCGGTGAGCATGATCGCCGGCTCGGAGCCGATATTGGCGAACGCCTTGATGCGCGCGCGTGGTTTCAGGCCGGCAGCTTTGCCCGCCTGTTTGCTGCCGATCAGCACCGCGGCGGCGCCGTCGACAATGCCGGAGGAATTGCCGGGGTGATGCACGTGGTTGACCGACTCGACTTCCGGGTAACGCTGCACCGCGACCGCATCGAAGCCCGCCATCTCGCCCATCTGCACGAACGATGGCTGCAACGCGGCGAGCGACTGCATGGTGGTGGACGGCCGCATGTGCTCGTCCTTGGCCAGAATGGTGAGCCCGTTGCAGTCCTTCACCGCCATCACCGAATTCTTGAAGCGGCCCTCCTCCCAGGACTTGGCGGCGCGCTGCTGGCTCTCGACCGCGTAGGCGTCGACATCGTCGCGCGAGAAACCGTATTTGGTGGCGATCAGATCGGCGGAAATGCCCTGCGGCAGAAAGTAAGTCTTGACCGCGATCGAGGGATCGACCGGCCAGGCGCCACCGGAGGCGCCGATGCCGACGCGGCTCATGGATTCAACGCCGCCGCCGATCGCCATCTCGTGCTGGCCGGACATGACTTGGGCGGAGGCGAAATTCACCGCATCGAGCCCGGAGGCGCAGAAGCGGTTGATCTGAATGCCCGGCACGCTGTCGCCGAAACCCGCCACCAGTGCTGCCGCGCGCGCGATATTGCCGCCGGCCTCGCCCACTGGGTCGACGCAGCCCATCACCACGTCGTCGATCTGCGCCGGATCGAGCTTGTTGCGGTCCCGGATCGCGGCCAGGGTCTGCGCCGCGAGATTGAGCGCGGTCACCTCGTGCAGCGAACCATCGGCCTTGCCGCGTCCGCGCGGCGTGCGCACGTGGTCGTAGATAAATGCGTCCGGCATTGGCGTTCTCCTGCGCAGATCAAAGACTGCGCGCGATCAGCAGCTTCATAATCTCGTTGGTGCCGGCATAGATGCGCAGCACCCGCGCGTCGCGATACATGCGCGAGATCGGGTATTCGTCCATATAGCCATAGCCGCCGAACAATTGCAGGCAGCGGTCGATCACTTTACCTTGCGTGTCCGTGAGCCGGTATTTCGCCATCGAGGCGGTCACGGTGTCGAGCTGGCCCACGACATGCCGCTCGATGCAGTGGTCGAGGAACACCTTGGCGATGGTGGCGTCGGTCTTGCACTCGGCGAGCTCGAACTGCGTGTTCTGGAACTCGATGATCGCCTGGCCGAAGGCCTTGCGCTGCTTGACATAGTCGATGGTGACGCTAAGCGCGCGTTCCATCATCGCCACCGCGTGCACGGCGACGATCAGGCGCTCCTGCGGCAGTTCCTTCATCAGCTGATAGAAGCCTTGGCCTTCCTCGGTGCCGAGCAGGCTGGTCGCCGGCAGCTGCACGTCGTCGAAGAACAGTTCCGAGGTGTCGGCGGAATCCATGCCGAGCTTCTTGAGCTTGCGGCCGCGGCGGAAGCCTTGCGCGTCGGCGGTTTCCACCACGAACAGCGAGGTGCCTTTGGCGCCGGCTTTCGGATCGGTCTTGGCGACCACGATGATGAGATTGGCGTGCTGGCCGTTGGTGATGAAGGTCTTCGCGGCATTGAGCACATAGCCATTGCCGGATTTCTTCGCGCTGGAGCGCACGCCTTGCAGGTCGGAGCCGGTGCCGGGCTCGGTCATGGCGATGGCGCCGACCAGCTCGCCAGTGGCGAGCTTGGGCAGCCAGCGTTGCTTCTGCTCCTCGGTTCCGTAATGCAGGATGTAAGGCGCCACGATGCCGGAATGCAGCGGCGCGCCGAAAGTGTCGAAGCCGGCGAGCGAAAATTCGCGATTGATCACCGCTTCGTGGGCAAAGCTGCCGCCGGCGCCGCCGTATTCTTCCGGCATCGACGCGCACAGCAGGCCAGCTTGGCCCGCCTTGGTCCACACCTCGCGGTCATAGATGCCGGCTTCGTGCCAGCGGTTGAGATGCGGGACAAATTCGTCGGCAATGAAGCGCCGCGCCTGCTCCTCGAGCAGGACGAGGTCCTCGGCCATCCACGCCGGGCGCGGCAGATTGAGGGCGTCCATTTGAGCGTTTCCCAAGCGACTCAGCTTTCGGCAGCACCATAAAGCCCGCCGATCCCGACGGCGAGAGCTATCGCGGCGGCGGGAACACGCAGCCTCATTTTGCTCGGCGCATGATCTTATCCGAAAACCGGTTCCCACTTTTCGGGATCATGCGCTAGCTGGCCGCGGGCAGCGCCTCAGTGCTAGGAACGACTTAACCTAGAGCATTTTCCGTTTGCGCTGAATCGAATTCTCCGCAGTAGGATTCCCAAAAGGGCGGATTTGAGCGAGTCTTCTGCGTCTGATTCGCGGAGGCTCGCCATGACGAAGGCCCTTTCGAACGATTTGCGTGAGCGAGTT
>DATBZY010000128.1:0-30327 GCA_036512915.1 Pseudolabrys sp. | reverse complement strand
CTCCTTGGGTTGGCGTGCAGCGATGAAACGGCGAGGCGGGCGGAGCGATCCTTCTGATCCTGATAAGTCGGAATGCCGAGCCGTCCGAGCCCCGCGATGACAGGATACTAGCCCTCAATCTTGGAGAAGTCCGCCACTGCGCGGGTGGCCTCGCGGATCTCGTTGAGCAGCTTGAGGCGATTTTCGCGTAAAGCGGCGTCGTCCACGTTGACGGTGACCTTGTCGAAGAAGCCATCGACGCGCGGGCGCAATGCAGCCATCGCGCTCATGGCGGCAGCAAAATCCTCCTTGCCGACGGCAGCGGAGGCTTCCTGTCTGGCAATGTTGATGGCTTCGGCCAGCGCTTTTTCTTCCAGTTGGCTAAGAAGCTTGGCATCGGGCTTAGCCGTGTAGCTCTTGTTGTCGTTCTTCTCCTCGATGCGGAGAATGTTCGACGCGCGCTTGACTCCGCTAAGTAGGTTCTTGCCGTCGTCGCTGTCGAGGAATTTGCCGAGCGCCTCGACCCGGCGGACCACCAGCAGCAGATCGTCCTGACCACCAAGTGCAAAAACCGCGTCCACCAGATCGTGGCGCGCGCCCTGCTCGCGCAACTGTACCTTCAGCCGGTCGGCGAAGAAGGCCAGCAGGTCGCGGGTCTGCTTGAGATAGGAATGGGCTTGCACGAGGACCGGCCCAGCCAACCGCTTGCTCTTTTCCGACACCAGCACTTCGAGCTTGACCGCCAACTCAATGTCGGTCGCGCTCAACTCGACAATCTGCTCGTGCAGAGGATGCAGCACCGCGATGGCTTCGGCCAATGCCTCGTCGCGGCCGACCGTGCCGAAATGATGCCACAGCTGCGTGCGCAACGGCAGCCTCAATTCGTTGTCGATGACGATGCGGATCAGCCCCAACGCCGCTCGGCGCAGCGCGTAAGGGTCCTTGCTCCCGGTCGGCTTCTCGTCGATCGCCCAGAAGCCGACCAGCGTGTCGATCTTGTCGGCAAGCGCGACCGCGATCGAGACGGAATCGCCCGGCACCAGGTCGTCCGGCCCTTTCGGCTTGTAGTGGTCCTCGCAAGCGTGCGCGACGGCCTCGTCTTCGCCTTGCGCCTCGGCGTAGTATTTCCCCATCAGGCCTTGCAACTCGGGGAATTCGCCGACCACTTCGGTGAGCAGATCGGCCTTGCACAGTTGCGCGGCGCGCTCGGTCTTGGCCACGTCGGCGCCGACGATTGGCGCCAGCTGCCCGGCCAGCGCCACGATGCGCGCGATGCGCTCGGCCTGGGTGCCGAGTTTCTCGTGGAACACGATCTGCTCGAATTTCGGCAGACGCGCTTCCAGTCGCGTTTTCAGATCGGTCTCGTAGAAGAACTTGGCGTCGCTCAATCGCGCACGAATGACGCGTTCGTTGCCGGCGACGATCGCACTTCCGCCGTCACTGGCTTCGATATTGGCGACCAGGATGAACTTGTTGACCAGTTTCGCGGTTGCGGGATCGCGCAGCACGAAGCATTTCTGGTTGTTGCGGATGGTGGCGCGGATCACCTCGCCGGGGATCGCCAGAAACGTGGCCTCGAACGAGCCCATCAGCGTGACCGGCCATTCCACTAGGCCGGCGACTTCCGCCAACAGACCCGCATCCTCCACCAGTTCGAAACCTTGCGCGAAGGCGAGGTTCTTGGCATCGGCGTGGATCATGTCGGCGCGGCGGGCGGCATCGAGCACCACCTTGGCGTTGTCGAGCTTGGCGACATAGTCCTCGAAGCGGCCCACCTTGATCGGCGCAGGGGCCATGAAGCGGTGGCCGCGGGTCTCGTCGGAGGCCGCGATGCCGTCGACGCTGAACTTGACGACGTCAGGCTCCTCGGTTTCCGGGCCGAAGGTGGCGATGATGGAATGCAGCGGACGCACCCAAGTGAGCCGGCCGCTGCCCCAGCGCATCGATTTCGGCCACGGGAAGCTGCGCACCACCTCGGGGATTATCTCGCCGATCACCTCGAGCGCGGGTCGTCCTGGTTTGTCGATCACTGCGACGTAGAAGTTGCCCTTCTTGGCGTCCTTCTCGATCTTGGCCTGGTCGATGGACGACAAACCGGCGCTCTTCAGGAAGCCGGCGATCGCGCCCGCGGGCGCGCCGACGCGCGGGCCCTTCTTCTCTTCCTTGATTTCGGGCTGGCGCGCCGGCACGCCGTGCACCGACAGTGCGAGCCGGCGCGGCGTCGCGAAGGCCTTGGCACCCTCATAGACGAGACCGGCCGCGACCAGCCGGTCGGTGACGATTTTCTTCAAATCGTCGGCCGCACGCGCCTGCATGCGCGCGGGGATTTCCTCCGACAGGAACTCGAGCAGCAGGTCGGGCATTATGCGAGCTTCTTGTGACTGCCGTCGCAGGTCGGCTTGCGGGCGCTGCGCTTGCAGGTGCAGAAGAACACCTTCCCGCTCGTCTCGGCCCTGAACTCGACCGGCGTGAAATGCGTGTCCTTGTGCGAGCCGTCGCAGAATGGCTGCGTCTTCGAGCGTCCGCAGGCGCACCACCAATAGCTCTTGCCGGCCTCCACCTCGATTGCGATGGGCGCACGGCCGCCGATGTCGGGTTCGCTCATGCTCATGGGTTCACCCCTCCGCCTTCGGTGGCGAGCCAAGCCTCGCCGCAAGCCTTCGCCAATTCGCGCACGCGCAGGATATAGCTCTGCCGCTCGGTGACCGAGATCACGCCGCGCGCATCCAGCAGATTGAACACGTGGCTCGCTTTGATGCACTGGTCGTAGGCCGGCAGCGCCATCAGATGGCGGCCTTTGTTGCCGGCATCCTTGTTTTGCCAGCCGTCGCCAAGATATTTCTGGCAGGCCACCTCCGCCATCTTGAACTGCTCGAACAGCATCGCGCTGTCGGCGAATTCGAAATTGTGCCGCGAATATTCCTGCTCGGCCTGCAGGAACACATCTCCGTAGGTGACTCGTCTGTCGTCGTCGCGGCCGTTGAAGTTGAGCGCGAACACGTTGTCGACGCCCTGTACATACATGGCGAGACGCTCGAGCCCGTAGGTGAGCTCGCCCGCGACCGGCGAGCATTCGAAACCGGCTACCTGCTGGAAGTAGGTGAACTGCGACACTTCCATACCGTCGCACCAGCATTCCCAGCCGAGCCCCCAGGCGCCCAGCGTCGGGCTTTCCCAATCGTCCTCGACGAAACGGATATCGTGGATTTTCGGATCGATGCCGATGGCCCTGAGCGAATTCAGGTAGAGCTCCTGGATGTCGGGCGGCGACGGTTTCAGGATTACCTGGAATTGGTAATAGTGCTGCAGCCGGTTCGGGTTTTCGCCGTAGCGGCCGTCCTTCGGCCGGCGCGAAGGCTGCACGTAAGCGGCGTTCCAAGGCTTGGGGCCGAGCGCGCGCAACGTGGTGGCCGGATGGAAGGTCCCCGCTCCCACCTCCATGTCATAGGGCTGTAGTAATACGCATCCCCAGGACGCCCAGTATTGTTGCAGCGCAAGAATAAGCCCCTGAAAAGACCGTGACGGATCCAGGTTGTCTTGACGCTGGCGCCCCGTGGCGAGAAGATTAGCTTCGGCCATGGTTTGAATACTGATTTTTAAGCACGGGAGATGACCGGACCCTATCGGTGGCCCTATGGGGGGTCAAGTCGGGAGAGATTTAGGAGATAAACTTTCGGGATCTTGAACCGGAACCGCTAAGCCCGCGACCAATTATAACAAAAGGAATAGTCGCGGCGGAGGAAATACCAATGCTGGCCTTTCAACTCGTTGGATTGGTGCTACTCGTGCTGTTCTTCGGCGCTCTCATCAGCGGCAAGCAAAACATCACCGGCCGCTGAAAGCGGCCGCCCGGCGCTTAACGTTGCTGGCCTAGGGTCGATATTCGCCGGTGGCCGGATCGCGCCGCAAGGTCAAACGATTTTCCGCATCGGAAATTCGCACCTTCACGCGCTTGGCCTGATCGAGTTCTTCGTTGATCCGGCGCGCTTCCTTGACCACCCAATGTACGACCATGGCGCCGCCCGCTGCGGCGAGCGCCCATTTTACCAGCGGCGAGAGCAGAATTCCAGGCATGACAGCTCCTTGTCGGCGGCTAGTCCGGTAACGTTGCCGGTCAATCTAGGCGATTTCGCGGCCTCGCCTTTGCAGTATTAAAGTCCGTAGCGCGACCATAGAGCGCGCGCTTCCAGCGCCGAGAGCAGGTCGTCGGCGAAACCCGAATGATTGGCCAGCGCGTCGGCAAAGCTCACGCTTGGCAGCTTGCGGCCGAAAAAGCTGCGCTCCGCCGCGATCAGAGGCGTGCGTACCTTCTCGCCGTAACGCTCGCGCAGGGTCGAGCGCATGTCGCCGATGCGATCGGCGAGACCCAACTCGATCGCGGTCTGCGCGGTCCAGAATTCGCCGGAGAACAGCGCCTTGTCGGATCCGTGCAGCCTGGCGCCGCGACGTTCCTTCACCAGCGCGATGAAGTGCTCGTGGATGTCTTTTTGAATCGCCTTGATGCGCTTCACGTCTTCCGGCTTTTCCGGCAGGAACGGATCGAGCATCACCTTGCGCTCGCCAGACGTGTAGAGCCGGCGCTCAATGCCGAGCTTGTCCATCAGCTTGGGAAAACCGAATGAGCCGCCAACCACGCCGATCGAGCCGACGATCGAATATTGGTCGCAGATGATCTCGTCGCCGGCGCAGGCCAGCATGTAGCCGCCGGAGGCGCCAACATCCTCGATGAAGGCGAGCACCGGCATTTTTTTCTCCGCCGCCAATTGGCGGATGCGGCGCAGGATCAGATGCGACTGCGCCGGCGAGCCGCCGGGCGAGTTGATGAGCAGTGCCACCGCGCGGGCATTGCGGGTCGCGAACGCGCGCTCCAGCGAACGGGCGGTGGTCGACAGCATCAGCCCGGGCCGCAGCGGCGTCGCCACGCCGATGATGCCGGAGAGCCGCACCACAGGCACCACCGGGATATCGGCGCGGAAGCGTGCCGGCACCAGCCGGAGCAGAAAGCCGAGCAAGCGGTCGATGATGCGGGAAGACGGCGGGACGGCGTTGGGCATGACAGCCAATTAGGCAGCCGAGGCCGCTTAAGTCAAAGCCGCTTTGATCGATGCGGGCCGCGCCAGCCTGCCAAAACCGCCGCCATGGCATGCTGCAGGTAGTTTTTCCGTTGCAATGCAGCAATTTTGCCTAATTCAGCAGCGAAGTCCTTCAAATTGCCTAATTATTAACTTTGGAATGCTTTTTGCAATGCATTAGAAGTCACCCCGAAGTGGCGGCTTTAAAGAGGCGGTTCGATGGATCCCAAGCTCACCATTCTATTCATGTTTATCGGCGCCGTTATTGGGCTTTCGCACCTTAGCGAGGAGAATCTCGGCCGCATGCGGCGCCAGTTCATGGACCGGCGCTGGCGCGAGTTCGTGCCCGGCCGGCGCAGATCCTAGGCAACCGCCCAGCGCATGATCCCGAAAAGTGGGAACCAATTTTCGGAAATGATCATGCGCATGCAAAGAGCGGCCCCCGCTCAAGCTTCCGCAATGCTCAACGTTTCGCCGCCCCGCAGTACGGCTTCCGCAGCCGCCGTCGGCCGGCCCTGCGCGTCGTTGAGGATTAGGGCGGGGTAGTCGACCTGCTTGCCCCGACCTGCCTTTATCGCGCGCACCAGCACGCGAATCGCCGGCGCTTCGGGGCGCGGCAGCACTGGCAGCACGGCAATGCTGCCGAACTTGGCCGACAGCGCGCTAATCACATCGGACAGCGCATCGGCCCGCCAGATCAGCGTCAGCACCCCTTGCGGTACCAGCAGCTGCGCGGCGGTAGCGATCCAGCGCGGCAGCAGGCCGGGCGCGCCCACATGCGCGAGACGCCGGCGCGGGTCGGGCGAGACGTTCTGGCGCCGCGCCTCGTTGAAGGGCGGGTTCATCAATACCCGGTCGATGCTGCCAAGCGAGAGCCCCGCAGCCGCAAGTGCCTGCGTGTTCTCGGCATCGAGCGCGAGCACCCTCACCCTCTCGTCCAGCCGGTTGAGCCGCGCGTTGTCCGCGGCTAGCGCGCACAGCACCTCATCAATCTCGACCAGCGTAACCTTGAGCCCGCCGACACGCGCGGCCAGCGCGAGCCCCGCGGCGCCGACGCCGGCGCCGAGATCGGCAGCATGCTCGCCGGCGCGCGCACCCACCGCCGCGGCCAGCAGGATCGCATCATGGCCGACCCGATGACCGCGCAGCGGCTGGCGCAGCCGCAAACGGCCGCCGAGCACGGCATCTTCGCTGGTCTCGAGAGCGGCGCGTTCAGTGCCCATCGGGGCGCAGCTCATGCGCAAGGCCGGCATCGGTGAGCAGGCGGCGGGCGGCGGCAACGTCGTCCTCCGCCACCAGCACGCGGCGCGGCAGCACACCGAGCGAGCCTTCCAGCACGCTCATGTTTTGGTCGAACACCAGGTGCCTGATCTTGGCGCCGTAAAGCAGCGCGCCGATCGCCGACACCAGAACCGCATCGTTGGTGCGTACAAGCTCGCGCATTAGCGTTCGCACGAATGGCGCATGATCTTTTCCGACCTTCCTTCGCCCGCCGAAGCGGGCTTCGCGAAGGCGGGAAACCGGTTCCCAATTTTCGGGATCATGCGCTATCCCCGCCGGCGTTCTACCCCCGGCGCGCGATGCGCCAGATAGGCGAGCAGCTTCATCTCGCGCCGACCGCGCGTCACGGTGTCGAGCACGAGGCCGACCGCGACCGACAGGAACGCCAGCAAGATCATGCCCATCGACAGAATGGCGGTCGGCAGCCGCGGCACCAGGCCGGTCGCCAGAAACGTGATGAAGATCGGGATCGCAATGCCGACGGACGTGATTGTCAACGCCAGTCCGATGCCGGTGAAGAACGTCAGCGGACGCTCGGCGCGATAGAGCGTGACGATGGTGCGCAGGATGCGAAAACCGTCGCGCCAGGTATTGAGCTTGGAGGCGGAGCCCGCCGGCCGCGAGTAATAGGGCGTGTCGATCTCCGCGGCCGCCAGGCCCAGTTCGAGCGCATGAATGGTGAGCTCGGTCTCGATCTCGAAGCCGCCGGACAAGACCGGAAAGGACTTCACGAACCGGCGCGAGAACACCCGGTAGCCCGACAGCATATCTTTGAAGGTCGGGCCGAATACCGAAGCGACGAAGGTCGTCAGTAGCCAGTTACCGGTGCGGTGGCCGGCGCGGTAGGCGGCCTCCTCCTGGTCGACCCGGTTGCCCACCACCATGTCGAGGCGGTCAGCGAACAGCCGCTCGATCATGGGGCGGGCGCTGGGCGCATCGTAGGTCGCATCGCCGTCCACCAGCACGTAGATGTCGGCCTCCACGTCGGTGAACATGCGCCGCACCACGAAGCCCTTGCCCTGGCGCTTTTCCAGGAACACCTCGGCGCCGGCGGCACGGGCGGCGGCCGCAGTATTGTCGGTCGAATTGTTGTCGAACACGAAGATCGTGGCGCTGGGCAGCACAGCCCGGAAATCCTTCACAACCTTGGCAACCGCCACCTCCTCGTTGTAGCAAGGCACCAGCACGGCGATCGTGTACTGGTCGAAGCCGCCGCCCTTGCGCGCGCCCGCGGTTGAAATCTTCTTTGCCAATCCGAGCCCCCTCAGGCCGCGTCACTTTGCGCTGATACGATAATCTAACGCACTTGCCCGATTAGCATAGCGTTTCTATGCTCGGGCGTCTTTCAGTCCCGGAGAAGCATATTGGCCGTCGTCGTTCCATTCGAAAGCCCGCAATCCGCGTCGATCGAGCGTCTCACCGAGCTGGTGGCGCCGGACATGGAACGCGTCAACACGGCAATCCTGGCGCGCACCGGCTCCGACGTGACTATGATTCCGGAGGTGGCCAACCATCTGATCTCGTCCGGCGGCAAGCGGCTGCGCCCGATGCTCACGCTGGCGATGGCCAAGGTCGCGGGCTATTCCGGCGATGGCCATATCAAGCTCGCCGCTGCGGTCGAGTTCATGCACACCGCGACCCTGCTGCATGACGACGTGGTCGACGAGAGCGACATGCGCCGCGGCAAGCTCGCCGCCCGCATGCTCTGGGGCAACGAAGCCAGCGTCCTGGTCGGCGATTTCCTGCTCGGGCAGGCATTCAAGATGATGGTCGAGGTCGGCAATCTGCACGCCCTCGATATCCTGTCGTCGGCGGCCGCAGTGATCGCGGAGGGCGAAGTGATGCAGCTCGGCGCCGCCAAGAACACCGCCACCAACGAGGACGAGTATCTGGCGGTAATCCGCGCCAAGACGGCGGAGCTGTTCGCGGCCGCCTGCGAGGTGGGTCCGGCGCTGGCGGCGCAGAACAAGGCCGCGCTCGCAGCCTGCCGCTCGTTCGGCATGAACCTCGGCATCGCCTTCCAGCTCGTCGACGACGCACTCGATTATGGCGGCAAGTCGGCCAAGCTCGGCAAGAATGTCGGTGACGATTTCCGCGAGGGCAAGATTACGCTGCCGGTGGTGCTGTCGTTCCGCCGCGGCTCGGACAGCGAGCGCGCGTTCTGGAATCGCACGCTCGGCGATGGCGAGATCCGCGACGCCGATCTCGATACCGCCCTCACGCTCATGACCAAGCACCACGCGATCGAGGATACTGTCGGCCGCGCCCGCCATTATGGCGCGATCGCCACCGATGCGCTGGCGCTGGTGCCGCAGTCCGCGATCAAGACGGCGCTGGAAGAGACGGTCGCGTTCTGCATCGCCCGCGCACACTAGGCACGCGCCGCCAGCGTCAATTCTGGTGGGCCGAATAGCCCGTTGCGGGGTCGCGCTGCAACTGCAGGCGGATGTTGCGATCAGGGTCCTGGCCGACATATTTGCCGTAGGCATAGACCGGCGGCGCGCAACCGTTCGGCTGCGGCGCCGGGTTGCCGGGAAACAGGAAGCTCCAGGAGAATTGATACGGCTGGTCCACGCATCGGAGTTTGGCCTTGTGCTTGCCGCGCGCAAGAGCGGGGTCAGTGGCGATGACGCCAAACCCCACGACCAAGGCCGCGACGGCGATCACGATCCACCTGATTTTCATTCCGATCTCCTGTTGCGCACCGCTGCCTAGAGCATGATCCCGAAGACTGGCAACCGGTTTTCGGAATAGATCATGCTCAAGCAAAATGATAGGGCCGGGTTCCGATTCAATCCGAAACGATATGGCGCAAGCCGCAAATCGCCGGGCGGACAACGGTTCCCCGCAAAGCGGGCAATTTCAAGGGCGTTTCTCCGCCGAGCCGATGATCCCGGAATAAACCCACCAGTCATCGCGCTCGGTCTTGAGCCGTTGCGCTGCCGCGGCGGCTTCGCCGGGTGAAGCACACAGCGCAAAGCAGGTCGGCCCGGACCCCGACATGCGCGCCAGCCGGACGCCCGGCAAAGCGCGCAGCGCAATCAGCACGTCGGCAATGGCCGGCAGGCAGCCGATCGCGCCTTGCGTGAGATCGTTGCCGTGCTGGCCGAGAAATTCAATCATCGCGTCATGCTCGCGCGGCACGTTCTCGAGATATTTCTTGCTGCCTGGCGCGCTCGTGAATTTGGCGAACACCTCACGCGTCGCCAGGGCCGCGCCCGGATTGACCAGCACCGCCGCCAATGGCGGCAGATCGAGCGGGGCTGAGAGCCGGTCGCCGACGCCGCGCATGATGCGCGCGCGTGGATCGAGGCAGACCGGCACATCGGCGCCGACGGACAATGCGGCGGCCATGAGCCGGGAATCGTCGAGCGCAAGACCATTCGCGCGCGCGAGCAGCCGCAGGGCCGCCGCCGCATCGGCCGAGCCGCCGCCGATGCCGCCGGCTGCCGGAATATTCTTCACAAGCAGGAAACGGCCGGCCATCAGGCCATCCATGCGTTGGCGCAGCGCGGCCAGCGCCTTGAGCACCAGATTGTCGGCGACCGGCCCGCTCGCCGCGGCAAACGGCCCGGAGATGTCGAGCGCGGTGGTGCCACCCGGCTGCAAGGTGAGCGTATCGGCGAGGTCGGCGAATGCGACCAGGCTTGCCAAATCGTGATAGCCGTCCGCGCGACGCCCGAGCACGCGCAATGTCAGATTGATCTTGGCGGGAGCCTTTTCGTACAGCGAGCCGCTCACACGAAAGCCTTAACCCCCGTCGCCGACCTTTTTGCCCGCCTTGGCCTGCGACGCGGTCTCGTCGGGCAGTCCGGATTTGAGCTTTTCCTCGATCTTCGGCAAATCGTCAGGATCGGGCTTGAGATCGCGCGCATGCGCCCATTGGAATTTGGCTTCGAGCACGCGCCCGATCCGCCAGTAGGCATCGCCGAGATGGTCGTTGATGGTCGGGTCTTCCGGTTTGAGCTCGATCGCGCGCTCGAGGTTCTTCGCCGCCTCCTCGTAATTGCCGAGCTTGTAATAATCCCAGCCGAGCGAGTCGACGATGTAACCGTCGTCCGGCCGCTGCTGCACGGCGCGTTTGATCATGTCCATGCCTTGATCCAGGTTGATGGCCTGGTCGATCCATGAATAACCGAGATAATTGAGCACATGCGGCTGATCGGGGAACAGCTCGAGCGCCTTCTTGAGATCGGCTTCCGCCTTGGGCCATTGCTTCGAGCGCTCGTAGCAGATGCCGCGGAAGTAGAAGATCACCCAGTTCGTTTTCTCAGGGGCTGCGATGGTGGCGACGCCTTTGGAATATACGTCGGAGCATTCGGCGAACTTCTTGTGACCGCGCAAAATGTTGCCGAGCGCCATGATCGCTTCGAGATCGTCGGGGCGCTCTTTGATCACCGCATCGAGATGCTTCTCGGCTTCGTCGGCGCGCTCGAGCGCATCGAAATTGGCCGCCATCTGGATGGCGGCATTACGGTACAGCGGCGAATGGGCCGGAATGCGCTCGTAGATCTTGATCGCCAGCGCCGGCTTCTTGAGCGATTCATAAAGATCGGCGAGCGAGAGCAGCGCCAGCGGATGGCTGGGCGCGAGATAGAGCGAAAGCTGAAGATAGACGAGGCCGAGATCCTCGCCGCCGCGGCGGCCGAGCGAGGCGCCGAGCCCGTAGAGCGCTTCGGCGGCGCCGGCTTGCGTGGTGGACACCAGCGCCGGCAATTTCTCGCCGGCCTTGAGCTTGTTCATTGCCTCGACCACCAGCGGATGGCGCGGTAGTACTTTGTCGAACGCCTCGAAAATGCCAAGCGCCTGTTTGGCGGAAGCGTTGCGCGACAGCCAGCTGCCATAGGCCTCGACCACGCGCAGCGCGGAGGAGTCGAGCTTGTAGGCGTGCTCGAAGCGTTTGCCGGCTTCCTTCTGGTTGCCAGCGAGGTCGTAGATCATGCCGGCATGCAGGTCTTTGAAGATCGCGTACCAGTCCGGACCGGCAAGCCGGTCGATCGCCGCCACGGCGCCCTTGCTGTCGCCGGCGCCATACATGCTCCAGGACGTGAGTAGCGTCGCGGTCAGATCGGTAATCGGTCCGCGCACCGACTGCGCCAACTCGCGGCGCGCGGCGGCATATTGCTTGCGCTTGACCGCCTGCACGCCGATTACCAGCCGGGAAACGCGATCGTTCTTGTCGGCTTGGGCGACGCGATCGGCAAACTTCACCGCTTCGTCGATGTCGCCATCGACCAGCAGCGACAGGAAGGCGCGGTCGAGCAGTTCGCTGTTTTTCGGATCGCGCTTGAGCGCCGCGCGGTAATAGGCGGCGGCAGCAGCGGCATCGCGCTGCTGGCCGGCGTGGCGGGCCGCCAGATAACTGCCCGAAACGGTGATGCCGGCAAGCTCCTGCGCGGTCGGCGCCTGCGCGGCCAGCTCGATCGGTACGCCGGCGAGAAACGCGGCAAGCGCGGTGCCGGCAATGCACCGGGCAAGGCTCGAAGAAGTCACTGGCGATGCTCCAATGGGACGGGTGGGCGCGGAATTCGCGCGAAGCCGCCGAGGTTGCGCCCAGAATGGCCTTTTTGCGCCGTTCCCGCAAGAACGCCCCCGGCGGCGCTTCGGCGGCAGCTTCGGCGGCAGCTTGAAAACGTCGATGTGGCAGCATCGTGGCCGGAGCTAGCCGCCGACCATCACATGTTCGGATAATTCGGTCCGCCGCCGCCTTCGGGTGGAACCCAGGTAATGTTCTGATTCGGGTCCTTGATGTCGCAGGTTTTGCAGTGGACGCAATTCTGCGCGTTGATCACGAACTTCGGGCTGCCTGCCTCCTCGACCCATTCATAGACCCCAGCCGGGCAATAGCGCGCCGACGGCCCGGCATAGACGTCGTGCTCGGATGCCTTCTGCAGCCCTGCGTCCTTCAGCACGAGATGCGGCGGCTGGTCTTCTTCGTGGTTGGTGTTGGACAGGAATACCGAAGAGAGCCGGTCGAAGGTGAGCTTGCCGTCCGGCTTTGGATAGGCGATCGGCGTGCATTCCGATGCCGGCCTGAGCGCGGCGTAGTCCGGCTTGCCGTGCTTGAGCGTGCCGAACAGCGAGAAGCCGAACGTATTGGTCCACATGTCGAGGCCGCCGAGTGGGATGCCGATCAGCGTTCCGAATTTCGACCACAGCGGCTTGGCGTTGCGCACCCGCCGCAGGTCCTTGCCGATCGCGGACGAGCGCCAGGCCGCTTCGTAATCGGCAAGCGCGTCGTGACTACGCCCTCCGCTAAGCGCGGCGGCGGCCGCTTCCGCGGCCATCATCCCCGACAGCATCGCGTTGTGGGTGCCCTTGATGCGCGGCACGTTCATGAAACCGGCGTCGCAGCCGATCAGCGCGCCGCCGGGGAATGCAAGCTTCGGCACCGACTGGAAGCCGCCTTCGGTCAAGGCGCGCGCGCCATAGGCGAGCCGCTTAGCCCCGGCGAAGGTGTCGCGCACCAGCTTGTGGGTCTTGAAGCGCTGGAATTCCTCGAATGGCGACAGATACGGATTGGAATAGTTGAGGTGCAGCACGAAGCCGACCGACACCAGATTGTCGTCGAAGTGATAGAGGAACGAGCCGCCGCCGGTGGTGCCGTCGAGCGGCCAGCCGAACGAGTGCTGCACCAGGCCCTTGCGGTGCTTGTCCGGCGCGACCTGCCAGAGTTCTTTAAGCCCGAGGCCGAATTTCTGCGGTTGGCTGGCGCGCGCGAGATCGAAACGCGCGATCAGCTGCTTGCCGAGATTGCCGCGCGCGCCTTCCGCGAACAGCGTGTATTTGGCGCGCAGCTCCATGCCGCGCGTAAAGCTGTCCTTGGGCTGTCCGCTTTTGCCGATGCCCATGTCGCCGGTGGCGACGCCGGCGACCGCGCCACCCTCGTCGAACAGGACTTCCGTCGCGGCAAAGCCCGGATAGATTTCGACGCCGAGCGCTTCCGCCTTGCCGGCAAGCCAGCGGCAGACGCTGCCGAGCGAGACGATGAAGTTGCCGTGGTTGCCCATCAGCGGCGGCATGGCGAAATTCGGCAGCCGCAACGCGCCGCCAGCGTTAAGCCAATAGAAGCGGTCGTCGGCGACCTTGGTCTTGATCGGCGTGTCCTCAGCCCGCCAGTCCGGCAGCAGGCGGTCGAGCCCGACCGGATCGATCACCGCGCCGGACAGGATATGGGCGCCGACCTCGGAACCCTTCTCCACCACCACGACCGAAATATCCGGATTGATCTGCTTGAGGCGGATGGCGGAGCTAAGCCCAGCCGGCCCGGCCCCGACAATCACCACGTCGAATTCCATCGCCTCGCGGGCGGGTAGGTCAGCCATGGAAGCCTCCTAGCGCATGATCCCGAAAAGTGGAAACCGGTTTTCGGATAAGATCATACGCAAGCTCTAAGCCCCTTTTCACCACTTTTGCACAGTGGCGGCAATCGCGCGGCTGTCGTGCTAACGTGCGGCCATGACGCCCACCCGCAAAACATCGGCGCGCGAACTCATCGAGTTCTATCTGGAAACCGGTGTCGATGCGCTGGTCGGCGAGCAGCCTGTGGATCGCTTTGCGGCTGCGCCCACCCGCGCAGCCCAGCCGGCAGCCCTTCCGCCGGATCGCGAGATCAAGGGGTGCGCGACCGCTCGGGCTGCCCCGCAAGCGCCCGACGAGGCCGCCATGGCGGCGCGCCAGGCTGCGAAAGGCGCCAAGACGCTCGATGAGCTGCGCGCCATCCTGGACAAGTTCGACGGCTGCGCGCTGAAGGCGACCGCGACGCAACTGGTGTTCGCCGACGGCAATCCACAGGCGCGCCTGATGTTGGTCGGCGAGGCGCCCGGCCGCGACGAGGACATCGAAGGCCTGCCCTTTGTCGGCCGCTCCGGCAAGTTGCTCGACCGCGTGCTGGCCGCGATCGGCCTCGACCGCACTTCGGTCTACATCGCCAACATCGTGCCGTGGCGACCGCCCGGCAACCGCACGCCGACGCCGCAGGAATCGCAAATCTGCCTGCCGTTCATCCTGCGTCAGATCGAGCTTGCCGATCCGGACATCCTGGTGTGTCTCGGCGGCCCGTCGGCGCAGACGCTGCTCGGCATCAAAGAGGGCATCACCAAGACGCGCGGGCGCTGGTTCACCTTCAACACCGGAAAACGCGAAATCCGCGCGATGCCGACCTTCCATCCGGCCTTCCTGCTGCGCAGCCCGCTGCAGAAGCGCTTCGCCTGGCGGGATTTCCTGGCGATCAAGAAGGCGCTCGCCGGCTGATAGCGCGCGGCATTGCGCCGCGCTTGGCGATCGTTGCCAATGTTGCTAATTGCTGCCGATGCACCTGGTCGGGCGAATCGCGCGTGGCGGCATTGTTGCCACCATTTTGGTTCTCGTCGCATTGCCGCCGAATAACGCCGCGCGCGCCCAGCCAGCTGCGAGCGTACCGCCGTCGCAATCCGAGCCGGCGCCAGCGGCAGCGCCCTTGCTCGACCCCAAGCTGTTCAAATTTCCGCCGGCGGCGCCGAACAACGAACTCGGCAAGCTCGATCTCGACAAGTTCCGCAAGGACCCGCCGGATTTCGCGCTGCCCAACCGGATCGATTTCGGGTCCTACATGCTGCACCTTGATACCGGCCGCAAAGGCGTCGACTCCGCCCCGCGCGCCAGCATTGACAGCGGCGAAACGTCCAACCTGAATTTAATTCTGCCGGCCCAGAAACAATCGCCGCTCATGCCGGACTATTTCGGCCTCAAGCTTACGACACCGACGCAGTAGCTCGGATCGCTGGGCGTGACGCTAGCGATAAGCCACCGGCACTGCCCAGGCTCATCCCGCCACCGCGAACTTGATCGCAAACAGCACCGCCAGCACCAGCACCGCGGGCGAAGCCTCCTTGATCTTGCCGGAGATCAGCTTGGCCAGCGCGTAGGTGATGAAGCCCAGCCCGATGCCGGTGGCGATCGAATAGGTCAGCGGCATAGTGATCGCCGTCACCACCGCCGGCGCATATTCGGTGATGTCCTCCCAGTCGATCTCGGCTAAGCCCCGCGCCATTACGCAGGCGACATAAAGCAAAGCCGCGGCCGAAGCATAGGCGGGAATCGTTCCGGCCAGCGGCGCGAACAGCAGCGCCAGCAGGAAGAACACGCCGACGAAGGCGGCGGTCAGCCCGGTGCGCCCGCCGCCGCGACGCCGGCCGCGCTTTCGATATAGCTGGTGGTGGTGGAGGTGCCGATCAGCGCGCCGAACATGGCCGCGAAACTGTCGGAGATCAGCGCCTGCTTCATGCGCGCGAGCTCGCCGTTCTTCATCAGCCCGGTGCGGTGGGTGACGCCGATCAGCGTGCCGGCATTGTCGAACACGTCCACAAACAGGATCGAGAACACCACGATCAGGAACGTCACCTCGAACATGCGCGAGATGTCGAGCTGCAGAAAGGTCGGCGCGAGCGACGGCGGTGCCGCGATGATGCCCTTGAACTGCGCCAGCCCGAACGGCAGGCCGATGATGGTGACGGCGAGAATGCCGATCAGCGTGGCGCCGATCATGCGCCGGTAATTGAGCGCGGCGATCAGCACGAAGCCGAACAGCATCAGGATAGGCACCGGTTTGGTCAGGTCGCCGAGGGTGACCAGCGTCTCCGGATGGGCGACGATCACCTTCGACTCCTCCAGCGCGATGATGGCGAGGAACAGTCCAACGCTGGCCGACACTGCGAGCTTGAGGTTCTGCGGGATGGCGTCGATCACATATTGCCGGATGCGGAACACCGAAATCAGGAAAAATAAAACGCCGGAGCAGAACACCGCGGCCAGCCCCTGTTGCCATGTGTATTTGTAGGTGAGCACCACGGTGAAGGCGAAGAACGCGTTGATGCCCATGCCGGGCGCCAGCGCGATCGGATAATTGGCGTAGAACGCCATGACGAACGTGCTCACCGCAGCGGCGATACAGGTGGCGACGAACACCGCGCCCGGATCCATGCCGGCCTTGCCGAGGATGATCGGGTTGACGAACACGATGTAGACCATGGTCAGGAAGGTGGTCACACCGGCAATGAATTCGGTGTGGATGTCGGTGCCCTGCTGCTTGAGCCCGAAATACCGCTCCAGCACGGCCACGATCTGCGGTTGGCTTTTCGTGCCCGCCGTCGCGCCTGCGCGCTTTGCCCGCTTGACCATGTGGACTCCCCCTGGCTGCCGAAATGCAAGCCTAATGCGGGTGCGGCCGGCGCGCTGGCACGATTGTGGATGATGTGGATACCGCCGGCCGCCTAGGTCCCGCTTCGATTTAGCGCAGGGGCGGAACGCGATCGGCTCGCAAAGACTTGACGGTTGGGACTATGATTATGTTTAGGGCGCGCGCCCGGTCGGAGTGTGCGATGGATTTTGATCCTGTCCTGCTGGCCCGATTGCAGTTCGCCTTCACCATCATTTTTCACATCATTTTCCCGAGCTTTACGATCGGGTTGTCGGCCTATATCGCCACCCTCGGCGCCATCTGGCTGCGCACGGGCAACGACCGCTACCAGCAGCTGATGCGGTTCTGGACCAAGATCTTCGCGGTCTCCTTCGCCATGGGCGTGGTGTCGGGGATCGTGCTGTCCTACCAGTTCGGCACCAACTGGAGCCGCTTCTCGGTCGTGGTCGGCAATGTGATCGGCCCGCTGCTCGGCTACGAGGTGTTGGCCGCGTTCTTCCTGGAGGCGACCTTCCTCGGCGTGCTGCTGTTCGGCATCAACCGGGTGCCGCCCTGGCTCTATGTGCTCTCGGCCGTGGTGGTCGCGATCGGCACCGCCATCTCCGCCTTCTGGATTCTGTCGGCCAATAGCTGGATGCAGACGCCGACCGGCTTCGAGCTCAAGGACGGCGTCGCCTATCCGACCGACTGGATCGCCGTCGTCTTCAACCCCAGCTTCCCCTATCGCTTCGCGCACATGCTCAATGCCGCGTACCTCACCACCGGCTTCGTGGTGCTGGCGGTCGGCGCGCGCTACCTGATCGCCGGCCGCCACATCGAGGAAGGCCGCACCATGCTGCGCATGGCGATCGCCCTCACCGCCATCCTGGCACCGCTGCAATTGGTGATCGGCGACCAGCACGGCCTCAACACACTTGCGCACCAGCCGATCAAGATCGCGGCGATGGAGGCGCATTGGGACGGGTCCAAGCCCGGCGACTTCCACATCTTCGCCTGGCCGGACGAGCAAGCGGGCACCAACCATTTCGAGCTGTCGATCCCCAAAGGGGCCTCGCTCATCCTCACTCATCACATGAACGGCCTGTTCCCCGGCCTCAACAGCGTGCCGGCATCCGAACGGCCGCCGGTGAAGATCGTGTTCTTCGGCTTCCGCATCATGCTGGCGATCGGATTCTTCATGATCGCGGCGGCGCTGCTCGGCGCGTTCCTGTGGTGGCGCGGCTCGCTGTTCGAGACGCGCTGGTATCTGCGCGTCATGGCGCAATGCTGGTGGCTCGGCTTCGTGGCGGTGATCGCCGGCTGGGTGGTGACCGAAAGCGGACGCCAGCCCTGGATCGTCTACCACATGATGCACACCGCCGACGCCAACTCGCCGGTGCCGGGGGCGACCATTGCCGGAACGTTGGCACTGTTCGTGCTCGCCTACGGCGTCGTGTTCTGGTTCGGCATCTACTACATCAACCGGCTGATCGCGCAGGGTCCGCACGCGCCGGCGGTTGAAGAGACCGGGCATTTTTCGCGCCGCCCGATTTCGGCCGCGCATACGCGTTAAACCGCGCTGACGAGGATCGCGTCATGGAATGGTATCTCCCGCCGATCTGGGCCGCCATTATCGGCACCGCCGTTGCCATGTACGTGGTCCTCGATGGCTTCGATCTCGGCATCGGCATCCTGTTTCCGTTCACGCGCAACGAAGGCGAGCGCGACCAGATGATGCGCTCGATCGCGCCGTTCTGGGACGGCAACGAAACCTGGCTAGTGCTCGGTGGCGCCGGATTGTTCGTGGCGTTTCCGCGAGCCTATGCGGTGATGATGCCGGCGTTCTATCTGCCGGTGATCGTCATGCTGCTGGCGCTGGTGTTCCGCGGCATCGCATTCGAATTCCGCACCGTCTCGCACAGCAAGAAATGGTGGAACGTCGCCTTCACCATCGGCTCGACGCTGGCCGCGTTCGCGCAGGGCGTGATCCTCGGCGGGCTGATTCAGGGCATTCCGGTGCGCGCCGGCGCCTATGCCGGCGGCTCGTTCCACTGGGCGACACCATTCGCGCTACTCTGCGGCGTGGCACTGGTTGCCGGCTACGGGCTGCTCGGTGCCACCTGGCTTGCGATGAAGACGGAAGGCCCAGTGGCGGAGCGCGCGCGCCGGCAAGCCAAGTTGTTTCTGCTTGCCGTGCTCGCCTTCATGGCGGTGGTAAGTCTGTGGACGCCGCTCGCCGAGCCGCGCATCGCGGCGCGCTGGTTTTCGCTGCCGAATTTCTATTTCCTGTGGCCGGTGCCGACGGTGACCGCGCTTGTCGCTTTTGCGGTCTGGCGCGGGCTCGAGCAACGCCGCGACGTGCTGCCATTCCTGGCGGCGATTGCGCTGTTTTTGCTCGGCTATCTCGGACTGGTGATTTCCAACTTTCCCTATCTGGTGCCGCCCTCGCTCACCGTCTGGGACACTGCGGCGGCGCCCGCGAGCCAGATCTTCATGCTGATCGGCACGCTGCTGCTGCTGCCGATGATCCTCGGCTACATTGTTTTCATCTACTGGCTGTTCCGCGGCAAGGTGCGCGAAGGCGAGAGTTATCATTGAGCATGATCCCGAAAACTGGGAATCGATTTTCGGAAAAGATCATGCGCAGATATTAGGGCGCCGCTTGCGGGCGCACCACTGCCCAGCCGAGCCGGATCAGCGGTAGCAAGCCTTGGATCGAGCGCGCGAAGACGCGCGGCACTTCCGGGACCATGGCGGGAAACTGCGTCTTCAGCGTCGCCGGCGGCGTGCCGGTATTGTCGGCGGCCGGCCACACCAAAATACCGCCCTGCGCGCCGATATCGGCGGCGCTTGCCCAGGGACTGCGCTGCGGCGCCCAGTCGAAATAGACATGCGGCCGACTGGGCGCGCCAAGCGCAACTAGCGGCGCGATCCGTGCATCCCCGGTGACGAAGGTGAGCGGCTTGCCGGTGCGGCGCTGGAAATTGTCTGCGAAGAAGCGGCCCTCCGGATTGGCCGGCTGCGCGATTCTGAGGTCGACCGCCACCGTCCACGGCAGCACCAGCAGGCCCAGCACGACCAGTACCGGCGGCGCGACCAGCAAGCCAAGCCAGGCGGACGAGACCAGCCGCTCGCGATAGAGCAGCACCTGGTCGCCGGCGGCGACCACGACCGCCAGCCCCGAGAGCACCACCAGCGGCGCGACGCGGTCGAGCGGCCCAAGCCTTCCGCTCGCAAATGCAATCGCGATCGCAGCCGCGGCCGGCGCCAGCGCGAAGAAATAAACGAACCAGCGCGCGAACGGCTCGACCGGCGTGCGGTCGATCTCCGGCGCGCGTTCGCGCCGCCGCCGCGGCCAGCCGCTGGCCAATGCCACCAGCAGGCCGAGACCGAGATGGCTCAGCACCAGCGCAATGCAAAGCCAAACACCAGGTGACAGCTTGCCGGCGGCGGCAGCGCTGTCATTGAAACCCGAGACCACGAGGTCGCGCGCGGTCTCCAGCCATGCAGTATGCGGAAACACCACGATGGCGAACGGCAGCACGGCAATCCACGGCTCGGGATTGAGCAACTCGCGACGCCCGCGCGCGCTTGCGAGCGTGAACAGGATCATCAGCGCAAGCAGGATCAGCCCGACATAATTCGCCAGCAGCAGCAGGCCGAGATCGAGCGCGAGCAGGAACCAGAAGCCGCGCTTACCCTCGCCGACCGCGCGCCAGTAATGCAGCAGCGCCAATGCCCAGAGCGGCGCCGCCAGCACGGCCGGGCCAAAATCCGGGCTCGGCACCGTGAAGGCGGCGATGCCGACCATCAGCAACACGCCGAGCACCGCGTGCCGGGTGCCGACGATCGCGCGGCCGAGCGTGAACACCGCCCAATAGGCGACCACGATGCAGGCTTGCGCCAGCGCGTAGAGCCCGAAGACGCCGGCCAGGCGGAAGGTGAGCTCGCCCAGCCAGAACGCCAGCGGCGGCCCGAGATAGCTGCCGAGCACGAATTCGTGGCCGATGGCGAGCAGCAGCGGTACCTCGCCGGGCGGCGCGCTGTAGAACAGCGCCGGTATCACGGTCCAAAGCGCGGCTTGCGTCAGCGCCGCGGTCCAAAACACCACCGCCGGGCGCCCACGCAGGAATTCAATAATCAGCGATACGTAATGCATTGGCCCAGGCGGGGTGAAAACGACGGAGGGCCAGAGATAGAGAAGGCGGGCTAAAGAGGCAACAAGTCGGCCACGACCTCGTCGGAAACGCTAGCCAGGGCGGCAAGCTTGGCCGCCACCGGCGCGAACGATCTGCGGTGGTGGATGGTCGGCCCAAGGCGGGCGAGCGCCTCGAAATGCTCAGGGACGCTGTAGCCCATGTGGCGCTCGAAGCCGTAGCCGGGATGGGCTAAGGCCAGCCGCTTCATCAGCCGGTCGCGGGTGACCTTGGCGACGATCGAGGCTGCGGCAATCGAGGCGACCAGCGCATCGCCGCTGACCACCGCCTGGCAGTCGCAGCCGCAGTCGATTCTGTTGTTGCCGTCGACGAACACCAGCTGCGGCCGCACGGCCAAGGCCCTGACCGCGCGCGCCAGCGCCCAGAGCGAGGCGCGCAAAATATTGTCGCGGTCGACGCGCTCGACCGAGCCGAACGCCACCGCCACTTGCGCCGAGGCGCAGATTTTCTCGTACAGCCGCTCGCGCTCGGCGGCATCGAGTTTCTTGGAATCGTTCAAGCCGCGCGGAATCCGGCTCGGATCGAGGATCACCGCGGCGGCGACCACCGGACCGGCAATCGGACCGCGGCCCGCCTCGTCACAGCCGGCTACGGGGAAGATGCCCTGGTTGAGCGCGCGCCGCTCGCGCCGGAAGGTCGGGCGCAGAATCGGCTCATTCAACGGCAGGCGCAAAGGCGTTTTATGGGGTTTGGCGGCCATGGCACGATCAGTGCGCACCGCCGGTCCTTAAGTCAATTGCAGCAAGGCACCGTTGTGGATGATGGGAGATTCGCGCCACCCGTGCTAGAATGATCGAAATATACCCGCGCACGAGACGCGGGAATTCAGGGAGCCATCGCCATGCCAAACAAGTTCTCCAGACGCGACGTCTTGAAAGCCTCCGCCGCCGGGATCGGCAGCGCGGTGTTCGCGCAGCCGCTGCGCGCGGCCGCTCCGGAGGCAGCGAGCGTAACGCCGGCCTTGATCGAAGCCGCACGCAAGGAAGGCAAGATCGCCTTCTACAGCGCGCTCGAGCTGAACATCTCGGAGAAATTGGCGCGGACATTCGAAGCGCGATATCCGGGCATGGCCGCGCGCGTCGAGCGATCCGGCGCCGAGCGGATCTTCCAGCGCATCGATCAGGAGCAGGCTAGCCATATCGCCGGCGTCGACCTGGTGTGCAGCACCGATCCGGCGCATTTCATTTACTGGAAGCGCAAGGATTGGGTGGCGCCCTATGTGACCGACGACATGGTCAAGAACTTCCCGCGCGAGCAGATGCATGCCGACGGCACCAGCGCCACCGTGTGCGCCTGGTTTTCGGTGATCGGCTACAATACCTCTTTGGTGAAACCCGAGGATGCGCCGAAAAGCTACGCCGATCTGCTCGATCCAAAATGGAAGGGCAAGATCGCCAAGGGTCATCCCGGCTACAGCGGCGCGATCCTGACCGCCACCTATCAGATTTCGCGCGACCTCGGCTGGGAGTATTTCGAGAAGCTCGCGCAGCAGAAAGTCATGCAGCTGCAGTCGGCGGCCGAGCCGCCGCGCAAGGTCGCGGCCGGCGAGCGCGCGGTGCAGGCCGACGGCAACGACTACAGTCTCACTTTGTACAAAGACGCCGGGCGACCGGTGGAGGTGGTCTACGCCACCGAGGGCACGCCGCAGATCATCGTCGAGACCGGCATCTTCAAGAGCTCGCCGAACCCGAACGCCGCGCGGCTATTCCAGCATTTCCTGTTCAGCCTCGAAGGCCAGCAGATTTTCATCGATTACGCCCATCGCTCGTTCCATGCCCAGGTGAAGGACCGGCCCGGGCGCCCGCCGCTCTCCGCGATCAAGACCATGAAGAGCGATCCGGCAGCGGTTGAAGCGCAGAGCGAGGAGATCAAGGCGCGCTATACCAAGATCTTCGGAGTGTGATCCGCGCTAGAATAAATTGAGCTGCTCCGTGCCCTGCTTGGGCGCGCGGAAATGCGAGGTCGAGAGCGAATATTTGGCCTCGTTGAGGCCGAGCTTCTCGCAGGCCATCTCGAAGCGGCGGCCGATCATCCAGGCATAGGGCCCGGTGCCCTTCATGCGCTTGCCCCATGTGGAGTCGTAGTCCTTGCCGCCCCGCATGTCGCGGATCAGCTTGAACACATGGGCGTAGCGGTCGGGATAATTCGCCATCAGCCATTCGCGGAACAGGTCGCGCACTTCCAGCGGCAGGCGCAGCAGCACGTAGCCGGCCTCCTTCACGCCGGCCGCCTGCGCCGCATCGAGGATGCGTTCGATCTCCATGTCATTGAGCGCGGGGATAATCGGCGCCACCATCACGGTGGTCGGCACGCCGGCCTGCGTCAGCCGCCGCAACGTCTCCAGCCGCCGCATCGGCGTCGCCGCGCGCGGCTCCATCCTGCGCGCGAGTTCCGCGTCGAGCGTGGTCACCGACAGCGCGACCTTGGCCAATTTGCGCTCGGCCATGCGCGCGAGGATGTCGAGATCGCGCAGCACCAGCGCCGACTTGGTGACGATGCCGACCGGATGGCCGGCCCTGTCGAGCACTTCGAGGATGCGGCGCATCACTTTGTAGCGGCGCTCGATCGGCTGATAGGGATCGGTATTGGTGCCGATGGCGATCACCTTCGGCTGATAGCCGGGCGCCGCCAATTCCTTCTCCAGCAGCTCGGCCGCTTCCGGCTTGACGAACAATTTGGATTCGAAATCGAGCCCGGGCGACAGCCCGAGATAGGCGTGGGTCGGGCGCGCGAAGCAATAGACGCAGCCGTGCTCACAGCCGCGATAGGGATTGACCGAACGGTCGAAGCCGATGTCGGGCGACTCGTTGCGGGTGATGATCTTGCGCGTGGCGTCGGTGGTCACCGTGGTCTTGAACGGCGGCAACTCGTCGAGCGTGCGCCAACCGTCGTCGAAGGCGATGCGTGCGATCGGCTCGTAGCGGCCGGAGGCGTTGCTCTGCGCGCCGCGCCGGCGCTCGAACTCGACCGCGACGCCGAGCAGGCCGGTGGCGTCGTCGACAAATTCGCCCGCCGGCGCGGAGGGCAGCTCCTTCACCGGCGGGCGTCTCAGGGCTGCGGAATATCGAGCCATAGGGGCACCCTATCGAGGGGTTAAGAACGAAACAAGAACATTTTTCCAAGGTCCGCAGGATGGCCTACAATTTCAGCAGACCGGGGCCGATCTCGTGGCGTTGGAAAAAATGCCCACATGATATGGTGCCAACCCGACCATAAGCCGCAGGTTCCATGCTCAGCACAATCATTGCCACCCACGAATCGGAACGCACCCTGGTACCGACGCTGGCCGCGTTGATTCCCGGCGCCACCGCCGGGCTGCTCGGCGAGGTGATCGTGGCCGATGCCGGCTCGCGCGACGCCACCGCCGAAGTCGCCGACGTCGCCGGTTGCCGCTTCATGAGTTCGGCAGCGCCGCTGGGGGCACGGCTGAAGGCGGCGGCGGCCAGCACGCGCACGCCGTGGCTCTTGTTCCTGCGCGCTGGCTGCGTGCCGGAGACAGGCTGGGTCACGGCCGTCGACCGCTTCATGCAAGCAACCGACATGCTCGACGGCGCGGCGCGCGCCGCCGTATTCCGTCCGCCTGCAGCTGCCGACATGTTGCGGCCGGGCCTGTCCGAGGTGATCGCACTTCTGCGCGTCGCGCTCGGCGGCGGGCCTAAGCCCGAGCAGGGCCTGCTGATCGCCCGGCGCTTCTACGATGCGCTCGGCGGCCATCCCGACGGCGCCGACGCGGAGGCGGCGCTGCTGCGTCGGATCGGGCGGCGACGGGTCGCGATGCTTGCGACCGGCGCGCGTCTCGCGCGCTGAGCAGAGTTCACGCCGTGGCTCCCTTGGCCTTCGGCCGCCGCATGTGCTCGTCGAGCCGCGGCAATATTTCTACGAAATTGCACGGCCGATAGCGGTAATCGAGCTGATGCACCAAAATCTCGTCCCAGGCGTCCTTGCAGGCGCCGGGCGAGCCGGGCAGGCAAAAGACGTAGGTCGCGTTGGCGACGCCGGCGGTGGCGCGCGACTGGATCGCCGAGGTGCCGATCTTCTTCTCGCTCACCAGCAGGAACATGGTCGCGAAGCCGTCCATGCGCTTCTCGAACAGCGGCTCGACCGCCTCCGGCGTCACGTCGCGGCCGGTGAAGCCGGTGCCGCCAGTGGTGATGACGACGTCGATGAACTTGTCCGCGATCCAGGCCTTCACGCGCTGACGGATCGCCATCACGTCGTCCTTGACGATGGCGCGCTCGGCCAAAATGTGGCCGGCGGCGCGGGTGCGCTCGACCAGCGTGGTGCCGGACTTGTCTTCCGCCAACTCGCGCGTGTCGGACACGGTCAGCACCGCGATCTTGAGCGGCACGAACTGTCGGGTTTCATCGATGCCTGGCATTCTTGCGTGTCCTTAAACCTTGAGCATGATCTTTTCCGAAAACCGGTTCCCACTTTTCGGGATCATGCTCTAGAGCGATGCCGCCGCGAACGTGTTGCAGGCCGAGACCTTGCCCTCTTTCAGCCCGATGGTGAACCAGCGCTGCCGCTGCGCCGACGAGCCGTGGGTGAAGGCATCGGGCACCACGTAGCCTTTCGACTGCTGCTGCAGCCGATCGTCGCCGATCGCCGCCGCGGTCTGTAGTGCTGCTTCCACGTCGCCCGGCTCGATCGAGTTCCAGCGCTGGTTCGAATGATGTGCCCAGACGCCGGCGAAACAGTCGGCTTGCAATTCGACCCGCACCTGGATGCGGTTCGCCGCCACCTTGTTGCCGGCGGCGCGCTGCTCGGATTGCGCCTTCGGCAATATGCCGAGCAAGTTCTGCACATGGTGGCCGACCTCGTGCGCAATCACATAGGCCTCGGCGAATTCGCAAGCCTTGCCGCTGCAACCGCGAAAGCGCACGCGCATGTCGCGGAAGAACGAAGTGTCGAGATAAATGCGCTTGTCGGTCGGACAATAGAACGGACCCATCGCGGCTTGCGCGAAGCCGCAGCCGCCCTGCTCCGACCCTTCAAACAGCCGCAGCTTGGGCGCGCGATATTGCTGGCTGCTGTTCTGGAAAATCGCCGTCCAGGTATCCTCGGTATTGCCGAGCATGGCGGCGACGAAGTCGCCCATCTGATCCTTGGGCGCGCCGGTGCGCCGGGTGCTTTGCTGGTACGGCTGCTGGTAATTTGATCCGCCGCGGCTGGCCATCTCGGCGCCGCCGATCAGAACGCTGGGATCGATGCCGAGCGCCCAGCCAATCAGGCCGAGCACGATCACGGTGCCGATGCCGAGACCGCCGCCGCCGATCGGAAGTCCGAACCCGCCGCCGCCAATGCCACCGCCGCCACCGCGGTCGTCCTCGACATTATCGCTGCGGCGGAAGTCATCCCAGCGCATTTAAAAACCCTCCCAATAATGCGGCTAAGATCATTGCCGATTGCCGCGTTCGAAGTCCAATGCCGTCACCGGATCACCCCGATAAGCCCCTGAATCGCATGCGGTATTAGGCATTTTTTGCCTAGCGATGGGGCGGTTGCGATAACCCGATCTTAACCTTGGGCTCGCATATTGCGGGCCTGTCGGTTGTAGGTCCCGCGTCTGCCGACCGCGTCGCCTGAGTCAGAGTTTTGAGTCATGGTTGTGTCGCGTCGCGGGGCGCCCTCACGGGCGCCCCGTGGAGTTTCAGAGAGCACCCAACAGCACCGCATTCTGGTCGGCGACTGCGTCGCCGAGATGGCAAAGCTGCCTGCGGGTTCCGTCGATCTGGTGTTCGCCGACCCGCCTTACAATCTCCAGCTCGCCAACGACCTCAAGCGTCCGGACGATTCGCACGTCGACGCCGTGACCGACGACTGGGACAAGTTCGACAGCTTCGCCGCCTATGACGAGTTCACCAAGGGGTGGCTTACTGCCTGCCGGCGGGTGCTGAAGCCGGCCGGCACAATCTGGGTGATCGGCTCCTACCACAACATTTTCCGCGTCGGCGCCACCATGCAGGACCTCGGGTTCTGGATCCTCAACGACGTGATCTGGCGCAAGACCAACCCGATGCCGAATTTCCGCGGGCGGCGCTTCACCAACGCGCACGAGACGCTGATCTGGGCCTCGCGCGACAGCGATGCCAAAGGCTACACGTTCAATTATGAGGCGCTGAAAGCCGGCAACGAAGACGTGCAGATGCGCTCGGACTGGAGCTTCCCGCTCTGCACCGGCGAGGAACGGCTGAAAGGTTCCGACGGCAAGAAGCTGCATCCGACGCAAAAGCCGGAAGCGCTGCTGGCACGCATCATTCTGGCGGCATCACGGCCCGATGATCTGGTGCTCGACCCGTTCAACGGCACCGGCACCACCGGCGCGGTGGCCAAGCGGCTGGGCCGCCGCTTCATCGGTATCGAGCGCGAAGCGAAATACGCCAAGGCCGCGGCAAAGCGCATCGCCGGCGTGCAATGCGTGCCGTCGCCCTCGATCGCCCCGTTCATAACCGCGCGCGAGGCGCCGCGGGTGGCGTTTTCAGTGCTGATTGAGCGCGGTCTGGTTTCGCCCGGAGCCCGGCTGGTCGATGCCAAGAAGCGTCATCAGGCGCTGGTGCGCGCCGACGGCGCGGTGTCACTGGGCGAAACGGTCGGCTCAATCCACCGCATTGGCGCGCTGGTGCAAGGGCTGGAAGCCTGCAACGGCTGGACCTTCTGGCATCTGGAGACGCCGAAGGGTCTGCTGCTGATCGACGAATTGCGCGCGCAGATCCGCTCGGAGATGGCGGAAGCCGCCGAATAGCTACTTCGCCGCCGCCACCACCATGATCTCGACCTTGTAGTCGGGCGCAGCCAGCTTGGCCTCGACGGTGGCGCGCGCCGGCGTGTGGCCGGGTGCCACCCAGGCATCCCACACCGCGTTCATCTCGGCGAAATTGGCCATGTCGGTGATCCAGATATTGGCCGACAGCAATTTGGTCTTGTCGGTGCCGGCCTTGGCCAGAAACCGGTCGATCTGCGCGACGATATCTTTGGTCTGCTCCGTAACGTTTCTGCCCTTCGGATTATCGGCGACGATGCCAGCGAGATAGACGGTGTCGCCGTGCACGACCACCTTGCTCATGCGCGGGCCGATGTCGTGACGTTCAATGGTCATGCTGCGTCCTCATATCCAAAAACCCAGTCTTCGGCGGATTTCCTAGCTGTCTTTGCGCTCGTTGGGAACTCGCGCCGTTCCAAAGACTTATCGCATTAGCAATAATAGGGAGTGCGCAGCCATGGGCTGGTTTTCACCGGAGATCGAAACCGTTGAGGATTTGTTCCTGCATAACCTTCACGACATCTATTACGCCGAGCATCAAATCCTGAAGGCATTGCCGGATATGGTCGAGAAGGCGTCCGACGCCGAACTGAAGAAGGCCTTCCGCACCCATCTCGGACAGACCAAGGGGCAGATCAAGCGGCTCGACCGGGTCTTCAAAAAGATCAAATCCTTTCCACAAGGCACCAAGTGCCCGGCCATCGACGGAATCATCGAGGAGGCGAACGAGATCGTCGGCGAAGTCGCCGACAAGATGGTGCTCAATGCCGCGCTGATCGGGGCCGCGCAGGCGGTCGAACACTACGAGATCGCGCGCTATGGCTCGCTGGTGGCGTGGGCCAAGCTGCTCGGCCACAACGACGTCGCCAAGCTGCTGGCGATGAACCTCAAGGAAGAGAAAGCGACCGACAAGAAGCTCAACGGCATCGCCAAGCGCAAAATAAACCGCAAAGCCGCTGCACGGCAGCGGCCAGAGCCGGATCTGACCGAGCGCGCGGAAAATGCCTTTTTGACCGCGGCCGCGGGTATCCCGGCGATCTGAATCTAGCGGCGCTCGGTGTCGAGCGCATGCGCCAGCACCTTGCGCATGACGGTCGGCAGCGCTTCGCCGGGCAGATCCGTAAGCATCACCCAGCGCGCGCCCATCCACTGGGGACCTTTGGGCGCCGGCGTTGCACGCGGCACCTGCGCGACGAACACCGCAAGTTCGAGCGGGAAATGCGTGAACACGTGGCGAACGACTCCAGGCAGCCGCCACCACTGCACTTTCGCCCGCAGGCGCGGTGCCGAAGCGAGCGCACGCACAGCATCAAAATCATGCGACCATTCGCTGCCCGGCACTTCGGTCATGGCGCCGAGCAGCCCCTTTTCGGGACGCTGGCGCAGCAGCACGCGGCCATCGGCGCGCAGCGCAACGAAGCCGGCACCGCGGCGCAAGCGGCCCTCGCACTTTCGCGCCTTGCGCGGGAAGCTTTCCTGATCTCCGCGCGCACGCGCGCCACAAGACTCGCTCCATGGACACAGCGCGCAGGCCGGCCGCTTGGGCGAGCAGATGGTGGCCCCGAGATCCATCAGCGCCTGCGCGAAATCGCCGGCGCGCTGTTCCGGCAACAATGACGCAGCCAGCCGCTTGATGGTCGGCTTGGCTGCCGGCAATTCGTCCTCGATCGCGAACAGCCGCGACACCACGCGCTCGACATTGCCGTCCACCGGCACCGCCGGCGCATCGAACGCGATCGCGGCAACCGCCGCTGCGGTGTAGTCGCCGATGCCGGGCAGCGCGCGCAGCGCTTCGATGCTGTTCGGGAAAATCCCGCCGTGGCGCTCCATCACCGCGCGGGCGCAGGAATGCAGGTTGCGGGCGCGGGCGTAATAGCCAAGCCCCGCCCAGGCACGCAGCACGTCGTCGAGCTTTGTCGCGGCGAGCGCGGTCACCGTCGGCCAGCGCGCCAGGAAGCGCGCGTAATAGGGCGCTACCGTCTTTACCGTGGTCTGCTGCAGCATGATCTCCGACAGCCAGACCCGGTAGGGATCGCTGCGCTCGCCGCGGCGCGCGCGCCAAACCTCCAAGCGCCATGGCAGCACACGCCGGTGGCGGTCGTACCAGGCGAGCAAATCGGCCGGATCGGGCGCGCGCGCGCCTTTCTTTCGCCTCGGCAATTGGACTGCTACGGTCATCGCGCCAACGATGGCACAGAGCGCACCCGCATGAGCAAGGCCTCGCGCAGTTTTCCCCGGCCGCTTTCCGAGCTGCTCGGCGCCACCTTGAGCGATGCCCTCAAGACCCAGGGGTTCGCCTCGGCCGAGATCCTCGCCCGCTGGGGCGACATTGTCGGCGCGGAAATCTCGGCCCACAGCGAGCCGATGAAGATCACCTGGCCGCGCGCGATGGGCGAGGAGGCCGCGGAACCGGCCACGCTGGTGCTGCGGGTGGAAGGCCCGGCGGCGATCGAGATCCAGCACCTGTCGGCGGTGATCCTGGAGCGGCTCAACCGCTTCTTCGGCTGGCAGGCGATCGGCCGCATCGCGCTGCGCCAGGCGCCGCTGCGGCGCCGCCAGAAGCCGGCACCGCCACCGCCACCTGACCCCGCCGTCGCCGCCCGCATCGCCGCCAGCCTGCCGGAGATCGCGGACGAGGACCTGCGGCAGGCGCTCGCCCGCCTGGGCGCGGCCATCAAGCGAAAGTGAGCCCCGATCTCGAGTTTACCCGAGATCGGCGTATTAGAGCATTTTCCGTTTGGGCTGAATCGAATTCTCCGCAGGAGGATTCCCAAAAGGGCGGAGTTGAGCGAGTCTTCTGCGTCTGATTCGCGGAGGCTCGCCATGACGAAGGCCCTTTCGAACGATTTGCGTGAGCGAGTT
>DATBZY010000127.1:0-3923 GCA_036512915.1 Pseudolabrys sp. | reverse complement strand
TTTGGGCCGAGAATGGCCTTTTTGCGCCGCCCCCGCAAGAACGGCGGCCGCCACACTTAAGTGTGAGGTTGAAAGCCTCGATGTGGCAGCATCGTGGCCACAACGCCGGCCGGCCATCACATATTTGGATAGTTCGGCCCGCCGCCGCCTTCCGGTGGAACCCAGGTGAGGTTCTGATTCGGGTCCTTGATATCGCAGGTTTTGCAGTGGACGCAATTCTGCGCGTTGATGACGAATTTAGGCGTACCCGCCTCCTCAACCCATTCATAGACCCCGGCCGGGCAATAGCGTGAAGACGGTCCGGCGAAGATGTCATATTCGGAGGTCTTCTGCAGATTCATGTCGGCGACGCGCAGATGCACCGGCTGATCTTCCTCGTGATTGGTGTTGGACAGGTACACCGACGATAGCCGGTCGAAGGTGAGCGTGCCGTCCGGCTTCGGATAGGCGATCGGCGTGCATTCCGACGCCGGCTTGAGCGTGGCGCTATCCGGCTTGCCGTGCTTGAGGGTGCCGAGCAGCGAGAAGCCGAGCGTGTTGCACCACATGTCGAGACCGCCGAGCGCGATGCCTACGAAAGTCCCAAGTTTCGACCACAACGGCTTGGCGTTGCGCACCTTCCACAGGTCCTTGCCGATCGCCGAGGAGCGCCAGGACGCCTCGTAATCGGCAAGCTCGTCATGCTCACGCCCGCCCGCAAGCGCGGCGGCGGCGGCTTCGGCGGCAAACATCCCCGACAGCATGGCGTTGTGGCTGCCCTTGATGCGCGGCACGTTCATGAAGCCGGCATCGCAACCGATCAGCGCCCCGCCGGGAAACGCGAGCTTGGGCACCGACTGGTAGCCGCCTTCGGTCAGCGCACGCGCGCCATAGGCGAGGCGCTTAGCCCCCGCGAAGGTGTCGCGCACGAGCTTGTGGGTCTTGAAGCGCTGGAATTCCTCGAACGGCGACAGATACGGGTTGCTGTAATTGAGATGCAGCACGAAGCCGACCGACACCAGATTGTCATCGAAGTGATAGAGAAACGAGCCGCCGCCGGTCCGCCCGTCGAGCGGCCAGCCGAACGAGTGCTGCACCAGCCCCTTGCGATGCTGCTCGGGCGCAACCTGCCAGAGCTCCTTGAGGCCAAGCCCGAATTTCTGCGGCTCGCGTCCGTCGCTGAGGCCGAACTTGGCGATGAGCTGCTTGCCGAGATTGCCGCGTGCGCCTTCCGCGAACAGCGTGTATTTGGCGCGCAGTTCCATGCCACGCGTGAAGCTGTCCTTGGGCGCGCCGCCTTTGCCGACCCCCATGTCGCCGGTGGCGACGCCGGCGACTGCGCCGTCGCCGGCAAACAAGACTTCCGTCGCGGCAAAGCCCGGATAGATTTCGATCCCGAGGCCTTCCGCCTTACCCGCCAGCCAGCGGCAGACGCTGCCGAGCGAGACGATGAAATTGCCGTGGTTGTTCATCAGCGGCGGCATTGCGAAATTCGGCAGCCGCAGCGCAGCCCCCGCCGAAAGCCAATAGAAGCGGTCGTCGCTGACCGCGGTCGTGACCGGGGTCTCCTCGCCGCGCCATTCCGGCAGCAGGCGGTCGAGCCCGACCGGATCGATCACCGCGCCGGAGAGAATATGGGCGCCGACCTCGGAGCCCTTCTCCACGATCACCACGGAGATATCCGGATTGATCTGCTTGAGGCGGATGGCAGCGGACAAGCCCGCAGGGCCAGCGCCGACAATCACCACGTCGAATTCCATCGCCTCGCGGGCAGGTAGGTCGGCCATGCAGGTCTCCTTGCTTCCGATATTCCACTTTTGCACAGCGGGGGCAATCGCGCGCTTGCCGTGCTAAGGTTCGATCATGACCCCGGCCCAAGAAAAACCGGCGCGCGACCTGCTCGACTTCTACCTGGAAGCCGGGGTCGATGCCCTGGTCGGCGAAGCGCCGGTGGACCGTTTCGCACCTGAGACAGCCGCACCGCCCGCCCGCACGCCGCAGCCGGTGTCACTTCCGCCCGACCTCGAAATCAAAGGCCGCGCCAGCCCGCCCGCCGCAACAATCGCGCCCGATGAGGCCGCCATGGCCGCGCGCGAAGCGGCGAAAAGCGTCAAGTCGCTCGACGAGCTACGCGCCATTCTGGAGAAATTCGACGGCTGCGCGCTCAAAGCGACCGCCACGCAACTGGTGTTTGCCGACGGCAACCCGCAGGCGCGCGTGATGTTCGTCGGCGAAGCGCCCGGCCGCGACGAAGACATCGAGGGACTTCCGTTCGTCGGCCGCTCCGGCAAGCTGCTCGACCGCATGCTGGCGGCGATCGGCCTCGATCGTACCTCGGTCTACATCGCCAACATCGTGCCCTGGCGGCCGCCCGGCAACCGCACGCCGACGCCGCAGGAATCGCAGATCTGCCTGCCGTTCATCCGGCGCCAGATCGAGCTCGCCGATCCCGATATTCTGGTGTGCCTGGGCGGGCCGTCGGCGCAGACGCTGCTCGGCATCAAGGAGGGCATCACCAAGACGCGCGGGCGCTGGGTTGCCTTCAACACGGGCAAGCGCGAAATCCGCGCGATGGCGACATTCCATCCCGCCTTCCTGCTGCGCAGCCCGCTGCAAAAGCGTTTCGTCTGGCGCGATTTTTTGGCGATCAAAAAAGCGCTCGCGGGCTGATCAGCTTTTCTTCATATAGTCGGGCGTGCCCCCGGTAAGGAAATCCTCGCGCGGCGGCGCAAACATATCCACCACCTCGGTGTCCTCTGTAAAGAAACCTTCGTGCTCGACGCCGGAGGGGATCACCGCCACGTCGCCGGCGCCCATGCTGCGGCGCTCGTCGCCGATGCGGAAATCCATTTTGCCCTTGAGCATCCAAACGATCTGCTCGTGCGGATGCTTGTGGGCCGCCGCATGCGCGCCGGCCTTGATTTTCCACCACACCATCATGCTCTGTTTGCCAGACAATACCCGGCGGCTGATCTTGTCGGTGATGCGCTCTTCCGGTAGCGCCGCGAGTTGCTTGAAACCGAACAGGACGGGCATGTGACCTCCATTTTTCCCGGGGCTTAGCCCGACACCGCGAACTTGATCGCGAACAGCACCGCCAGCACGATCACCGCCGGCGAGGCCTCCGCCACCTTGCCGGAGATCAGCTTGGCCAGCGCGTAAGTGATGAAGCCCAGCCCGATGCCGGTGGCGATCGAATAGGTCAACGGCATGGTGATCGCCGTCACCACCGCCGGCGCATATTCGGTGATGTCCTCCCAGTCGATCTCCGCCAAGCCGCGCGCCATCACGCAGGCGACATAGAGCAGCGCCGCCGCCGTGGCATAGGCCGGGATCATGCCGGCGAGCGGAGCGAACAACAGCGCCAGCAGGAAGAAGATCGACACGAAGGCCGCGGTCAGGCCGGTGCGGCCGCCGGCCGAGACGCCGGCCGCGCTCTCGATGTAGCTGGTGGTGGTGGAGGTGCCGATCGCCGCGCCGAACATGGCGGCAAAGCTGTCGGAGATCAGCGCCTCCTTCATGCGCGCGAGCTTGCCGTTCTTCATCAGTCCGGTGCGGTGGGTGACGCCGATCAGCGTGCCGGCATTATCGAATACGTCGATGAACAGGATCGAGAACACCACGATCAGGAACGTGCCTTCGAACACGCGCGAGAAATCGAGCTGCAGCAAGGTCGGCGCAATCGAGGGCGGCAACGACACGATGCCGGAATAATGCGCCAGGCCAAACGGCAGGCCGATGATGGTGACCGCTAGAATGCCGATCAGCGTGCCGCCGATGATGCGGCGGTAGTTGAGCGCGATGATCAGCACGAAGCCGAGCAGCATCAGGGCGGCCACCGGGTTCTTCAGGTCGCCGAGCGTGACCAGCGTTGCCGGCTGGGCGACGACGACCTTGGCTTCCTCCAGCGCGGTGATGCCGAGGAACAGGCCGACGCCGGCCGA
>DATBZY010000126.1:0-3233 GCA_036512915.1 Pseudolabrys sp. | reverse complement strand
CGCGCCATGAACACACGGTCGCCGTCGAGATCCTCGGCGACGCTCGAATAGTTGCCCTGTACGAAATCGTCGATCTTTTTGGTGTCGGGGCATGCAATCCAGCGAGCGAGCTGGAATTCCGGCGTCTCAAAGCCGATTTCGAGGCCATATTCCCCGGCCAGCCGCACTTTCAGCACGTCGAGCTGCAAGGGGCCGACCACGCCGACCAGGGCGGGCGCACCATCGAGCGGCCGGAACACCTGAACCACGCCTTCTTCCGCCATCTGCTGCAGCGCTTCTTTCAGCTTCTTCGCCTTCATCGGGTCGCCGAGCTTTACGCGGCGCAGAATTTCCGGCGCGAAATTCGGCACACCGAGAAACGCGATATCCTCGCCCTCGGTCAGCGTATCGCCGATGCGCAGCGTGCCGTGGTTGGGAATGCCGACCACATCGCCGGCATAGGCCTCGTCCGCCAGCACGCGATCCTGCGCGAAAAAGAATTGCGGCGTGGCCAGCGTCATCGGTTTGCTGGTGCGCACCAGCTTCGCCTTCATGCCGCGGCGCAGCTTGCCGGAGCACAGCCGCGCGAAGGCGATACGGTCGCGATGATTGGGGTCCATGTTGGCCTGAATCTTGAAGACGAAGGCGGTCATGGTATCTTCGTGCGCGTCGACCTTGCGCTTATCGGCGGTTTGCGCGCGCGGCGGCGGCGCGAAGCTAGCCAGCGCGTCGAGCAAATCCTTGACGCCGAAATTCTTCAAAGCCGAGCCGAAGAACACCGGGGTCAGATGGCCCTCGCGGAACGAGTCGAAGTCGAAGCGCCGGCAGGCGTCCTTCACCAGCGCCAGCTCGTCGGCAATCGCTTTGCTATCTAGCATCGCATTTTTCGCGGCGAGCGCCGCAAGATCGAGCGGCTGCGGCTTGGCCGTCTTGTTATCTTCGCCGAGCAGCCGCATTTCGCCGGTGGCGAGATCGTAGGTGCCGGCGAAATCGCGGCCGCGCCCGATCGGCCAGTTCATCGGCGCGGTGTCGAGCGCCAGCGTCTTCTCGATCTCGTCCAGCAGATCGAACGGGTCGCGGCTCTCGCGGTCCATCTTGTTGATGAAGGTGATGATCGGGATGTCGCGCAGGCGGCACACCTCGAACAGCTTGCGGGTGCGCGCTTCGATGCCCTTGGCGGCGTCGATCACCATCACCGCGCTGTCTACCGCCGTGAGCGTGCGATAGGTGTCCTCGGAGAAGTCCTCGTGACCCGGCGTGTCGAGCAAGTTGAACACGCGGCCGTCGTAGTCGAAGGTCATAACCGAGGTGACGACCGAAATGCCGCGCTCGCGCTCGATCGCCATCCAGTCGGAGCGGGTGGCGCGGCGGTCGCGCTTGGCCTTGACCTGGCCGGCAAGATTGATGGCGCCGCCAAACAGCAGCAGCTTCTCGGTCAGCGTGGTCTTGCCGGCGTCCGGGTGCGAGATGATGGCAAACGTGCGCCGGCGCTCCACTTCCGCCGCAAGCGGGGACAGTGGAAGGGAATCATGGATGCGCAGCGGTTTGTTCATAACCCTGCATGTGGCTGCAAATGTGAGCAAAATCAAGCCGCTGCCGTGCGGTTCCGACAATTGTCGGAAGATTCAAGGCAAACCGTAGCGCCGGTCTTGGCCTTCGGTACACCACACATGGAACCACTCGACAAAAATACCTACCAAAGCTCCGCAGGCGGTCAGAGGCGTTTTCGTAAATACCGCAAGCAAAATAAAAGCTTTGTATTTTAACGATTGGCCTACGGCTGCGCCCGGTTACCCGGCGGCCGCCTCGAGAGCAAAATGTTCGCCAATTTCCTGCGCCTTATCGCCTGGTATCGCTGCACAAAGGAAACAGCAAGCCGACTAGCGTACACGATTCCTCGCCCGTCATGATGCATTGACTGGGCTCGCAAACTGCGCACGGCTGATTAAAAAACTCGAAAACATGCTCGCTGCTCTGCCGCCCACCGGCGGGATGGTTGCCGTGCATTTCATCGATATCGACCGCTTTAAATTAGTGAACGACGCCCTCGGTCTTAACGGTGGCGATTTTCTGCTCAACACGCTCGGTCAGCGATTGAGCGCGATGACGCGGATCGATGACCTCGTGGCGCGGATCGGTGGCGATAAGTTCCTGGTTGTGCAGACCGAGGTCACGAGCAAACAACAGGCGGAAGATTTCGCGCGGCGCATCGCTTCGATACTGAGCGCGCCGTTACAATTCAAGGAACAGCAAATCATCGCGCACGCGGCAGGCACCCTGCCCGGTGCTGGCGGTGCCGGTGGGGAGTTATACCAACGGCCCCGGCTGTTGACTCATTTTGGGATTCCCAAATCAGAGAAAGTCTGACTCGATGCTGGCTCCTGAGAGGAGCGGCATCGATGGGCGCGGCGGTTTCGATCACACGGCTTGACGTGACGGCGGCGGCGCTTCGTATGGCCGCTGGCCGCGAGAAGGACGGTTCAGCGGCGCGGCGAATGCTGGCTATCGCGATGATTCTCGACGGGACGGATCGTAAGACGGCGGCCGAGACCTGCGGCATGGACCGCCAGACCTTGCGGGATTGGGTGCATCGCTACAACGCCGAGGGAATGCGCGGCCTGCACGATCGCAAGACGCCAGGCCCGGAGCCAAAGCTCACCGCGGACCAGCAGGCCAAACTGGCCGAATTGGTCGAGACGGGTCCCGATCCGGCTCGGCACGGGGTGGTGCGCTGGCGGCGTGTGGATTTGCGCGACGAGTTGGAACGACGCTTCGGCGTCGTGTTGCATGAACGCTCGGTCGGCAAGGTTCTGGCGAAGCTTGGCTACTGCCGGCTCTCCGTGCGCCCACGTCATCCCCAGACCGACGAAGCAGCGCAGGAGGCTTTTAAAAAAACTTCGCCGCAACGGTCACGACACGGCTGCCCGACCACGCCAAAGACAAGCCCATCGAAATCTGGTTCCAGGACGAGGCACGCATCGGCCAGCAAGGCACGCTGACCCGCGTCTGGGCCAAACGAGGCACACGGCCCCGCGCGCCGCGCGATCAACGCTACGAATGGGCCTACATCTTCGGCGCCGTCTGTCCGCAACGCCGCGCCACGGCGGCCCTCGTCGTCCCAACCGCCAACACCGAGGTCATGTCGTTGCATCTGGCCGAGATCGGCCGGCAAGTCGCCCCGGGCGCCCACGCCGCCCTCGTGCTCGACGGCGCAGGCTATCACGTCGCCAAACACCTCGCCGTCCCGCACAACG
>DATBZY010000125.1:0-7844 GCA_036512915.1 Pseudolabrys sp. | reverse complement strand
GCGGGCGATCGCGTCGAAGCGCGCTTCCAACGCGGTGGTGATGTGGCGGCGGCCGTCGCGATAGAGCGCGCCGGCGCGCTGATTATTGATCAGCGCCATGCGTACCACCTCGCCGCGCGCCGGGATGCGGTCGAGATCGATCGGATCGACCCCACGGTGGGTCGGATCGACGCCGAGATGCAGCGAGGATTTCCACTGCGCGCGCTGGGGGCGAGCTGCCGGCCTCTTTTTGGGCATGCCCAGTCTATAATCCACCTCAATCGGCCATTTCGGCCGCTGAATCGGGCTCGCGCTCCACCTCACGGTCGCTTCGAACGACCGCAACGGTCATGCTAGGCTATCGCGTCATGGCCAGCGATGAATCGTCTTCGTCCGAGAGTGAGCCGCGCGTGGTGAATTTCCGCCGCGGCCCGGCGGCTGCGCGCGCCCCCGCAGCCGGCCCGGCGCCGGTTGAAGACCTGGCCAAATACGAGCGCAGCGAAGGCGCCGACGACTATCGCCACCGCATGATCGTGAACGTGGCGGCGTTCCTGTTTGTGATCGGATTGATCGGCGCCGGGATTTGGCTGGCCGACACCATGGCGCGGATGCGAAAAGATCAGGATTGCGTCCTGTCGGGACGGCGCGGCTGCACGCCGGTCGCGGTGACCAAGGACCGCTGGTGAGGCCGCCAGCGGCAAAGCGGCCATTGCGGCCCGCGAGCCCAGCCTGTTAGCCCCTTTCGCCCGTCAAATGCCCGTCGCCATTGAACTTACCCGCCCGCTTCGCTATACGGGCAGCCGACCGCTTGCCGGTGGAAGGCCGGGCCAGGGGCTGTCGCGCGCTTCGAGCGCGTCGGCCACCCAAATTGCCAGAACTCCAAATAAATCAGAGAGTTATCGATGTCCTCCACGTTCGAAACCATCGCCAATATTATCGCCGAGACCTGCGATATTCCGCGCGACTCCATCACGCCGGCGAGTCATGCCATTAACGATCTTGGCATCGACAGCCTCGACTTTCTCGATATCGCGTTTGCCATCGACAAGGCGTTCGGGATCAAGCTGCCGCTCGAGCAGTGGACGCAGGAAGTCAACGACGGCAAGGCGACCACCGATCAGTATTTCGTCCTCAAGAACCTGAGCGCCCGCATCGACGACCTCGTCGCTGCCAAGGGAGCGTAAAGCGCACCCACATGCGTCTCGAGTACTTCCAGCTGATTGACCGGATCGTCGACCTCAATCTAGCCGACCGCACGATCAGCAGCGAGGCGACGGTTCCAACGGCAAGCACGATCTTCGAGGGCCATTTTCCCGGCTATCCGCTAATGCCGGGCGTGCTGTTGATCGAAACGATGGCGCAGACTTCCGGGTGGCTGGTGGTGGCGTTGAACCGGTTCGCGCGCATGCCGTTCCTGGCCCAGGTGAAGGAGGCGAAGCTGCGCACTTTCGTCACGCCGGGTCAGCAGCTGTCGATCGAGGCGCATCTGGAACATGACGGATCCGGCTTCGCGGTCACCGAGGCGAAAATCCGGGCCGATGGCAAACTGATTTGCGACGCCAAGCTGACGTTTCGTATTGTCGATTTCCCCAATGCCGAAATGGTTAAATGGATGCGCGACACCGCCGCAGGAATCGGACTTAGCGTCGAGGCACGCGCTAATGTCTAACGCGGCACGGGAAGCCTGGATCACTGGCGTCGGCATCGTCTCCTGTCTGGGCGAAGGGGCGCAGGCGCATTGGCAGAAGCTGATGGAGGCGCATCCGAGCGCGGATACCGCGACCTTTGCGCCGTTCATCGTGCATCCACTGGCGCCGATTAATTTCGACGTGCAGATCCCGAAGAAGGGTGATCAGCGCCAGATGGAGAATTGGCAGCGCATCGGCACTTACGCGGCCGGTCTCGCGCTCGATTCCGCCGGCCTCAAAGGCAAGACCGACATCCTCACCCGCATGGACATGATCGTCGCCGCCGGTGGCGGCGAGCGCGACCTGGCGGTGGACTCAACGATCCTCAGCGGCATGCCGAGCGCAGCCAATCCGGCGGCGTTCCTCAACGAACGCCTGATGAACGATCTGCGGCCGACACTGTTCCTGTCGCAGCTCTCCAACCTACTAGCCGGCAACATATCTATCGTGCATGGCGTGACCGGCTCATCGCGCACCTTCATGGGCGAGGAATCCTCCGGCGTCGACGCCGTGCGCATTGCGCTCTCGCGCATCGCCGCAGGTCAAAGCGACATCGCGCTGGTCGGCGGTGCGCATAATGGCGAGCGGCCCGATCTGCTGATGCTCTACGAGTTCGGCAAATTCAACTTGAAGGACCGCTACGCGCCGGTCTGGGAGCGCGGCGAAAATGGCGGTTTTGCGCTCGGCTCACTCGGCGCGTTCCTGGTGATCGAGGCGCGCGAGCATGCCGAGGCGCGCGGCGCCAAGCCGCTGGCGCGGCTCGCCGTCGTGCTCTCCGACCGCTCCAACCGCCAGCCGGGCACGGTCACCGCCGCGCTCACGCGGCTGTGGGACAAGATCAAGGACAAGGTGAAAACCGCCCACGCCGCGGTGCTCTCGGGCGCCACCGGCGCCGGCCCCGCAACCGCCGAGGAGCGCGCCTTCCTTAGCGCCCATGGCGACCTTGCCGTGCGCGCTACGGGTTCCTATGTCGGTCATGGGCTGGAACCACAATTCCCCATGAATGTGGCGCTGGCTACGCTGGCGCTCGGCCATGGTAGTCTGTTCCCACCCTGCGACTCGACCGGGTTGGAGCGCCCGATGAGCGGGGAATTGCAGCAGGTCCTGGTGACCAGCGTCGGGCATTGGCGGGGCGAAGCCCTTGCTCTGCTCGAACGGGTCGGCTGAGGGAGAGCACGAAATGCCATCGCTAAAAGACAAAATGGGCCGGCCGATCGTGGTGGTGACCGGCCTCGGCGTGGTTACCTCGCTCGGCGCCGGCAAGACCGACAACTGGGCCAAGCTCACGGCCGGCGAATCCGGCATCCGCACCATCACCCGTTTTGGAACCGATGGGCTCAAGACCCGCATCGCCGGCACGATCGATTACCTGCCGCCGCAACCCTGCGCGGCCGCGCTGTCGGAATGCTTCGCCGATCTCGCTGCCGAAGAGGCCATCACCGAATCCGCGATCGGCACGCGTGGCAATTTTCCGGGCCCGTTGTTCCTAGCGGTGCCGCCGATAGAATTGGATTGGCCGCAGCGGATCGAGCTCGGCGCCAGGTCGGGCGCCAACGACAACGTGTCCTATACCGACATCCTGCGGGTGAGCGCACAGTTTCCCGCCTATCATCAGCGCTTCCTGTTCGGTTCGGTGGCCGACCATCTGGCGGAGAAATTCGGCACCCAGGGCTCGCCGATTTCGCTGTCGACCGCCTGCGCCTCGGGTGCGAGCGCGGTCCAGCTCGGCGTCGAGGCGATCCGGCGCGGCGAGACCGACGCCGCGCTCTGCATCGGCACCGACGGCTCAATCAACCCGGAAGCGCTGATCCGCTTCTCGCTGCTCTCGGCATTGTCCACCAGCAACGACACGCCGCAATCGGCGGCGAAGCCGTTCGCCAAGAACCGCGACGGGTTTGTCATGGCCGAAGGCGCCGGTGCGCTGGTGCTGGAAAGCTACGAGTCCGCCAAGGCGCGCGGCGCCAGGATTCTTGGCGTGCTCGAAGGCTGCGGCGAGATGGCGGACGCCTTCCACCGCACCCGCTCCAGCCCCGATGGCAAGCCGATCATCGGCTGCATGGCAAATGCGCTGAAGGATGCCGGGCTGGTGCCGGACGATATCGACTACGTCAACGCGCACGGCACCGGTACGCCGGAAAACGACCGGATGGAATGTCTCGGCGTCTCCGCCGTATTCGGTGAGCGGATGAAGAGCGTGCCGATCTCCTCCAACAAATCCATGATCGGCCACACTTTGTCGGCGGCCGGCGCGGTCGAGGCGGTGATCTCGCTGCTCACGCTGCAGCACCAGCGCATTCCGCCCACAATCAACTACGATGTGCCGGATCCGGCGATCCCGCTCGACGTCGTGCCCAACAAGGCGCGCGACGCACGCATGCGCCACGCCATTTCGAATTCGTTCGGTTTCGGCGGGCAGAACGTCTCGCTGGTAGTCGGGCTCGAGCCGGCCTAACGGCCGCGCCCGCCACGCCGCCCATGCGCTCCTTACGACTGATCGCCGATCGCAAGCTCGAACTGGCGGATGTGCCAGAACCGCCACCGCCAGGTGACGGCGAGGTGCAGATCCGCATCAAGGCGGTCGCGCTCAATCATCTCGACCTCTGGGGCTTCCGCGGCATGGCCTTCACCAAGCGGCAGCTGCCGCTGGTGGTCGGCGCCGAAGCCTCCGGCGAGATCGCTGCGGTCGGCGCGGGCGTCTCCGGCTTCAAGGCCGGCGCCAAGGTGGTGATGTATGGCGCCATGACCTGCGGCCATTGCGCCGCCTGCCGCGAAGGCCGCGACAATCTGTGCGAAAACGTCGCCGGCATCATGGGCTTCCACATCGACGGCTTTGCGCGCGATCTCATCAATCTACCGGCGCGGCTCACGATCCCGGTGCCCGCCGGCGTATCGCTGCGCGATGCCGCTTGCGCCCCCATCGCCTTCGGCACCGTCGAGCACATGCTGTTCGACAATGCCAAGCTCAAGCCGGGCGAGGCCATTCTCGTGCATGCCGGCGGCTCCGGCATCGGCTCGGTTGCCATCAAGATGGCGAAGGCGATCGGCTGCACCGTCATCACCACGGTCGGCGACGATGCCAAGGCGCAAAAGGCCAAGGCGCTCGGGGCCGACCACGTCATCAACTACAAGACCGAGCGTTTCGAGGGCGTCACTCGCAAGCTCACCGCCAAAAAAGGCGTCGACGTGGTGTTCGAGCATGTCGGTGGCGAAGGCTTCAACGCCTCGCTGTTCTGCCTCAAGCGCGGCGGCCGGCTAGTGACCTGCGGCTCGACCGCCGGGCCGAATGTGACCATCAACCTGATGCAGCTGTTCCAGCAACAGTACAAGATTTTCGGCTCATTCGGCGCCTCGATGCGCAACATCCGCGACAGCCTGTCCAAGATCGCCACCGGCATAACGCCGATCATCGATACCGAAGTCGCGCTGGCCGACTTCGAACGCGGCCTGGCGCGGCTTGAAAGCCGGCAGGTGTTCGGCAAGGTGATTGTCAATTTCTAACAACCGGCGTGGATTTCCATGCGCAATGCGATGACGCGATTGATTCGGCGCGTACGCCGCGGCGCCAAGCGCGCCGGCGACGCGCTCATCGGCGCGCTCGCGCTTGGACTGCTCAAGGGACTGCGGCTCACCGACCCCGACTGGATGGCCGACTGCGCCGGATGGATCACGCGCAAGATAGGCCCCCTGCTGCCGGAAAACCGCATCGGCCGCGCCAATCTGGTTGCCGCCTTCCCGGAAAAGTCCGCCGCCGAGATCGAGGCCATCCTGCGCGGGGCCTGGGACAATATCGGGCGCATGGGCGCTGAATTCGCCCAACTCGATCGCATGTGGGACTGGGACCCCAAGTATCCCGACCGCTACGGACGTATCGAGATCACGCGGGCCAATATCGATCGCTACATGAAACTCGCCAATGATGGCAAGCCGGCGCTGATTTTCGCGGCCCATCTCGCCAATTGGGAACTGCCGGCGATTTGCGCGGCGACATACGAACTTGACAGCGCGGTGCTCTATCGCCGGCCCAACATTGCCGGCATCGACCGTTGGCTGCGCGAAACGCGCAAAGCTAACATGGGCGAACTAATCCCGACCGGACTCAGTGCGCCGATAAAGATCGCTGAGGCGCTCGAACGTGGCGCCCATGTCGGCATCCTGGTCGATCAATATTACGTGCGCGGCGTCGAGGTAACCTTCTTCGGACGCCGGACCCGGGCCAATCCATTGCTGGCGCGGCTTGCCCGCCATTTCGACTGTCCGATCCACGGCACCCATGTCGTCCGGCTGCCCGGCCATCGTCTCCGCCCGGAGCTCACCGATGAGATCGCGCCGGCGCGCGATGCCAATGGCAAGATCGACATCGCCGGCACCATGCAGATCATCACCAACGTGGTGGAAGGCTGGATCCGCGAGCATCCCGAGCAATGGCTCTGGCTGCACCGCCGCTGGCGGCCGGAAGACGAAAAGCCGGTCAGCGGCCGGTCTTGATCCGCGTCCACAGCCGGTTGACCACGCGCTGCGATTTCTGATCGCGCGCGCCCACGGTATAGAGCCGGCTCATGGTCGCCGCGTCGGGATAGACCCTCGGATCGTCGAGCACCGCCTTGTCGATCAATTTTTGGCTCGCCAGATTTCCGTTGGCATAGGCGACCAGGTTGCTGTTCTTCGCAGCGACTTCGGGCTTGAGCAGGAAGTCCATGAAGGCGTGCGCCTCGGCGACATGCGCGGCGTCTTTCGGGATCGCGAGATTGTCGAAGAACATCTGCGCGCCTTCCTTCGGAATGGCGTAGCCGATCTCGACGCTGTTCTTGGCCTCGGCGGCGCGCTTCTGCGCCTGCTTGATGTCGCCCGACCAGCCGACCACGAAGCAGATTTCCCCGCTGGCGAGCCCGTTGAGATATTCCGAGGAATGGAATTTCCGCACATTCGGCCGGATCTTCATCATCAGATCGGCCGCCCGCTCCAGTTCCTTGGCGTCGGTTGAATTCGGATTGAACCCGAGATAGTGCAGCGCCGCCGGCATGATGTCGTCGGAGGAGTCCAGCATGTGCACGCCGCAGTCCTTGAACTTGGCGAGATTCTCCGGCTTGAACACGACGTCCCAGCTGTCGATTTTGCCCTGCGGCCCGAGCTGGTCGCGCATCGCCTTGACGTTGTAGCCGATGCCGGTGGTGCCCCACATGTAATTGACCGCGTACTGATTGCCCGGATCGTAGACCGCGAGTCGCTTGGCGATGTCAGGCCACATATTGACCAGATTCGGCAGCTTGCTCTTGTCGAGCTTCTGGAACACGCCGGCCTTGATCTGGCGCTCGAGGAAATAAGCGGTCGGCACCACCACATCGTAGCCGGATTTGCCGGCAAGCAGCTTGGTCTCCAACGTATCGTTGGAATCGAAGGTGTCGTATTGCACCTTGATGCCGGTCTCCTTGGTGAATTGGGCGAGCACTTCCGGGTCGATATAGTCCGACCAGTTGTAGACATTGACCACGCGCTCAGTCTGCGCGGCGGCCACGGAGACGCTGACAGCGCCCAAAGCTACGCCGAAGCCGACGGCCAGGGCGGCGATCGCAAATGCGCGGCGCATATGAAGCCTCGGATCGCTAGTTCAGGTTTTGGTCGGAAGCCCGACCGCCTTCCAGGCAATGATGCCGCCGGCAAGGTGCGAGCTATAAGGATAACCCTGATCCTGGGCGGCGAGCGAAGCGGTCACCGAGCGGCGGCCGGAGCGGCAGGCGAACACCACCTGCTTGCCCTGCGGATCGGGAATAGCGGCCGGATCAAAGCACGACAGCGGCACGATCACCGCGTCGGGATAGCTTTCCACCGCGGTTTCGTTCGGCTCGCGCACGTCGACCAGCAGCATGCGGCCTTCACGCAAGCAGCAACCGCTTCGGGGGTCAGGTTTTCCACCTCGTCGGCGCGAGGCATGTCGTCGGCCATGACGCAACTCCGTTCCTCAAGCGCCCCAGGGCAATCGGGTGAAGAAGTGCGTGACAATGGGATGAAGTGCTGAATCTGTCGTGATCCTCTGATTCGGTTGGCGGAGGACGCGATGGCGACTGCGGGGGAATTTGGTGCGATCGGTGAAGCGATTGTTTTCTGAGTTATTTCAAGGATTTTCCGGACTCTCGGCAAAGTGGCAAGGTGATTTATCCGTTCGCCGAAGTGCTGCTGTTG
>DATBZY010000124.1:0-4502 GCA_036512915.1 Pseudolabrys sp. | reverse complement strand
CGCGCCTTCGAGATCGGCTTCCTGTTGTTCCTGCCGTTCCTGATCATCGACTTGGTGGTGGCCTCGGTGCTGATGTCCATGGGCATGATGATGCTGCCGCCGGTGGTGGTGTCGCTGCCGTTCAAGCTGATCTTCTTCGTGCTGGTGGACGGCTGGAGCCTGGTGGCCGGCTCGCTCATTCAGAGCTACGGGACGTAAACCAACGATCTGTCATGCCCCGCCAACGGGTCCGCGCAAAGCGCGGCCCGATGACAGGCTCCGGCGGGGCATCCAGTACTCACCAAAATTATAGTGTTTACTGGATCGTCCGCTTTCGCGGACGATGACATTCATCAGTTACCGCGCGCTCGCGCGCGGCAGCCTTGAAATCGACCCGGTCGGCGACTGGTCAGGCTTGCGCGGCGCCGCGGACGGCGCTTGCGGTGGCAGCGGCGAGGCGGCGGCATCGGACCCCGTCGCATTGACCGCTGCCTTGTCGGGCGCCACGGCTTTCGATGAGGGCCCTTGCGGTTTCGCCGGCGCGGGCGCGGCGGCTGGCGGCGCGGCCTTATCGGCGGCGGCCTGCGAGATCGCCGACGAATCGGGATAGCGCGCGCGCATATCGCCCAGGAAGGATTCGAGCGAGTCGACGCCGGCGATCTTCTTGGCGATGTCCTGGAATTCCGCGTTGCCGCTGCCGACCGGCGCGGTCACCACGTCGAAGGCGCGGCGGTCCGGAGTATCCGCCATCTTGGCGGAATATCTCTCGCGGAACCGCGCCAGCCCGAGCGGCTCCTCGCCGATCGAATAGCCGATTGCCGCGCGCAGGATGTCGAAGCGCTCGGTCTCATTCAGCGGTGTGAAGTCGCGCCAGCGATCGCCATAGAGGATCTCGATCTGCTCGGCGGCAGCGCGCCAGCGTCGCGCCGCCCACAGGATATCCGAGCGCAGCCGGATCGCCTCGCGGCTATCGAGATTGACGATCAATTCCAGCGCCAGGTCATGGCGGCCGGTGTCGGACAAAGCGCGCGCCTGTAGCAGCAGGCGCTGGTCGCGCAGCTCGTTGGACAGCTCCGCCGTGTGCGTCGCCTGCAAGGTGGCGAGCGCGCGCTGCGGCTTGCGGTTTATCAGATAGATCACGGCGAGGCGGGTCGCGACCTGCGCGCGCGCGCCGCCTTGCAGACGGTTGTCGACCTGGTGCTGGAGCAACTCGGTGGCCTGGTCGAGCAGATCGACCGCCACCAGCCGGTCGGCGAGCCGGCGGATCATCTCGTCGCCGCGCCGTCCGATCGGAGTGAGATCGCGGAAATCGTAGAACAGGCCGAGCGCTTCGACCGGCGGCATCGCGTCGCCCTTGCCGCCCAGGAACAGGCTGTCGAAAGTCACCACCGCCTCATCCTGGATCGCCCGGGTGAACTCGGAATTGGGATGCTGCAGCAGCGCTACGCGCATCACATGGAAGGCGGCGCGATAGCGGTTCTCCTCGGTATAAAGATGCGCGAGCAGCTTGAGCCCTTCCGCTTCGGTCTCGTCGCCGCGCCAGATCGTGGTGAGCGTCTCGAGCGCGTTGATCACGTCCTTGCGCGGCATGTCGCCGATCGCGTAGCGCACCAGGATCTCGCGCAGGCGCCCTTGCGCGGCGGCGCGCCGGTCGCTCGAATCCGTGGCGGCGCGGTAGCTGGCGAGCGCGTCCGAGGTGCGGCCCAAGGCTTCTTTCAGGCGGCCGACCAGTACGGCGATCGACGGCGCCATCGCGGGCGGCACGCCGATCGTGTCGAGCGCGCTGACGATACGGTCGGCGCCGTTGAAATCGCGCACCGCGATGGCGGTGCGTAGCGCGTCGCGCAGCGCCATGCGCTGGAGTTCGGTCGGCAGCGTGGCAATCCCGCTATCGACGCTTTTGAAACCCGCCTGCGCCTCCGGCCATTTGCCCTGGCGGGCATAGACGATCGCGCGCCAGATCGGCGCATCGAGCTGGTTGCCGACCCACGGATTGGACAATTCCTTGAGCGCCTCGTCGGGCCGCTCGAGCATGACGTCGGCGACCGCCTTGAGCACGGTGCCGGTGACGTCCTCGGCCGCCTTCTTGTCGGCCAACGCGACCTCGAGCACCGCCTTGGCCTCCGCCGACATCTCGCGGGCGAGATAGAAGCGCGCGAGATTGAACCGCGCCTCTTTGCGCTGGTTGACGGGCGCCATGGCGGCGATCTGGACCAGTTCGGCTTGCCGGGCGTTGAACTTGGCCTGACGGTCGTAGCTCCAGAGCTGGGTGTCGAAGCTCAAAGCGCGGAAATTGCTTGCGAGCTGCGGCTGGCCGATCGCCGTCGGCGAGAGCGAGAGGCCGCCCGGACGGGTGATGGTGATCTTGTCGTCCGCGAGCTCCGCCGCGACGTCGTCGGCGAGCGGCTGCAACACCACGCCGTGGGTTGACGGCAAGGCGCGCAGCTCGACGAAATCCTGCTCTTTCAGGAATCCGCGCGGGGGGCCGAGCGCGGTGACCACCAACAGCCGGTCGTCGATGTCGTGGTCGGTGAGGACATGGATCTTGCGCGGATTGTCGAACGGAATGGCGATGCTGGCGCGGTTTTTGCCGACGTTGTTGCGGGCCATGACGAGCGGCCGGCTCGACACCGTGACGGTGTCGCCGATGCTGACGATCCAGCCCGGGCCGTCCGCCTGCAGGCTCACCAGGCGCGGCCGCTCCAGCTTGATGCGCACGATCGCTGCGCCGTCCGCGCCGCGCTCGAGCGCGGCGCTGCGGATCACCTGGCTGGTGTCGGTTGTAAGCGCGGCGAGGTCGATCTTGGCGGCGCTGTCGAACACCAGCCACAGCATGTCGGCGCGGTGGAACACGGCGGCCGGCGTGTCGACCGCGAATGGGAATTCGGCCTGCAAAGTGCCGCCGGACTGCCGCAGCTCGACGACGACGGGCGCGTCCGGATTGGGCGCCGGCCGTTTGCGTTCGGCCGTGGCGGATTTCGCAGGCGGTTGCGGTGCGACGGGCGCGGCCACGCTCATTGCTGGGCTAGCCGGCGCGGCCGGCGGCGCTTCGCTTTGCGGCTTGGGCGGCGTCGTCAGCGCCGGCGAATTTTCCGTCGCTTGCATTGGCGGCGGCACCGCAGCGGGAGCGATTGGCGGCGCGGCCGCCTCGATCGGCGGCGGCACGGCCTTCGGCGGCGGCTCGGCCGCGGCATCCTTGGCGGGCACGGTCTCGGGCGGCTCGATGGCCGGCACGGCGGCGGGCGCGGCAGCGTCCTGCTTGGGCTTGGCGCCCTCCTCCGCCGCCGGCTTGGGCATGGACTTGGCGCCGTCGTGGCCGACATCGACCACGATGCTGCGGTCCTCGCGGAAAGTGCGCACTTGCGGCGTGCCGTTGAACGCGAAGCTGACGGCGACCGAATCGTCATCAACCTCGGCATCGATCGATCGCAGGGTCGGCGGCATCGCCGCCCTGGCATCCGCCAGATCCCATTTGATCGGCTGGTCGAATTCGAGCGTCAGTTTTCCATCGGCGCTCTCGGGAACGACATTGGCGACGTCCGGCATCGCGAAGACATAGCGGGTGAAGGTCGGCTGGGTCGCGACCTTGACGCGGATCGCCGCCGGCTTCTGGGTCTTGGCGGTGAACCGTTGCTTACGCAGCTGGCTTTCGGCGGCCAGCGCGCGGTTGGCGAGCTCCTCGATCACCTCGCGCGGCAGACCCGGCAGCAGGCCACTCCAGGCCTCCGGCAGCAGATCGATATAAAGCCGTTCGGCGGCGGGCATTGAATTGACCTTAATTTTGCGCGCCAGCGCGATGCGGATCGAGATACCGTCGGGGTCGAGCCGCGCGGCGCTGATATAGTCGGACGCGGCGGCATTGAGCCGATCGACCGCGATGGCGACCGGCTTCTTGAACGTCACCACCATGATCGGATAGGTGATCTGGATGTTGGCCGGCGCTTCCTTCTCGAAGCGGAACACCAGGCGCGCATAGCCGCCCTCGGTGCTGACCTTGATCTCGCCCTTGATCCGCTCTTCGGCAAACGCGCGGCCGCCGAACGGCGGCGTGAACAGCATCAGCGTTTGCAGGATGGCAACGATCGCCAGCGCGCCGCAGCCACAGAGCGGCCGCCCCCGCATGCGCTCAAGCGCGCGGATCCCCATTGGGCTGAGGGACGATGCCGTCATGCAGCCGTTCCAGCCGGCGACAATGCCGGTCGCGACAGCCTAGGGTTTGGCGTTTAACGTCGCGTTAACCGTGGGGCCTTCTGGCCAAACGATTTTTTCGCGGAGTGTCGATATTACAATTGGAATCAAGCACATCCGCGGATATTGGCGAAGTAGTCACGGGTCCCTCCAAGGCGCGTAACTTTCAATTAACCTTCAATCGGAGGGGACCCTGTGCGTGCGCATCTTCCGCGCCGTGCAGTCACCGCAAGACCGGCCTTGGTTTTGCACCATCAAGGCGCGTGCCACAGCAACCCGCGGATCGCGGTTATCCGTCAAGCCTGCCGGGCACGGCGCATGGTGCGCGCTACCGC
>DATBZY010000123.1:0-3767 GCA_036512915.1 Pseudolabrys sp. | reverse complement strand
AGGTCGCTCATCTGTTTGGAGCTCTCGTCGCGGAAACCATCTTGGCCAGCGTTCATGTGTGAACGCACAAACAGGCCGGACATATGGACGCAAGCGATCTGATCAAAGCACTGCAAAAACACCTTGCGAGGACGGGGCCGTCCACATATGGGGAATCCCGGTCACAGACGATTGGAGATGATCTTGCCCGCGATGTCTGGAAGTCGTGCCTTGCTCGAACTCCTGAAGCAGGAAGGCGTCGAAATGGTGTTCGGCAATCCCGGCACCACCGAGCTGCCGCTGATGGATGTATTCTCCGTCGAGAAGGAGCTGCGCTACGTGCTCGGCCTGCAGGAGGCAGCCGTCATGGCCATGGCGGATGGCTACGCCCATGCATCGGGCAAGCTGACCGTTGTTAACTTTCATGTGGCGCCCGGACTCGGCAATGCCATGGGCATGCTGTACGACGCGCAGAAAGCGGGGTCACCCGTTCTGGTCACCGCCGGCCAGCAGGACCTCGAATACCTGGTCACCGAGCCCATCCTGTCGGCCGACCTGCCGACGCTGGCACGGCCGTTCGTGAAATGGGCGGCGCAGGTCGATCGCCTAGCCGATCTGCCACGCCTGGTGCACCGCGCGGCCAAGGTGGCGCTGACGCCGCCGACCGGGCCGGTCTTCCTGTCGCTGCCGAGCGACATCCTCAAGGCCGAAGGCGACATCGATTTGATGAATCCGACGCGGGTGGCGCCGCGTCTGCGCGGCGATCAGACCGCCGTCGTGGCTGCCGCCGCCTTGCTCGCCGCGGCAGAGCGCCCGGTGATCATCGCCGGCGACGCGGTGGCGCAGAGTCGGGCGCACGCCGAGCTGATCGAGCTCGCCGAACTCCTCGGCGCACCGGTCTATACCGACTTCGTGCCGAGCACGGCGTCGTATCCCGCCTCGCATCCGCTGTTCCGCGGCGCCATGGTCCGGATGGCACCGGATGTCCGCAAGCTCCTCGACCAGTACGACGTGCTGTTCTCGGTCGGCGGCGATCTGTTCACGCTGTCGCTACCCTCGAACGTCGATCCGATGCCGCCGGGCCTCCCGCTCATCCATCTCGACACTGACCCGTGAGAGATCGGCAAGAACTATCCGGCGAAGATCGCCATCCTGGGCGATCCGAAGGCGACATTGCCCGAGCTGACAGTGGCGGTGCGCGAACGCATGACAAGCGGCGGTCGCGGTGCGGCGCGCGACCGGCTTAAGACCGCAAGCGATGCGACGCTGGCCGAGCGCGAGGCTCTCAAGGCCAAGGCGCGCGCGCTCGCGACCAAAATTCCGGTTCAGCCGCTGGCGTTGCTCGAAGCGATCGGCGCCATGCTGCCGAAAAACGCGGTGGTGATCGAGGAAATTCTCTCCTCCGCGACCGGCATTCGCCAGCTCATCGCCAGCGACGATCCGCAGAGCTATTTCGGCCTGCGCGGCGGCGGGATCGGCTGGGGCCTGCCGGCAGCGATCGGCGCCAAGCTCGCGCTGCCGGACCGGCCGGTGGTCGCGCTCGTCGGCGACGGCAGCGCTATGTACACCATCCAGGGGCTTTGGACCGCCGCGCATTATCGCATTCCCGTTATCTTCGTGATCTTCAACAATACGTCCTACCGCATCCTCAAGCAGCGGCTGGTTGCCCTGCGTGGGCTCGCCGAGCAGACCGACACCTATGTCGGCATGGAGCTCACCGATCCGGCGGTCGACTTCGTCGGGCTGGCGCGCTCGCTCGGCGTCGCGGCGGAGCGCGCGAAGACGGTGCACGAGGCGACCGATCTGCTGGCGCAGGGACTCAAGAGCAATATGCCGATGCTGATCGACGTGCAGCTGGATCGAAGTTTCAAGCCGATTTGAGAGCGAGGACTCGATTGGATACACGCGGCCATAGGACGTCGAGCGGCCATGGGTGTCGAGCGGACGGGCTTCTGTCGAACAGGACACTTGTCGCGGCATTCGAATCTTTGTATTCAACACATCACTATTGCGCCGGCGCCGTATGCAATCTTTGTTTACGCAAATCGGCAGGTCTCAGCCCAGCGGTGAGCAGATGAGGCGACGCGAGTTCATCACACTTCTCGGCGGCGCAGCGGCAACGTGGCCGCTTGCCGCGCGCGCGCAGATGCGGGACTACCCGAACCGCCCCATCACTTTCGTCGTGGCGTTCCCACCCAGCGGCGGGGGCGACTTTCTCGCGCGGCTCCTTGGCAATAAGCTGGCCGACCGCCTGGGCAAGCCATTCGTCATCGAGAATCGGCCTGGCGCCGGCGGTGTCATAGGAACGAACTATGTCGCAAAGGCCGCGCCCGACGGCTACACGATCATGATGTCGACGAGCTCGCTCGCGATCAACGCGACACTCTACAAGAAGCTGCCTTACGATCCGGCCAAGGATTTTATGTCGGTCGCCCTCATCGCCTCGGTGCCGTTTGTGCTGCTGGTCTATCCGTCCTTGCCGGTGCAAAGCGTGCCGGACCTCGTGAAGCTGGCAAAGGAACAGCCGTTGAACTATCGCTCCGGCGGGGTAGGTGCTTTTCATCATCTGAGCGCCGAACTGTTCAGCAGTATGACGGGAATCAAGATGACGCACGTGCCTTACAAGGGCAGCGCGCCGGCGCTGAATGATTTGCTCGGTGGCCACATCCAGCTCATGTTCAGCGATCTTGGACCGGCGCTGCCGCTTATTCGTGCCGGAAAGTTGCGCGCGCTTGCGATGACAACCACTGAACGCTCCGCGGCGGCGCCAGAAATTCCTCCGCTCGCCGAAGCGGGCGTGCCGGGTTACGATGCCGCGGCCTGGCAGATGGTGATCGCACCGGCCAACACGCCCAGGGAGATCGTCGCTCGGCTCAATGCCGAGTTGAACGCGATTGTTGCGTTCGCCGAAGTGCGCAAACAGTTTACCGACATCGGCATGAACCCAATCGGCAAAGGCTCACCCGAGGAGCTTGACCGCTTCGTCAAGTCCGAGATTGTCCGCTGGGGCACGGTCATACAAGCTGCGGGCATCGCGGGGGCCGAATAAGGCTCTGGCGCAATCTCGGCGCAGTTTTGGCTGCTCCAATTAGAGCATTCCCCGGTCTTGATGAATCGATTGTGATCGGGCGGGGGATTCCACACGGATTGCGATTGTGAGTCCATGGGGCCTCTGATTCGGAGGGGACCATGGGACGACGGGCCTATTCGGACGATCTTCGCGCGCGGGTGGTTGCCGAGGTCACAGCGGGATGCTCTCGCCGTGCGGCGGCGCAGCGGTTCAAGGTGAGCGCGTCTACGGCGATCCGGTGGGTGGAATTGCATGGTGAGACCGGGAGCGTGAGGCCGAGGCCTCGTGGCGGCAAGAGCCGCTCGCCGCTGGAACCGCATGCGCCATGGCTCTTGGAGCTGATCGCGAAGGAGCCGGACCTGACCCTGGCGGAGATTGTGCAGCGGGTGTTTGACGCCCTCGGAGTGCGCACCACGGACAGCTCGATCGATCGGTTCTTCAAGCGCCACGGGATGAGCTTCAAAAAAAAAGACTCTGCACGCCGGATCATCATCCAGGTGCTTGAGTGCGCTCGGTAGCCGTCGCGTATTATGCAGCGACCTACAATCTCCTGGACCGCCTGTCGCAACGCGCGAATCTTTCCCGTGCCAGCGTCGCGTGCACGACCAATCCAGTCCTCAAGGTCTACTGGGCGCAACCATCGAGCAGCCAACTGCCGGACGATTATGAGAGTCTGTCCGCGAACATCATGCGGGATTGCATAGCTTTCTCAACATGA
>DATBZY010000122.1:0-3806 GCA_036512915.1 Pseudolabrys sp. | reverse complement strand
GTGAAAAGCACCACCGCCGACGTCGAGTTCATGGACTATCTCGGCGCCGGCCAGGTGATCAAACTTGGGCCAGGCGACGTTCTTGTTCTCAGCTATCTGAAGTCCTGCGAGCATGAGACCATCACCGGCGGCACGGTGTCGGTCGGTGCGGAGCGCAGCGAAGTGCAGGGCGGTAAGATCGTCCGCGCCAAGGCCCGCTGCGACGGTGGCAAGATAAGGCTTACCGCCGCTGCGGCGAACACGAGCGCCGCCAGCGTGTTCCGGCTGCAGAGTGCGCCCAGTGAACCGAGGCTCTACGCGCGGGCGCCCATGATCCAGCTTCCCAAGCTCCAATTGGTTGATAGCCGGACGCTCGTGATCGAGCGGACTGACCGACCCGGCGAGCACTTCGAGATCAAGATCGACGACAACCTTGCGGACGGAGGGTTCTACGATCTGGCCAAGGCCAACAAGCTTCTCACACGCGGCGCGACCTACAGCGCGAGCATCGGGCTCCGCAAGATTACGTTCAAGGTTGATGCCCATGCTAAATCCGGCAATACGACTATCGTTAGCCGCCTGCTGCGCTTCCAATAGAACTGATACGGCCGCCGCCCGCTCATGGACCCAGTCCGCCAGCGCGCCGCGCTAGCAGCCTTTCTGATCGCGCTCGTGGCAGGTCTTGTTGCCGCCTCGCCGGCGCTCGACGTGGTAAGCGGCCTCTCGATCGACTTCCTGACCGCACTGCGCTGGCGTGCCTTCGGCAATGCGTATGCGTCGGTCTCCTCGCCCGCGGTCGTGGTCGCACTCGACGAGGAGACCTTCCACACTCCACCATTCGAGGGCACGCCAAGCGTCACCTGGACGCATGAGATTGGCCAGGTCCTGACCGCGGTCATCGACGGCGGGGCCAAGGTCGTGGGCTTCGATATCGTGTTCCCAACCTCCATCGAGCAATCCGCGGTAGCGTTCGGCAATGAAACCCTGGGCGCGCGGGTGCGCGGATTCGACCGCGACTATCTACGCGCACTCGCGCTCGGCGCGCGCGCCGGCAAGGTCGTGCTCGGCCAGACCCAGCATCAGGACCAGCCCCTCCTGCCGTCGCCCGGTCAACGCGCTGCCGTCGGTTTCGAAAGCAACGTCCGCCCCCTCAACGTCCACAACGATCCCGATGACGTAATCCGACGTGTCCCGCTCAGCTTCGTGGTGGATGACCAACCGGTGGCCTCGATGGCGGCGGAGCTTGTTGCGCGCGCGACCGACGGAATGGCGGCGCCTGCGAAACCCGCAGATTCGGGCGCGGTAGCGAACATGATTACCCTTAACTTCGCGGGCGGCGCCGACGACATACCGACCTTTTCGCTCGCCGATCTACGCGCTTGCGCCGAAAAGGGCGACAAGGACTTCTTCCACCGCCATTTCGACGGCAAGGTCGTGCTGATCGGCACGGTCCTGGACGTCGAGGACCGCAAGGTCACCTCCAAGCGCTATGCGACTGCGCCCGAAGGCGCGTCGGCGGTACGTTGCGTACTGCCCGCGCCTGCGGCCGGCCAGAAATTCACTCGGGATTCAATCGCGGGCGTCTACATCCACGCCACGGCGGTGAACAACCTGCTCCGAGGCGATGCGCTCACTGAAGTCGGTCGCAGCGGCACAGGCATCATCTCGTTCGCGCTAGCGGCGCTGACGGCCACGGCCGCGCTGGCGCTCGGACCAGCGGCGGCCGCACTCGCCGCCTTCGGCATCGCGGTGGCGTGGACTGCGGGCGCGACGGTGGCATTCCGGGACGCGCTGGCGTTACCGTTGGTCCAGCCTCTGTTAGCCGGGCTCGCCGCACTCAGCACCACAATCGGCTACCGCTTCGTAGTCGCAGACCGCAACAAACGGCTACTGCGCCAGAACTTCGCGTTCTATCTCGCGCCGGCTGTGATCGAGAAGATGATGGCATCGAACAAACCGCCGGCGCTCGGCGGCGAGGTGCGCAACGTCACCGTGTATTTCTCGGATATCGCGGATTTCTCCTCGTTCTCAGAAAAAATCAAGCCGGGGGAACTGGTGGCGGCAATGAACGAGTATCTTTCGGCCATGACGGACATCATCGAGGCTCACGGTGGCTTCGTCGACAAATACATCGGCGACGCAATCGTGGCGGTGTTCGGCGCGCCGCTCGATGATCTGGATCACGCCGCCAACGGCGTGCGCGCGGCGCAGCGATGCGCCGCGCGCCTTGGCGAACTCGAGCGCGTCGCGGCCACGTTCCAGGGCCGCACGGTGCGACAGCGCATCGGCCTGAACTCGGGCGAGGCGCTGGTCGGCAATATCGGTTCGCGCCGGCGTTTCAACTACACGGCGATGGGCGACACGGTGAACCTTGCCTCCCGGCTGGAGGGCGCCAACAAGTTCTTCGCTACCACCATCATCGCCTCGGAGACGACCATGGCGCTTACCGGTGCCGCTTTCGTCTGGCGCGAACTCGACACAATCCGCGTCAAAGGCCGTGCCACCGCAGTCCGGATCTACGAGCCGCTCGCCGCAGCAGATGCGGTCACACCGGAACAGCTGTCACGCGGGAAAGCCTATGCCGAGGGTCTCGCGCGCTTCCGCGCACGCGACTTTACTGGCGCCGCCGAACATTTCGCGCACGCCGCCGACGCCGATCCGCCGTCGGCGCTGTTCTTGGCGCGAGTCAGGGAACTTGCGCGCCGTCCGCCCGGTCCGGACTGGGAACCGGTCAACGCGCTGGAGGAAAAATAACGCCGCGCAACTCTCTAACGCTTCTTCGATGAAGCGTCGCTTGACTTTATCTGCGCGGCAACCGCCTCCAGCGCTTTCGGCGGATTGACCAGACCCCAGCCGAACTGGCCGTTCTTGCCCTTCGGGCCGAGATTGGTCGCCGTGGACTCCAGGATTTTGCGCACGTCGTCGGGCTTGAGCGTCGGGTCGCGTTCCAGCATCAACGCTACCACGCCGCTGACATGCGCGGTCGCGATCGAGGTGCCGGTGGACATCTGGTAGCCCCCCGCCGGCGCAGGCGCGATGATATCGACGCCCGGCGCGGCCACCGACAGCTGCGGACCCTGGTTCGCGCCGCGGAATACTCGGTCGCGGGCATCCGTCGCGGTGACCGCTATCACGTTGGGGTCGGCTCCGGGATAGAGCGGCGGCGATTTTGGTCCGGCGTTGCCGGCAGCCGCGATCAGCACCACGCCCTTGTCGTGTGCCGCCTTGAACGCACGTTCGAGCGATGGATCGCGCGGTCCGGCAAAGCTCATATTGATGATGCGGGCGCCCTGGCTCTCCGCCCACTCGATCCCCTTGAGGATACTGAGCGTCGTGCCTTGCACCGTGCTGTTCGACTCGCCGAAAGCGCGCACCGCCAGAATCTTGGCGCCAGGTGCGACGCCCATGAGCCGGTCGTGCGAGACGATCGCGCCCGCCATCTCGGTGCCGTGGGACGGCAGCGGCTCGTTCACGCCGAGCGTGTCGAGTTCCGAGGAGATCGTGCCTTGCAGCTCGGTGTGCTGCTTGTCGACCTCCGAATCGATTAAGGCGATGGTGATGCCCTTGCCGGTGGCGATCGCGTGCGCCTGCTCCAAATGCAGCTTGCCCAGCAAGTATTGCGCGGGATCGCCCTTGCCGGTGGCGACGGCGCCCTGGGTCAGGGTGAACTTGTACATCGGCGCTGCGGAAACATTTGCGTTGCGATCCAGGATTCCGAAGAGGTCCCGCAAATTCTGACCGTTGGGTATTTGGACTGTGAACAGTCTGCGACCCATGATCGTCTCGGATCCGATGATCTGCAACCCGAGCGATTGCGTAAGACTCGC
>DATBZY010000121.1:0-8130 GCA_036512915.1 Pseudolabrys sp. | reverse complement strand
CTCGTTGGTCATGGGATGCTCCTGTCTTGGATGAGGTTGAAAACCCCTCGATCTTCAAGACAGGACGCTCACATCCCAATACCCCGTTGCCCGCGCCGCTCGCCGCAGCACCCTATCGCGCGAGCGATTTAGTCCTTTGACACTTAGCGGACATTCCGCGACGGCAATAGAGAGTCCGCTTTTGGGGGCAACGCGGACATCGATCCGTGGTTGCCCGCCAACCGCGATTGATGAGGTCGCGCCCTAGTCGAGCACGTGATTGACCATGCCGTCGGCGAGCTTGGGCTCGAACCAGGTGGACTTCGGCGGCATGATGCCACCGGCGTCGGCCACCGCCATCAGATCGCGCATCTGGGTCGGATAGAGCGCGAACGCCACCGCCATCTCCCCCGATTTCACGCGGGCCTCGAGCTCGGCCAAGCCGCGCGCGCCGCCGATGAAGTCGATGCGCTTGTCGGTGCGCGGGTCCTTGATGCCGAGCAGCGGCTCGATCACATTGCGCGTCAGGAGCGTGATTGGCAGTCGGCCGATCGGATCGTTCGCTGGCACGAGATCGGGGCGGATGGTCAGCCGGTACCAATGGCCGGCCAGATACATCCCATAGTCATGCGAGGATGCCGGACGCACCGGCTGGTCGGACGCCGTCACCGTGAAATTGTTGCGGAGCTCGGCAAGCAACTGTTCCGCGCTGCGGCCGTTCAAGTCTTTCACCACGCGATTATAATCGAGGATGGTCATTTCGCGTTCGGGGAAAATCACCGACAGGAAATAGTCGTGCGAGCCTTCGCCTGTACGCTTGGCGGCGACGCGCGCGGCCGCCGCCGAGCGGTGATGGCCGTCAGCAATGTAGATCGCGGGCAGGGCATCGAAGGCGGCAGTCAGCTTGTCGATCAGGGCGTCGTCGGCGATCACCCAGAACTGATGGCGCACGCCGTCGTCGGCGGTGACGTCGACTTGCGGCGCGGGCGCGGCCGCCGTCGCCAGCAGGGCGTCGATCTCTGGCGCGTTCGGGTAGCCGATCATCACCGGGCCGGTCTGCGCGTTGACCGCCTCGATCTGGCGCACGCGGCCGTCTTCCTTGAGCGGCGTCGTCAGCTCGTGCTTGCGGATCCGGTTGGTCGCGTAGTCGGCGAGCGAGGCGACGCAGGCTAAGCCGGTCTGCGTGCGGTCGCCCCAGGTAAGCCGGTAGACGTAGTAGCAAGGCTTGGGGTCGCGCATGATGACACCGGCAGCGGTCATGCGCTTGAGGTTGTCGGCCGCCTTGGCGTAGACCGCGCGGTCGTACGGATCGATTGATGAATCGAGATCGATCTCCGGCTTCGAGATGTGCAGGAAGCTCCACGGCTTGCCCTGGGCGCGCGCGCGCGCCTCCGCGCTGGAGAGCACGTCATAGGGCGGCGCCAGCACCTCGGCGGCGCGTCCGGGCGCGGGCCGCAAGGCACGAAAGGGTTGAATGAGCGGCAAGACTGTCTCCGTGGCGCCAGGTGATGGCGGTGCTTATTGCAGGCCCGACCGCCAGCGGCAAGCTGGGGCCGGCCTGCAGCGTTTTCCCGATTGCTTTCGGCCGGCAATTCCTGCACCTCACAGGGCATGACCGACGAAGCTGCAATTCTGGCCGCGAATGCGGCCTATTACCGTGCTTTCGCGACCGCCGATTTCGCCGCGATGAGCCGCGTCTGGGCGGATGACAACGTGTCCTGCATTCACCCCGGATGGCCGGTCCTCATCGGCCGGCAGACGATCCTGGAATCCTACCGCGAAATTCTGCGCAATCCGAACCAAGAGCGGATCGAACCTCGCAACGAGGCGGTGATGTTCTCAGGCGACGAGGCCCGCGTGTTTTGCGTGGAATTCGTCGGCGGGACGGCGCTGGCCACGACCAACTTGTTCAAGCGCGTCGATGGCGCGTGGCGGATGACCCACCATCAGGCCAGCCCGATCGCCGCGCTGGTCGAGGAGCCCATTGCGCGGCCCTCATCGCAGCGGTTGAACTAGCAAAGCGACAGGTGCACCGCGGCGGTTGCTTTCACCGGCGCTGCTGGTCAAGCTCAATCCCCGTGAGCAAACCCACCGCCATCCTCATCGCCGGGCCGACCGCCAGCGGCAAGTCGGCGCTGGCGCTTGAGCTCGCCGAGAAGCTCGGCGGCGTCATCGTCAATGCCGATTCCATGCAAGTCTATCGCGATCTGCGCATCATCACCGCGCGGCCGACGGACGCGGAAGCGGCGCGCGTGCCGCACCGGCTCTACGGCCATGTCGATGCGGCCGAGAATTATTCGGTCGGGCGCTGGTGCCGCGACGTCGGCGCGGTGCTGGCTGAGATCGCGGCGCTGGGCCGCGTCCCGATCCTGGTTGGCGGCACCGGGCTCTATTTCAAGGCGCTGACCAGCGGACTGGCGGCGGTGCCGCCGATCCCGGCCGACATTCGCGCCCAAGTGCGCGGGCGTTTGCAGAGCGAAGGCGTCGCGCCGCTCTATGCCGAGTTGATGCAGCGTGATCCCGCGACGGCGCACCGGCTGATGCCGCTCGACCGCTCGCGCATTTCGCGCGCGCTGGAGGTGGTGCTGGCGACCGGGCGCTCGCTCACCGATTGGCATCGCGATGAGCTGCCGGCGCTGATCGATCCGGTGCAAGCCGCCAAGGTCTTCATCACCTGCGAGCGCAAGGAACTGGTCCGCCGCATCGATGCGCGCTTTGCCGCCATGCTGGAAGCCGGCGCTTTGGATGAGGTGAGGGCGCTTGCCGCGCGCCCGCTCGATCCCTTGCTGCCGGCCATGAAGGCGCATGGCGTGCCCTGGCTGATCCGGCATCTCAACGGCGAGATCTCGCTCGACGAGGCGTCCGCGGGCGCCCGCATGGACACTCGCCGCTACGCCAAGCGCCAGCTCACCTGGTTCCGCAACCAGATGAAGGATTGGCCCTGGGAAGCGCCGGAATCGGCGCAAAAAGCGCTCGAAAAGCAGCTCGCGGTCGACTAAAGGACTATCGGCGCTCATAAAATGAGCTTGACCGGGCCTCGGGGCCCTATTATAAAACCGCGCAATGAAAGTGCGGGCAGACACAATGTTGCGCAATTTTATTACCGTAGTCGTAGAGGTTCGGACGCAGCCTGGGCAGCCCTGAGTGGGCCAGCCTAGGGGGTAGCGTCCGGACATGGCCCGTTACGGGCCTTTTTTATTGCGCGATAAAGGACTGGGCACAGCAAGGATGACGATCATGACACGGGAAATGAGCGGCGCCGAAATGGTGATCCAGGCGCTCGCCGACCAGGGCGTGAAGCATCTGTTCGGCTATCCGGGCGGCGCGGTGCTGCCGATCTACGACGCCATCTTCGCGCAGGACAAAGTGCAGCACATCCTGGTGCGGCACGAACAGGGCGCCGTGCATGCGGCGGAAGGCTATGCGCGCTCGACCGGCAAGGTCGGCTGCGTGCTGGTCACCTCCGGTCCCGGCGCCACCAATGCGGTGACCGGGCTCACCGATGCGCTGTGCGACTCGATTCCGATCGTCTGCATCACCGGCCAGGTGCCGACCCATCTGATCGGCAACGACGCGTTCCAGGAAGCCGACACCGTCGGCATCACGCGGCCGTGCACCAAGTATAATTACCTGGTCAAGCGCATCGAGGATTTGCCGCGCGTGCTGCACGAGGCGTTCCACATCGCCTCGACCGGACGGCCGGGGCCGGTGGTGGTCGATATCCCGAAGGACATCCAGTTCGCCAAGGGCCTCTATTCCAAGCCGAAGAATTTCCCGCACACCGGCTACAAGCCCAAGGTCAAAGGCGACATCGAGAAGATCAAGCAGGCGATCGAGCTGATGGCGCATGCCAAGCGGCCGCTGTTCTACACCGGCGGCGGCGTGGTCAATTCCGGCAAGGCGGCGAGCGACCTGCTGCGCGAGCTGGTCAAGCTCACCGGCTTTCCGATCACCTCGACGCTGATGGGGCTCGGCGCGTTTCCGGCCGCCGATCCGCAATGGCTCGGCATGCTCGGCATGCACGGCACGCTCGAATCCAACATGGCGATGCACGATTGCGACGTGATGATCTGCATCGGCGCGCGCTTCGACGACCGCATCACCGGCCGGCTCGACGCCTTCGCGCCCGGCTCGAAGAAGATCCACGTCGATATCGATGCGTCCTCGATCAACAAGAACGTCAAGGTCGATGTGCCGATCGTCGGCGACTGCGCCCATGTGCTGGAAGACATGGTGCGGCTGTGGCGCACCGGCGCCATCCATTCCGACAAAAAAGCCATGTCGATGTGGTGGACGCAGATCGACAAGTGGCGCGGGCGCAAGTCGCTCGCCTACCGGCATTCCAACGAGGTGATCAAGCCGCAATACGCCATCCAGCGGCTCTATGAGCTGACCAAGGATCGCGACACCTACATCACCACCGAGGTCGGCCAGCATCAGATGTGGGCAGCGCAGTTCTACGGCTTCCAGGAGCCGAACCGCTGGATGACCTCCGGCGGGCTCGGCACCATGGGCTACGGCCTGCCGGCCTCGGTCGGCGTGCAACTGGCGCATCCGAAATCGCTGGTCATCGACATCGCCGGCGAGGCCTCGGTGCAGATGACCATGCAGGAGATTTCGACGGCGGTGCAGTACGAGCTGCCGGTCAAGATCTTCATCCTCAACAACAGCTACATGGGCATGGTGCGGCAGTGGCAGGAACTGCTGCACGGCGGGCGTTATTCGCATAGTTATTCCGAGGCGCTGCCGGATTTCGTCAAGCTGGCGGAGGCCTACCACGCTCACGGCATCCGCTGCACGAAGCCGGGCGATCTCGACCACGCCATCCGTGAGATGATCGACATCGACAAGCCGGTGCTGTTCGATTGCGTGGTCGATCCGAAAGAGAACTGCTTCCCGATGATCCCGTCGGGACGCGCGCATAATGAAATGATCCTCGGCGACGCGGCGGAAAGTCTTGAAAGCGCGATCACCGAAGAAGGCAAGGTGATGGTCTGATGAACGCTCCCACATCTACGACAAGCCATTATCCGGCGGCGCCGACCGCGCAGCGCGACGTGACCCACACGCTCTCGGTGTTGGTCGACAACGAGCCCGGCGTGCTGGCGCGCGTCATCGGCCTGTTCTCCGGCCGCGGCTACAATATCGAGTCGCTGACGGTGTCGGAGACCGAGCATCAGGCGCATCTCTCCCTGATCACGCTAGTGACCACCGGCACGCCGATGGTGATCGAGCAGATCAAGAACCAGCTCGACCGCCTGGTGCCGGTGCACCGCGTGGTCGACATGACGCTGAGCGGCCGCTCGATCGAGCGCGAACTCGCCATGGTCAAGGTGCGCGGCAAGGGCGACAACCGGGTCGAGGCGCTGCGGCTGGCCGATGCCTTCCGCGCCCGCGTGATCGACGCCACCACCGAGAGCTTCGTGTTCGAGATCACCGGCAAGAGCGACAAGATCGAGCAGTTCGTGGTGCTGATGCTGCCGCTCGGCCTGGTCGAGGTCGCGCGCACCGGCATCGCGGCCATCGCGCGCGGGCCGGAGGGGATGTAACGATGGTTCTGACGATCCTCGCGATCCCGTTCCTCGTCCTGGGCGTAATGATCAGCCCCTATGCGCTGGATACCGCGCGCTGTTTCGCCATTGGTTTCGCCGGCAAGGGCGGCTATTGCTTCGAGCCAGGCTCGCACATGCCGGAGGCGATCAAATACGGCTGCGTGCTGTTTGGTTTTGCGCTGCTATACGCCGGGAGGCGGCAGATCAAGCGGCAGCGCGGCGCGGACTGACGTAACCCGCCGGAGGGACTTGCCCCGGCTGCCGGAGCGACCTAGAAGCACCGCGGCGGGAATTCTCCAACCTGACAAGCGAACATTGGCCGAATGAAGGATCAAGTACCATGCGTGTTTATTACGATCGCGACGCCGACCTGAACCTGATCAAGGGCAAGAAGGTCGCCATTATCGGCTATGGCAGCCAGGGCCACGCCCACGCGCTCAATCTGCGCGATTCCGGCGTTAAGGAGGTCGCGGTCGCCCTGCGCAAGTCCTCCGGCGGCGTCAAGAAGGCCGAGGCCGAGAAGTTCAAGGTCATGGAGGTGGCGGAAGCCGCCAAATGGGCCGACGTGATGATGATGCTCACCCCCGACGAATTGCAGAGCGACATCTATCGCGACCACCTGCACGCCAACATGAAGAACGGCGCGGCGCTGATGTTCGCGCACGGGCTCAACGTGCATTTCAACCTGATCGAGCCGCGCGCCGACCTCGACGTGCTGATGATCGCGCCGAAAGGCCCTGGCCATACCGTGCGCTCGGAATATCAGCGCGGCGCCGGCGTGCCCTGCCTGGTGGCGATCCACAAGGACGCCTCCGGCAACGCCCACGATCTAGGCCTGAGCTACGCGTCGGCGATCGGCGGCGGCCGCGCCGGCATCATCGAGACCACGTTCAAGGAAGAATGCGAAACCGACCTGTTCGGTGAGCAGGCGGTGCTGTGCGGCGGTGTCGTCGAATTGATGAAGGCGGGCTTCGACACCCTGTGCGAGGCGGGCTACGCGCCGGAGATGGCCTATTTCGAATGCATTCACGAGATGAAGCTGATCGTCGACCTGATCTACGAAGGCGGCATCGCCAACATGAACTACTCGGTGTCGAACACCGCCGAGTACGGCGAATACGTCTCCGGCCCGCGCGTGATCACGCAGGAAACGCGCGCCGAGATGAAGCGCATTCTGGCCGACATCCAGTCCGGCCGCTTCACGCGCGACTGGATGCTGGAGAACAAGGTCCACCAGACCTCGTTTAAGGCGACCCGCGCCAAGCTCGCCGAGCATCCCGCCGAGCAGGTCGGCGCCAAGCTGCGCGAGATGATGCCGTGGATCAGGCAGCGTGCGCTGGTGGACAAGAGCAAAAACTGAGCTTGTCCGTGCGGACCGCCGTCATCACCGCGGCCGCCCTCATCGGGGCGGCCGCTTTTGCATTCGCCGGCGAGCGGGGCGAGCCCAACGAGGAATGCGGCGTTAGCACCTACGAAATGGTGGAGTGTCTCAAGGCTAAGACCGCCTATTGGGACAAGCGCATGAATATCGCCTATCAGCAGGCGCTCAAAGACGCCGTGCCGCAACAGCGCGAACAGTTGCGGGTGGCGCAGCGGCTATGGATCCAGTACCGCGACGCTAATTGTCTTTATTACGGCCTCACCGAAGGCTCCATCGCCCGCATCGATGCTGGCAAATGCATGCGCAGCATGATGGAAGCGCGCGCGCGCGAACTCGAAGGTGTGGGCGACCGGAAATAGCGGCTGCGCTTAGCGGCCTTTCGCAATCTCTTCCCGCATCCACTGCGCCACCGCGGGCGGCGAGGCGTCGGCGCCGCCACTGGCCGCGCGCCGGTTGGCTGCGCGCATCAGCTCGACCGGAATAGCGCCCACCAGCGGCGTGAGCGCGGCGATCAGCTTTGCGTCGTTGGCGCGGCGCGGCGACAGCAGCAGGATGGCGTCGTAAGGCGGGATCGCGTGCCGGGGATCGTCGAGCACGACGAGATCGTAGGCCGCGATCTGGCCGTCGCTGGTATAGGCCGAGATCACGTCGACCTCGCCGTCGGCCACCGCCTTGACCATGAACTCCGGCTGCATCTGCCGCTGTCCCCGGAAACCCAGCCCGTAGGCCTTGCGGAGCGCTTGCCATTCCGGCCGCGCAAAGAATTCATAGTCGCCGGCAATCGAAAGCTGCGCGGAGTGGCGCGCGAGGTCGGCGATCGAGCGGATACCCAACGCTTCGGCTTTCTTGCGCGCCATCGCCAGCGCATAGGCGTTTTCGAATCCGAGCCCGCCCAGCAGGCGAATGCCGTGCATCGTCTCAAGCCAGCGCGACATTTCGCCGAGCGCCGCCGCGCGCGGCGGCACGTCGCTGCGCTGCATGCGGTTGGCCCAGATCGTGCCGGAATAATCCACGGCGACGTCGATCTCGTTGGCGGCCAGCGCGTCGAATAGCACATTGGAGCCGAGCCCCTGCCGTTGCGACGCCGACAGGCCGGCCGCCTGCAGCCGCTGCTCGATCAGCGCCGCCAGCAGATACTGCTCGGTGAAGGTCTTGGCGCCGATCACGTAGGTCGCCGGCGGCCGCGTGAGGCCGGGCAGCAGCGCGGCCAGGGTGAGG
>DATBZY010000120.1:0-17145 GCA_036512915.1 Pseudolabrys sp. | reverse complement strand
ACATGCCCGCTGCCGCCGCAGACCGGGCATTTTTCGGTCGAGCTCTCCAGCACCGAGGTGCGGATGCGCTGGCGCGACATTTCGAGCAGGCCGAAATGCGAGATGCGGCCGACCTGGATGCGGGCGCGGTCGTGCTTGAGCGCGTCCTTCATCCGCCGCTCGACCGTGCGGTTGTTGCGGCTCTCGTCCATGTCGATGAAGTCGATGACGATGAGGCCGGCGAGATCGCGCAACCGCAACTGCCGCGCGACTTCATCCGCCGCCTCGCAATTGGTCTTGAGCGCGGTGTCCTCGATGTGGTGCTCGCGCGTCGCACGTCCTGAGTTGACGTCGATGGCGACCAGCGCTTCGGCCTGGTTGATCACGATATAGCCGCCGGAGCGCAGCTGCACGATCGGCGAGAACATGGCGTCGAGCTGGCTCTCGATGCCCCAGCGCGTGTACAGCGGCTGCGCATCCTTGTAGAGCTTCACGTTCTTGGCATGGCTCGGCATCAGCATGCGCATGAACTCGCGGGCTTCCTTGTAGCCCTCGTCGCCGGCGACGATGATTTCGTCGATGTCCTTGGTGTAGAGATCGCGGATCGAGCGCTTGGTCAGCGAGCCTTCCTCGTAGACCAGCTTCGGCGCCATCGATTTGAGCGTGAGATCGCGCACCGTCTCCCACAGCCGCAGCAGGTATTCGAAATCGCGTTTGACTTCGAGCTTGGTGCGGCTGGCGCCGGCAGTGCGCAGGATGACGCCCATGCCTTCCGGCACTTCCAGTTCCTGGGCGATTTCCTTCAGGCGGCTGCGGTCCTCGCCGCTGGTGATCTTGCGGCTGATGCCGCCGCCGCGCGCGGTGTTGGGCATCAGCACCGAATAGCGGCCGGCGAGCGAGAGATAGGTGGTGAGAGCGGCGCCCTTGGAGCCGCGCTCTTCCTTGACCACCTGCACCAGCATCACCTGGCGGCGCTTGATCACCTCTTGAATCTTGTATTGGCGCGGGCGCACGCGCCGGGTGCGCTCCTGCGCTTCCTCCAACGCATCGGCGCCGCCGACGGATTCCACCGCTTCATCTTCGTGGTGGTCTTCGCCGTTGCCGTTGCCGGCGTGGCCGTGCTCGTCGGACGGCGCCGCCTCGGCGTCGGGGGCAAGAAGTTCGCCGCCGGTCTCGGCATGGTCGTCGCCGCCTTCCGGTGTGGGCACTGGCGGGATTGCCGCTTCACCGGCAGGAGCCTCGGTGGCTTCGTACACCGGTTCTTGCGCCACGAACTCGGGCGGCTCGGAGGCCGGCACCGCGGACTGGGCCTCGGCGACCTGCTCCGGCGTCGGCGCGCCCAACATGGCTTCGCCCGCCGGGATCTCGGCGGCTTCGCTCGCCAGTTCTTGGCGCGCCAGCTCCTCGCCGGCGAGCGGCTCGGGGCTAAGCGGCTCGCTGCGCACCACGTCGCGCGGGCGATCGGCGCGGCGGTGACGATTGCGGCCGCCGCCGCGGCGGCTGCGATTATCGGCGTCGTCATCGGCGGCGCGCTGGGCGCGTTCTTCTTCCGCGATCAGCGCTTGCCGGTCGGCGACCGGGATCTGGTAGTAGTCGGGATGAATTTCCGAGAACGCCAGGAAGCCGTGGCGGTTGCCGCCGTATTCGACGAACGCCGCCTGCAGCGACGGTTCGACCCGGGTGACCTTGGCGAGATAGATATTACCGCGCAGCTGCTTGCGGTTAGCGGACTCGAAGTCGAATTCCTCGACGCGGTTGCCGCGTAGCACCACCACCCGGGTCTCCTCCGGGTGGGTCGCGTCGATCAGCATTTTGTCGGCCATTGTAAGTTCTCACTGTGGCGGACTCGCCAGCGTTCTCGCGCATCGATGACGGCGCAAGGCGACGCTGTGGGGAGCCGGCCTGATGGGTGTGGAGGGAAAGGGAAAGGGGCGCGGTTTGACGCCAAAGCAGAGCGGGGCCCATAGCGAAATGCGCCGTCACGAAAGCTTCGCGAGAGCGGTGGGCCTCGAATTGCCTTTGCTGCAACATTGGCAGCATAAAACTGCGACCTGTAGCGCTGCGGCCGCGCTTCACGAAGCGCAGCCGAGGTTTCTGTCGCTCACGGTCGGAATCGCGAACAGCCACCATGGCCAAACGCTGATCCGGGTGTCCTTCACAAGGGATTCGGCTCGCTTCGCCGTCCGTTCGCCGACCTCCTCGAGGGGGCGATCCTGGACTGGCGGGCCGGGGGCCCGAACGCGGCACAACCGGAACTAATAACCGTCAGCAGGACCTTACATACGGCTCCAAACCCTTGCTGGCAAGGGAGCCTTTGCATGTTGGCCACATTAACGCGCGATCCGCCCTCTTCGCTCAAGTTCCGTTAACCGAAACACCTCCTAATGGAGTAAAACAGCGCCGAAAGGGTCGGATTCGTGATGGTTCGCGGGCTCACATTTATCTGCGTCTTGGGCGCCGGCCTGCTCGCCGGTTCGGCCGCCGTAGCGGCCGAGCGCGGCGATGCCGTGCGCAAACCGGCCAACGCGACAGAATCGCTGCCTGCCGCCACCGATGTGCGCATCGGCGGCGACGACAAGCAAACCCGCTTTGTGGTCGATCTGAGCCAGAAGATCGATCTGGCCGCTTTCACGCTCGCCGATCCTTACCGGGTCGTGATCGATCTGCCGCAGGTGACCTTCAAGCTTTCGGCCAAGGCCGGCGAGCAGAGCCGCGGCCTGGTGAAGGCGTTCCGCTACGGCCTGATCATGCAGGGCGGCTCGCGCATCGTGCTCGACACCAAGGGCCCGGTGCGCATCGACAAGGCCTTCGCGCTCGACGCCGCCGACGGCCAGCCGGCGCGGCTGGTGCTCGATCTGAGCCCCACCGATCGTGACAGCTTCAAGCGCACCATCTCGCTGGAGAACCGCTCGCCGCGCAGCTCCAGCGTCAAGCCCAGCGAAGCGGCGCCGCAGGCTGCCGGCGATACGCGCCCGCTGATCGTGCTCGATCCTGGCCATGGCGGCATCGATAACGGCACCAAGGCGGCCAGCGGGGAAATGGAGAAGGATTTGGTGCTGCAATTCGCGCTCACGCTGCGCGCCAAGCTCGAGCACAGCGGAAAATACCGGGTGGCGATGACGCGCAGCGACGACACCTTCATCCCGCTCGCCGAGCGCGTGCGCTTTGCCCGCGCGCATGGGGCCGCGCTGTTCGTGTCGGTCCATGCCGACGCCATTCCGCGCAGGGAAGGGCAGGCCGAGGGCGCCACCGTCTATACGCTGTCGGAACACGCCTCCGACGCGGAGGCGGCACGGCTGGCGGAAGCCGAGAACAAGGCCGACGTGATCGCCGGCGTCGATCTCACCGCCGAGCCGGGCGACGTCGCCAATATCCTGGTCGATCTGGCGCAGCGCGAAACCAAGACCTATTCGGCGCAATTCGCGCGCACGCTGGTGGGCGAGCTCAAAGCCACGGCGCGGTTGCACAAGAATCCTATGAAAGCGGCCGGCTTCAAGGTGCTGACGGCACCGGACGTGCCCTCCGTGCTGGTCGAGCTCGGCTACATGTCGACCAAGGACGATCTCAAGTTGCTAACGTCGACGGTCTGGCAGGCCAAGACGGCGGCGGCGCTTTCGCAGGCGGTCGACACCTTCTTTACGCCGCGGCTGGCCGGCGCCGGCCGGGGAGCCAACTGAGATGAAAAACGCGTCGTCATTACTTTCTATCCAGTCATTCCGGGACGCGCCGAAGGCGCCGGCCCGGAATCCAGACACATATTCGGTGCGTGTTTCTGGATTCCGGGCTCGCTCGCTTCGCTCGCGCCCCGGAATGACGGGGAGGGCGTTTCGCCACAGGCCTGACATGGGCCATTGGCCTAAGTTTCAACATAAAACAGAGCCATCTCAGAGCCTCGCCGCGCCGGCAGGGGTTGGCGGCGGCCGTAACCCGGTTCGAGGCGGGACCATTCGCTCATGAAGCTCCTTCTGCGCTTCCTCGGCTTCATGTTCGCGGGCGGCACCATCGTGTTCGTGGTGGGCGTGGCCGCGGTTTCCGGCATGCTCTGGCATTTCTCCAAGGACCTACCGGACTATTCCCAGCTGCAGGACTACGAGCCGCCGGTGATGACGCGCGTGCACGCGGCCGACGGGTCGCTGGTCGGCGAATATGCGCGCGAGCGCCGGCTCTATATTCCGATCCAGGCAGTGCCGAAACTGGTGATCAGCGGCTTCCTCGCCGCCGAGGATAAGAACTTCTACGAGCATGGCGGGATCGATTTCAGCAGCATCGCGCGCGCGGCGATCAACTATGCGCAGAACTACGGCTCCAGCCGCCGCCCGCAGGGCGCTTCAACCATCACGCAACAAGTCGCCAAGAACTTCTTGTTGACGAACGAACTTTCCATGACGCGCAAGATCAAGGAGATGCTGCTGGCGCTTAAGATCGAGCGCACCTACAGCAAAGAGAAGATCCTCGAGCTTTACTTGAACGAGATCTATCTTGGGCTGGGCGCCTACGGCATCGCCGCCGCTTCGCTCGTCTACTTCGACAAGTCGGTCAACGAGCTCACCATCCCCGAAATCGCCTATCTCGCGTCACTGCCGAAGGCGCCGAACAATTATCATCCGTTCCGATTTCGCGAGCGCGCGATCGAGCGGCGCAATTGGGTGATCGATCGCATGGTGGAAGCCGGCTTCATCAAGACCGCCGACGCCGACAAGGCCAAGCACGCCTCGCTCGGCGTAACGCAGAAGCCGACCAGTGCGTACATCTTCAACGCGGAATATTTCGCCGAGGAAGTGCGGCGCGAGCTCTACGACCGCTACGGCGAAAAGAAGCTGTATGAAGGCGGCCTTTCGATCCGCACCACGCTCGATACCAAGCTGCAGGTGCTGGCGCGCAAGACACTCACGGACGGCCTGGTGCAATTCGACGAGGGACAAGGCTGGCGCGGCCCGGTTTCCAAGCTCGACATCTCCGGCGACTGGGGTACCAAGCTCGCTGAGGTCAAGGCGCTCTCCGACGTGGCGCCGTGGCGGCTCGCGGTGGTGCTGGAGACCAGCGATCAGTCGGCCCGTATCGGCTTGCAGCCGGGGCGCGAGCCGGGCGGCTATGTCAGCAAAGAACGCGCGATCGGCATTCTTCCGCTCGAGGGCGTGAAGTGGGCGCGCAGCGGCGGCAAGGCGGTGGGTAAAGTCACCCAGGTGGTCAATCCCGGCGACGTGATTTACGTCGAGCCGGCCAAGAACGACGGACAGTTCCGCCTGCATCAGGTGCCGGAAGTCTCCGGCGCGATGGTGGTCGAGGATCCCTGGACCGGGCGCGTGCTCGCCATGGTCGGTGGCTTCTCCTACGACCAGAGCCAGTTCAACCGCGCGACGCAAGCGCTGCGCCAGCCGGGCTCCTCGTTCAAGCCGTTCGTCTACGCCGCCGCGCTCGATAACGGCTACACGCCATCAACGGTGGTGCTCGATGCACCGCTTGAGATCGATCAGGGCCCCGGGCTTGGTGTCTGGAAGCCGGAAAACTACGAAGGCAAATTCTACGGCCCCTCGACGCTGCGCTTCGGCATCGAGCATTCGCGCAACGTGATGACGGTGCGGCTGGCGCAGGACATCGGCATGCCGCTGATCGCCGAATATGCCAAGCGGTTCGGCGTGTACGACGAGCTGCCGTCCTATCTGTCATTCGCGCTCGGCGCGGGTGAGACCACGCTGCTGCGCATGGTCACGGCATTCGGGATGCTCGACAATGGCGGCCGGCGCGTGAAACCGACGCTGATCGACCGCATCCAGGACCGCTACGGCCACACCGTCTATCGGCATGACGAGCGCGAATGCATCGGCTGCGATGCCAACAAATGGCAGAACCAGCCCGAGCCTTCGCTGATCGACCGGCGCGAGCAGGTGCTCGACCCGATGACCGCCTATCAGATCACCTCGATGCTGGAAGGCGTGGTCTTGCGCGGCACGGCGGCCGGCGCGGGCTTCCAAAAGGAAGTCGGCAAGCCGGTGGCGGGCAAGACCGGCACCACCAATGACGAGAAGGACGCCTGGTTCATCGGCTACACGCCGGACATCGTTATCGGGGTCTATATCGGCTACGACAAGCCGCGCCATCTGGCGCGCGGCGCGACCGGCGGCCATCTGGCGGCGCCGATCGTGAAGGATTTCCTGAAAGTGGCGCTCGCCGACAAGCCGGCGGTGCCGTTCCGCGTGCCGCCCGGCATCAAGCTCATCCGCATCGATCCGAAGACCGGCCTGCGCGCCGGCCCCGGCACCGAACGGGCGATCCTGGAGGCTTTCAAGCCCGGCACCGCGCCGCCCGACAGCTATTCGGTGATCGGTTACGGCAACGGCGAGGGCGGCGGCAGACCGTCGCCGTATGGTGCGGGCGTCTCCCCCGACGCCGATCGCGCCGTGCGCTCAGGCACCGGCGGGCTTTATTGACCGCTTGAGCCGACCGCAACGGTTGCACCGGCGCAGTTGCGACGCTAAATCCCCCTCACACGGACTCAGGACGCCGCCTCGGCGGCAATGGAATTAACATGCGCGCGGAAACCCAGAACCTCGTCGAAGAGATCAAGCAGTCGGTACGACTGCTGAGGAGGCATCTTTGACGTCGATACCGCGACGCGCCGCCTCGCCGAACTGAATAAAGCGGCCGAAGACCCCAATTTCTGGAACGATCAGACGAGCGCCCAGCGCACAATGCGCGAGCGCGACGCGCTGGAAGACCAGCTCAACGCCATCGGCCGCATCCAGCAGGAGCTCGAGGACCAGCTCACGCTGATCGAGCTGGGTGAGGCCGAGAAGGACGAGCAAACCATCGCCGAGGCGGAGGCCGCGCTCAAGCGCCTGAAGGCCGACGTGGCGCGGCGCGAGTTAGAGGCCTTGCTGTCCGGCGAGGCCGACGCCAACGACTGCTATCTCGAAGTCCACGCCGGCGCCGGCGGCACCGAGAGCCAGGACTGGGCCGGCATGCTCGCCCGCATGTATGTGCGCTGGGCGGAAGCGCACGGCTACAAGGTCGAGTGGATCGAGGAGACCGAAGGCGAGGGCGCCGGCATTAAGTCGGCGACCGTGGTAATCAAGGGCCACAACGCCTATGGCTGGCTCAAAAGCGAGAACGGCGTGCATCGGCTGGTGCGCATCTCGCCGTTCGACGCCAATGCGCGGCGGCACACCTCGTTTGCCAGTGTCGTGGTGTTTCCGGTGGTCGACGACCGCATCAAAATCGACATCAACGAGAATGATGTGCGCACGGACGTCATGCGCTCAAGCGGTGCCGGCGGCCAGCACGTCAACAAGACCGAGTCGGCGGTCCGGCTCACCCACATCCCCACCAACATCGTGGTGAAGTGCCAGCAGGACCGTTCACAGCACCGCAACCGCGCCATGGCCTGGGACATGCTGCGGGCAAAGATGTTCGAGGCCGAGATGAAGAAGCGCGAGGACAAGGCCGTCGCCGATCAGGCCGCCAAGACCGATATCGGCTGGGGCCACCAGATCCGCTCGTACGTGCTGCAGCCCTATCAGATGGTGAAGGACCTGCGCACCGGCGTATCCACGTCTAATACCGCTGGGGTGCTCGACGGCGATCTCGACGAATTTATGCAGGCCGCGCTGGCGCAGAAGGCCTTCGGCGGCGGGCCGACGCAGGTCGAAGACGTGGAGTAGTTGCTAGAGTTCGATGCGCTTGCCGGTTTCCGCTTGCCAGGCGGCGAGCCAATTGCGGAAACGCTTCGCCCCGCCAGCACCGCCCGCGCCGGCATGTAAGGCCACGAACACCGGACCTTCGTCCGAAACCATCAGCACGGCATCGAGGCCCTTGGAGCGGTGCAGCGTATCGAGCGCCTGCGTCGGCGTCTGCGCAATCGGACCGCTGACATTGAACGAGGTGTTGACCGCGACCTCTACGCCGATGCGTCGGCCGAGCGTTTTCAAGTATGCGTAGGTGAGGGGATCGGTGTTCTCGCGCACGATCTGCAGGCGTCCGGTGCCGTCGGCATGCACGACCGAGGGAATGCGCGCGCTGGCTTCCGGCTTCGCGTGCGCCGTGAGCACCATGTAATTGTAGGCATTGTAGTCGGCGTCGCTGGCGCCCTCCGATAATTCGAACAACTGCTTGGCGGCGTCCAGCGTCAGCATCGGCGCCAGCGGGCGGATCGCTTCGCGGTACTTCACCCGCGCATTGAGGTTCGCGCGCGTGTTTGGATTGCACGGATTGGCGAGGATCGAGCGATGGCCGAGCGCGCGCGGGCCGGTCTCGGCCGCGCCCTGGTAGAGCGCGAAGATGGCGTCCTGCGCGGTCATGAAGGCCATGAAATCTGCGAACAGCGTGCGGGTGGCGGGACTGTCTGCAGAGACCAGCTCGATCCATTCCACGTCCGGACTCGCCTTGAGCGCGGCGCGAATGTCGCGCTCGGCCGGCGGCGCGCCGCAATAGAACGCGTGCTCGGCCATGGGCCCGATGCCGTGACCAGCGAGGTAGGCGCCCATGTAAGCCGCGCCCATGGTGACGCCGGCATCATTCGGCGTCGGCGGCACCCACAGATGCAGACGCGTGCGTTGCCCCAATTCGCGCCGGTAGAAGCTTTGGTCGAAATGTTCCAGCAGCCGCATATTGCCGAGCGCATTGAGCCCGATGCCGCCGGTGAGCACCAGCCGGTCGCTGCCGGTTGCGCGGATGAAATGATCGATGACGTGCATCAGTGCGTCCTCGAACACCATCTGCGTTGCCGCCGCCTTGTCGAGCCGCTCCTGCGTATTCTCTTTGTGCTGGATATCTTCGACCCGCAACACCGCGTCCGGATTCCACATGTCCTTGAACGCGATCGGCTCGCCGAGAATGCGGATCAACTCCGCGGTGTAAGGTTCATGCAAAATGTTGCGCGGCCAATTGGCGAGGTCGCGGTTGAGGGCGATACGGCCTTCCGGCTGCAGGCTGAGGATCGGTTTCAGCGCGGCGTAGTAGGGGTTGGTCTTGCGATCGCCGTTGCCGTAGGCGGTGGCGCCCATGTAGCGGCCCTCGCTCGACAACCAGGTCCAGCCACCCTGGGTCGAGCTGATCATTGCATAGAAGATGCCGAGCGAGTCGAACACGCTGTCATTACTGTAGAGCCGCCGCATGCGGCCGCCTTCGCATACGTAGAGCGAGATCGCGCCCATGTCGCCGAGGCCGTCGAGCACCGCCACCATCACCAGCCGCTCGCTGTGGGCGAACGGCGATATGGCGAATGAGTGCCACGCATGGTTGTCGTGGTGCGGTGTACCGATCAGCGCGACCGGCTCGCTCAAGCCTAGCTGTCGGCCGATGTGGCGCGCGGCGCGCGTGCCGCGATCGAAATCGCGCAGATTGAACAGCGGCGTTGGCTCGCCGCTGATCATGCTGAAGCTTGCCGGCGCTTCCTCCAGCAGGGTGCGGATCAGCGTGGCGCCGAACGCCGCGTAGTCCCAGGAAGTGAACCAGCCATCGATGCGGTCGATGGCAAGACCCATGCGGGCCATGGCGTCCTGCATTGCCTCGATCGACCGGCGCGGATATTCGTTGGTGTGCTTGACGGTCGAGAAGCGCTCTTCTTCGTTGTTGAAGATCAGGCGCGGGCCGTCGCGACGGGTGACCTCGACCAGAGCGATGCCGGAATTGTGGGTACCGGACGCTGATACGCCGGCGAGATAGGCGGTCTCGCCGCGCTCGATCTTGGCCTTGATCGCGCTGATGCGGGCGCGCGCGAAAGCGCTGGTGGAGCGAAAAATGCGCCGCCTGCGGTAGAAGCGTTCAAACAGCGGCAGGGCGAGGCGAAAGCCGGCCGCGCCGAGCCATGGGTGGCGTGGCCCAATCCGCATGCCGCGGCGTCCCCCGTCGGAATCTCTCAGTTGGCGATTCATCGTATACGGCGGGCCGGATGGCAACCGCCCGCGCGCAACGGGAGGTTAAAGGCTGCCGAGCCTTAAGCCGGCGCGCAGGAACTTCTGCGGATCGACCGGCTCGTCGTTGATCCGCGTCTCATAATGCAGATGCGGGCCGGTGGAGCGGCCGGTCGAGCCGATCTTGCCGAGGGTCTGCCCGATGCGCACCACTTGCCCGACTTTCACGTCGATTTCCGACATGTGGCCGTAGCGCGTGGAGAAGCCGTTGCCGTGGTCGACCTCGACCATCTTGCCGTAGCCGCCTTGCCAGCCGGCGATGGTCACCGTGCCATTGGCAGTGACGCGCACGGGATCACCTACGTCGCCGCGCAAATCGATGCCGGTGTGAATTGCTGGCCCCTTCATGAACGGATCCATGCGCATGCCGAACGGCGAGCTCATATCCACTTCGCCGATCACCGGTTTGCGCACCGGCACGGCGACCAGCGTATGGCTATAACGGTCGACCTGCGCGCGCGCGAAATTGATGCGATAGAGCTGGCGCTCGAACGCGCTGGCGCCCGATTGCGGCGGCTTGGCCGGCACGAACGGACCGCCGGCTGCGGAGTTGGACGGCGTCTTGCCGATATCGACGCCGAGATCGGTGAGTACGCCAAGCATGCGGCGCGCTTTGGTGTCGACCTGCTCTTCCAGATTGGTCAGCGCGGCAGTCTGCCGGTGCTCGACCTTGTCGAGCGAGAGCGACACGCGCACGAGAATGCCGTCGAGCCCGCCGGCATTGGCGCGGTCGGCGATGCGGGTCGCGCTCGCCGGTAGTTCGCGCGATTCGAGCCGCGCTTCGCGGTCGGGCGGCGCAACGAAGATCACCGTGTCGTTGATCGGGGAGGGCCTGACCGGCTTGTTGGCCGGAGTGTCCACCGACGGCGCAATGCGCGTGGGGCGGATCGCGCCGGTGATCGAAATATCGCCGGTGAGCGCCGATGTGCGCGACTCCAACTTTGCCTGCCGCTGCAACAGCGCGCTGAGCTTCTGCTCAAACTGCTCCTGGTCGAGCAATTGCCGGCTGGTGATGCGGTCGACCTGCGCGCGCAATTCCGCGATGCGGTCCTCATAGGCGAATTGCAGCTCGGCCTGGCGCCCGATCAGGCGCGTGAGCACGTCGTCGCGGAATGCAAAATAGGTTCCGGTGGCGATCGACCACACGCCCATGACCACCAAGGTACCAACCACGATCCAGAACGCGATCGGGCCGATGCGGACCTGGCGTCCGGCATGCACCAGCGTGTAGTCGCCATGGGAACGGTGCAGGTGCCGGGACACGGCGGCGGCCGATTGCGTGCGACCCGGCGCGGCCCGCCCGGCATGATCGGCGTTCGAATAATACGAATTGGACGAATGCGACATGAACGCTCCGCGCCGGTTCGGCCATGGTCGAGCCGGTGGACCTGCGGGTCGTTATCAATCGGATATGGTTAAGAAACCGGAAATCCGCATCGGCCGGCGGTTTGATTCGGCTGTAAAAGCAGGGGATTACAGGGCGCGCGCGGCCTCTAACACCTCCTCGGCATGGCCGGGTACGCTTACTTTCGGCCAGACCCTGGCGATGCGGCCGTCGCCGTCGATCAGAAATGTCTTGCGGAACACGCCCATGTATTTGCGCCCATACATCGATTTCTCGCCCCAAGCGCCATAGGCTTCCAGCATCTCTTTGCTCTCGTCCGAGCCGAGGGCGATCTTGAGCTTATACTTGGATTTGAATTTGTCCTGCGCCAGCACCGGGTCGGCGGAGACGCCGAAAATGTCGGTTCCGGCCTTGGCAAAGGCGGCACGCAGCCCCGAGAATGCGATGGCCTCCTTGGTGCAGCCGGGCGTGTCGGCCTTCGGATAGAAATAGAGAACGAGATTGCGGCCCTTGAAATCCTTCAGCGACACGCTGGTTCCGCCATCGCGTGCCAAGGTGAATGCGGGAGCCTTCGCGCCCGCGGCGAGTTCGCGCGCCATATGCCTTCCTTTCGTCGTTTTCGACACGTCATTGTCGGGAATGCCATTTGCGTCGGGTGGGCGCAACGGGTTCCACAGACATGTGCCACGGGCCGCGCTGGGCGATAGTCTGAGCCGGCAGCAAGACACGCGTGGTGCGCCGGACCAGAGGCGCCCCTAGGGCATGACGGGCAAAGACCACGATCACAGGCATCCAGCCCACCACGCGCCGGCCGCGGGCCGCGCGCCGCATCATGCGGCGCACGGGTCCGGCCGCCGCCGCTGGAGCAGGCTGCGCCGCGGCGTGGTCAGGTTCCTGCGCGGGCGATTCCTGCGCCGCCTGTTCTGGGGCTCGGCGATCAGCATCGCGCTGGCGACGGTGGCGGTGCTCGGCCTGTGGTGGCGCCTGTCCAGCGGCCCGATCGAGCTCGATATCGCGACGCCGTGGCTGAAGGCGGCGATCGAGGAGAACTTCGGCGGCGCGCATTCGGTGGTGGTCGGCGGTACCCAGCTCGAGCGCGACGAGAAGGGCCGCACATCGTTGCGCCTGCGCGACATCGTCGTGCGTGATGCCGACGGTACCGTGGTGGCGAGCGCGCCGAAAGCCGAGGTTGGCCTTTCCGGCATGAGCCTTCTGATGGGCCACGTGCGCGCGCAAAGTCTCGATCTGGTCGGCGCCGAAATGGCGGTACGCATCGAGACCGACGGCCGCGTGACCGTTTTCGCCGGCGCCGACAAGCGGCCGATTGCCACAGCCGCGCCGGCGCCGCCCCCGGCGGTGCCTCCCGGCCAGCCGGCCGATTCCGCCGCCCCGCCGGGGTCGCTGCGCGCGGATTTCGACAACGTCGCCGGCATCATGTCCTGGCTCGACGGCGTTGGCGCGAGCGGTCTCGACGGCCACGATCTGCGCGAACTCGGTCTCAAGAACGGCAACCTCACCGTCGACGACCGGCGCAACGGCAAACGTTGGACGTTCGACCGGATCAATGCGAGCCTGATGCGGCCCGAGCTGGGCGGCGTGATCTTCCGGCTCGAGTCCGACAATCCCGACCGGTCCTGGGTGTTGAGCGCGGCGATGCGCCCGCTCGCCGACGGCATCCGGGCGGTCGGGATCGAAGCCCGCCAGGTTTCCACCCGCGACATTCTGCTGGCGCTGCGGTTAAACGAGGCTGCCATCGATGCCGATCTGCCGCTCTCGGCAACCATTCGCGCCGACATTTTGCCCGACGGCACGCCGCAAGTGGTGCAGGGCGAACTGGTCGCGGGCGCCGGGACCATCTTCGATCGCGAAGACGAGCAAGTGCGCGTCGCGATCGACCACGCCGCCTTCCGGTTTAATTGGGACGCGCGGCGGCGCACATTAATCGTCCCGTTCCAGATCCAGTCGGCTGGCAATCAGTTCACCATGCAGGCGACGCTGACGGCGCCCGACGATCAGAGCACCGGCTGGCTGCTTAACGTGGCGCGCGGCGATGCGGTGATCGATCCGGTCATCCTGGCGTCCGCCGGGCCGTCCGATCAGGAAGGCTTTGCCCTCAATCGGGCCGTCGTTCGCGCGCGAATCGATCCGGTGCGCAAGCGTATCGAGCTCGAGCAGGGCGACTTCAGCCGCATCGATACACGGTGGTCGTCCCACAATATCGGCGTCGCCGTCACCGGCAGCCTGGATTATTCGGGCGCCGAGCCGCATCTCGCGTTCGGCGTCGCCGGCACTCGCATGCCGATGTCGGTGATGAAGCGTCTGTGGCCGGTGTTTGTCGCAACCGATGTGCGTTCATGGGTCGAGGGCCACATTTCCGGCGGCACCGTAGAGCGCGTGGTGATTGCCGGCAATGCGCCGCTGCCGACGTTCAAGGCCAGCGGCCCGCCGAATCCGGACGACGGGCTCTCCGTCGATATCGAGACCAGCGGCACGACCATGCGTCCGATTTCGAACTTGCCGGCCATCCGTGATGCCGATCTCAGCGTCCGCATCACCGGCCGCACCGCGATGATCAACGTTGGCCGCGGCACCGTCGAGGTTGCGCCGGGGCGCAAGCTCAATATCGCAAGCGGCGTTTTCGAGGTCCCCGACACCCATCCCAAGCCCGCGCCGGCGCGCGCCATGTTCCGCATCGACGGCGCCGTGCCGGCGGCCGCGGCGCTGCTCGCCAGCGACGCCTTGCGCGACAACGTCGGCATCGTGCTCGATCCGGCGTCGAGCCGCGGGACGGTCGCCGCCCAGGTTACGGTCAATGTGCCGCTCGAAAAGACCATGCCGGAGAACGCCGCGACCTATGCCATCACCGCCGACCTGACCAACTTCGCCGCGGACAAGATGTTGTTGGGCCAAAAGGTCGAAGCGTCGACGCTAAGGGTGACCGCGTCCAGCGACGGTTACCAGGTCAAAGGCGACGTCAAGATCAACGGCACGCCGGCGATGATCGAACTGCGTAAGCAGAGAGGCGATGCGGACGCCGAATTGCGATTGCAGGCGACGATCGACGAGGCTGCGCGCCGCCGACTCGGCATCGATTTCGGCGGCACCGTCACCGGCGCGATTCCAGTCAAGGTCACCGGCCGCGTCGGCAACAATACCAAGGACGACCGCATGAGCGTGGATGCCGATCTCACGCCGGTCAAGATCGACAACCTGCTGCCGGGATGGGTGAAGCCTGCGGGCAAGTCGGCGCGCGCCACCTACACGTTGCTGAAGGCCGCCAAGTCGGTGCGCTTCGAGGATTTGAGTATCGACGGGGCCGGCGCGACGGTGAAGGGCGCGGTCGAGATCGACAGCGCAAGCGAAATCGTGTCGGCGAATTTTCCGGTGTTCAGCTTGTCGGACGGCGACAAGGTCACGCTCAAGGCCGATCGCGGCAACGACGGCGTTCTGCGCGTAGCGATGCGCGGCGACGTTTATGACGGCCGCAATTTCGTCAAGGCGTCGCTGGCAGGCGGGCAGGACCATGCCAAGCAGAAGCAGGCCGATCTCGACCTCGATATCAAGCTCGGCACGGTGGCCGGTCAAAATGGCGAGACACTGCGCGGTCTCGATCTCAAATTGTCGCGCCGCGGCGGCCGCATCAGCACCTTCACGATGACATCAAAGATCGGCCGCGACACCGCACTCAACGGCGATCTGCGCCTGCGCGCCCGCGATAACCACCAGGTTATCTATTTCGAGACCGACGACGCCGGGTCATTGTTCCGATTTACCGATATGTATCCGCGCATGTTCGGCGGGCAGATGTGGGTGGCAATGGATCCGCCGACGCAAGAGCAGTCGCCGCAAGTCGGGTATCTCTATATCAGAAGTTTTTCGGTGCGCGGGGAACCCGCGCTTGATCGCGTGGTGTCGGGGGCGCCCGGCGCTGCCAAGGGCGGCGTGGAATTCTCCGAGGCGCACACCGACTTCACGCGCTTCCCCGGCAAGATGGCGGTGCGCGACGGCGTGGTGCGTGGTCCGCTGGTGGGCGCGACCGTCGAAGGACAAATCGACTACGCCAAGGACGATGTCCATCTGCGCGGCACCTTCGTGCCGTTCTACGGCCTCAACAACATGTTCGGGCAAATCCCGATCATCGGCTTGTTTCTCGGCGGCGGCAGCAATGAAGGCCTGCTCGGCATCACCTTCGAGGCGGTCGGCCCGCCAAGTGCCCCGCGCATATCCGTCAATCCGGTGACCGCGATCGCGCCCGGCCTGTTGCGCAAGTTCATTCCGTCGCCCGGGACCTTCGATCGCAATTTCATTCCACCGACGCGCTAAACTATACGGGCTTGAGCAGGACGTGCTTCTTCCTGCCAAGCGACAGCTTGATCACGCCTTCCGGCGTCAGGCTCTTCGACGTCAGCGTCATCTTCTCGTCGGTAACGGTTGCGTCGTTGACCTTGAGGCCGCCGGCTTTGACCTGCCGGCGCGCTTCGCTGTTGGAGGCGACGAGCCCGGCCTTGTCGGCAAACGCGGTGAGCACGCCAAGGCCGCGCTCGAGATCCGCGCGCGCGATCTCGACGGTCGGCAGCGTCTCGGCCAGGCCGCCGCCCTCGAAGGTCTTGCGCGCGGTCTCCTGCGCCTGCTCGGCGGGGCTGCGGCCATGCACCAGCGCGGTCGCTTCGGTGGCGAGCACCTTCTTGGCTTCGTTGATCTCCTGGCCCTGGAGCGCGGTAAGACGCGCAATCTCGTCGAGCGGCAGCACCGTGAACAATTTAAGGAAGCGCGCGACGTCGCCGTCCTCGGTGTTGCGCCAGTATTGCCAGTAGTCGTAGGGGCTCACGAGATTGGCGTCGAGCCAAACCGCGCCGGCGGCGGTCTTGCCCATCTTGGCGCCCGACGAGGTCGTGATCAGCGGCGAGGTGAGTGCGAACAGTTGCGCGTTCATCATGCGGCGGCCGAGATCGATGCCGTTGACGATGTTGCCCCACTGATCCGAGCCGCCCATCTGGAGAATGCAGCCATTGCGCTTATGCAGCTCGACGAAATCGTAGGCCTGCAGCACCATGTAGTTGAATTCGAGGAACGAGAGCTCCTGCTGCCGGTCGAGCCGCATCTTCACCGAGTCGAAGGAGAGCATGCGGTTGACCGAGAAATGCCGGCCGACGTCGCGCAGGAAGTCGATGTAGTTGAGCTTGTTCAACCAGTCGGCATTGTTGGCCATGACGGCATTGCCGCCGGCGCCTTCGAATTTCAGAAATTTCGAGAAGATCGCGCGGATGCCGGTTAGGTTCTGCTCAATCATCTCGTCGGTGAGGATGCGCCGACTCTCGTCCTTGCCGGACGGGTCGCCCACCCGGGTGGTGCCGCCGCCCATCAGCGCGATCGGTCGGTGCCCGGTCTGCTGCAGCCAATAGAGCATCATGATTGGTAGCAGCGAGCCGACATGCAGCGAGGTCGCCGTGCAATCGAAACCGATATAGGCGGTGATCGCACCGGCCTGGGCGCGCGCATCCAGCACGTCCGACTCGGACACCTGGTGGATAAAGCCGCGCTCGGCAAGAATGTTAAGAAAGTCGGATTTATAGGCGCTCATGGATCGGCACACATTTGCAAGGCGTTTTGGCGCGGACTTGTCGCTTCCTTGTGGCGGGTGGTGTAACAGGTCCGGCGTCGGATTCAACCGAAGGGGTGGACGTTGCACGGCTCGGAAGTCAGGTTAACGGCTCTGCTTCGATGATTTTGCATTGACGGTGCGGCGTGATTCCGTAAGCGCTCTGATTCGGTGGGAGCGCGGCCATGGATGACTTCACGATCGCATGTGCGGATGATGATGCGCCCCGAGCGCGTCTGGCGCTGCTTTTGCAGCATTTTTCCGAGCTTTCGGACGAACGGGAGCCGGGCCGGATCATGTACCGGCTCGATGAA
>DATBZY010000119.1:0-23528 GCA_036512915.1 Pseudolabrys sp. | reverse complement strand
GGGCAACGAGCTCGACAAGCTGATCAACCGGCGCGGGCCGGATTGGTGGGACAGCGCCATTCGCAAGGGCAGCCGCATCACCGTCCTGCAATTCGGTGACAGCATCGCCGGCTACGCCAATTACGGGCGCAACCGCGCGCGTAGCCTGTTCTATGACGGCGAGGTCTACGAGCTATATCTACGTCCGGAATACCAAGGCCTCGGTTTCGGCCGCCGGCTGTTCTCCGCCGCGCGCAAGGACCTCATCCAGAGCGGCTTGAAGAGCCTGGTGGTGTGGGCGCTCTCCGACAACGAGCCGGCGATGAAATTCTATCGCGCGCTCGGCGGCCGAGCGGTCGCCCGTTCGTCCGAGCGCTTCGGCGCCAAGACGCTCGACAAGGTCGCCTACGCCTGGCAGGCGTGAGGCGCGCTACCGGTCATAAGGGCCGCTGAAGCCGGGGCCTTTATTCCCCAACACGATTGGTTTGTCGGCGCCGCAGCGAAATTTGCGTGCGTGATCGTCGGCAAGTTTCTGCGCCAGCGCATTGGCGTCCGGATTGGCCTTCCCGTCCACATAACCGACGTGGCAAACGCCGCCCGGTCCGAGGCGGGTCACCACCAGCATCTCGCCCCGAACCGGCGCATCCCCGCTGGAGACGGTGGTGCTCCAACGCATGATGGTCGCAAACGGCTTGAGCTTGCCGTCGGCACCGCGCTCGGCGCGCCATTCTATTTTTTCGCCTTCGCCGTTGAACGAGGCCAGTGTCTGCTTGGCGGCGGGCTCATTCTTGGCGTTGCGCCCATAGCTCACATAGCTACGCTGGTCGCCGGCGCTCACATGCACGGCGATGCCGCCATAGCCGCTGCAACGCCATTCGCCGTAATCCTCTTCTTCCTTGCTCGGGGTATGGCGACATTTGTCGAGATCGAGCGCCGTGTAAGCGCTTTCAACCGTTTGCGCTGCGGCTGGCGCGCTGAAAAGTCCCGCGGCCAAGACAGCCGCGAGCGCACAGAAAACTCTATTAATCATGTCAACTCCCGATGTTGGGCTCGGGCAAGCCTCGCTGCGCACAAGCCGCGCGCAACGTGTTGAGCAGCAGACATGCGATCGTCATCGGCCCGACGCCACCGGGCACCGGCGTGATGGCGCCGGCGATGGTCGCGGCCTCGGCATAAGCGACATCGCCGACGATGCGCGACTTAGCCCCCTCGCCCGCAACGCGATTGATGCCGACGTCGATCACGGTCGCGCCCGGCTTGATCCAGTCGCCGCGCACCAACTCAGGCTTGCCGATCGCCGCGACCAGCAAGTCGGCGCGGCGGCACACCGCCGGCAGATCGCGCGTCTTGGAATGGGCAATCGTTACCGTCGCGTTCTCGGCCAGCAGCAATTGCGCCACCGGCTTGCCGACGATGTTGGAGCGGCCGATCACCACCGCCTCCAGACCGGCGAGCGAGGCATGCACGGTCTTGGCCAGCAGCACGCAGCCGAGCGGCGTGCACGGCACCAGCGCCGGCAGTCCGCTGGCGAGCCGGCCGATATTGAGCGGATGAAATCCGTCCACGTCCTTGCCCGGATCGATGGCGGCGATGATCTTGTGCGAATCGATGTGCGGCGGCAGCGGCAATTGCACCAGGATGCCGTTCACTTGCGCATCGGCATTGAGCTTGGCGACCAGATCGCGCAGCTCGGCTTCGCTGGTATTCGCGGGTAGCTTGCGATCGAAGGCGCGCATGCCGGCTTCCGCCACCGCCTTGGACTTGGTGCGCACATAGACATCGCTCGCCGGATTGTCGCCGACCTGCACCACCGCGATGCCGGGGATGAGCCCGTGCGCCGCTCGCAGGCGCGCGACTTCGTCGGCGATCTTGCCACGCAAGTCCGCTGCGATCGCCTTGCCGTCGATGATACGCGCGGTCATGGTCTGGCTTTCGGCCCCGTCCGACGCAGAAGCCTTAGCGCGGTGCGACGATTTTCTCCAGCGCCGCGATCAGCGTTGGGCCGTCGCCCGCGATGACGAGCCGCTTGATGCGGGCGGTAGCGCCCGCGACCAGCGTGACGTCGCGCGGTGGGACGCCCGTCCCCTTGGCGATCAGCCGGCACAGCGCGTCATTGGCCTCGCCCTCGCTCGGCGCCGCGCGCACGCGGGCTTTAAGCACGGCACGCCCGTCGCCCAAGACTTCGATGCCGTCGATGGCGTCGCGCCCGCCCTTGGGCGTCAGCCGCACCGCAAGCGCGATGCCGCCGGCAACCAGCGACCACGGCCGTAGCCCGGCCACTTTAGAGTTGCTTGCGCATGATCTTTTCCGAAAACCGGTGCCCACTTTTCGGGATCATGCGCTAGAACACGTTCGGATAGATGTACCGGACGATCACGTTTTCCAGGAGCAATATAAGCAGGATCAGGATCACCGGCGACACGTCGAGGCCGCCGAGATTGGGCAGCATCGAGCGGATCGGCCGCAGCACCGGCTCGGTGATGCGGAAGAGGAACTCGCCCAACATCGCCACCACCTGATTGCGGGTGTTGACCACGTTGAAGGCGATGAGCCAAGACAGAACCGCGGCTGCGATCAAAAGCCAAATATAAATCTGCAGAATCAGCAGAATGATGTCGAGAACTGCGCGCATGAGTGTTCGCCCGTTCGGAAGCTGGCCGGAAAGTAGCCGGTCGCATGGCCTTGAACAAGCGGAACGGGCGCCGCCGGCCCGCATCCTTGACAGGCCACACCCCTGGCCCTAAATGGCGCCCACTCGCCTTAAATTGTGCGCAACGGCTGCGTTGTCGTTGCGTTTGGCGGGGCCATAGCTCAGCTGGGAGAGCGCGTCGTTCGCAATGACGAGGTCGGCGGTTCGATCCCGCCTGGCTCCACCATCCACCTTCGCTAGAGCTTCGGCGGGCAAGCCAGCCAACCGCGAAGGCGGGCTTGCCATTTCACCGCTAGTGCCCGCCCGCTTCCGAACGATCATGAATCGTCGCCGCCGCCAGCGGAATGGCGATCGCGCAGCAAAACCCGGTCGGCTCGAAGGCCAGCCGGGCGCTGCCGCCGAGCTCGGCGGCGATGCTGCCTTCGATCAGCTTGGAGCCGAAGCCGCGCTGTTGCGGTTCGGCGACCGCCGGCCCGCCCTGCTCGATCCAATCGATCCGCAGCATCGGGCGGCCATCGTTCTCGCCGCGAACCGGCTGCCAGCGAATTTCAATGCGCCCGCCGGCAACCGACAGCGCGCCGTATTTCGCGGCATTGGTGGTGAGCTCCAAATCGCGCAAGTCGGCGCTTTCCCAGTGATGCACCGTAAACTGGTTGTGCGCCTTCGACAGCGCGATCAGCCGGCCTTCGAAACGCTCGCGGAAGGCAGCCGGGGTCGGCGCGCCGCGCGCGGTCTGCGAGGCGAGCGACTGTACGGTGGCGAGCGTGTTCTTCACGCGGTGATTTAATTCGTCGATCAGCAGCTTCTGCCGCCGCTCGAACGCCTTGCGTTCGGTGACGTCCTGCACCACCCGCACCACATAGAGCAGATGTCCATCATTGGCACGCACCGACGATGAGCGTACCGAAAGCCAGATCACGCGGCCATCCTTGCGGATGAACCGCTTTTCCACCGAATAGAATTCGAGTTCGCCGGCGACCTGTTTGCGAAATCCTTCGCGATCGGGGTCGGCGTCGTCGGGATGGGTGTGGCGGTACAATCGGCTCGCAAGCAGCTCGTCGCGGCTAAAGCCGGTGATCGCGCAAATCCCCTCGTTGACGCGCAGGAAGCGGCCATCGGGCGCGATTTCCGAAATACCAATGGCGGCGTGCTCATAGGTCGCCGCCAAGCGCTGCTCCTGCTCAAGCGCACGCAGGCGCGAATGCTCGAGCGCGTCGTCCATGCGCTTGCGCTCGGTGATATCGAGAAAGCAGTTCACGGCGCCAACCAGTTCGCCCTTGGCGTTGCGAAGCGGATCGATATTGATCGACACGATCACACGGGAGCCGTCGCTGCGTTCGACGATCCGCTCCGCGTCGCGCACCGGCGTTCCGGTCGCCAGCACCTCGGACACCGTCGAGCGCGCGATCAGTGTTCCGTCGAGTTCGAAAAAGCGCGAACTTTCGCGGAATTGTTCGTGGGTCTGACCGGGCTCCGGGCTATGGCCCCAGATCTCCGCGGCGCGCCGGTTGTACTGGAGGATCGTGCCGCGCGCGTCGCAAATGAAGGTCGCGATCGGCAGCATGTCGAGAAGGCCGTCGGATGCGCGCAGCATCGCGCTCAAGGCCAGGGGAATCGGCCGAGCGGTCGGCCGCCCGTTGTCGTTCGAATCAAGCATCCGCACGCCTCCGCGCGTCGGCCGTCGTTTCCCCCTTACCCCGGCGCAACGATCAGGCTGGACGGCTATTTGTCAATGGTTTCGGCCGCCGGGAATGAGTTCCACGAGCGGCGGACGCGAACCTGACTTATTGCTTGCGGCCGATCCAATAATCGATGAAGGCGGCGAGCCATTTGCGCGCGGCCAGATCGTGCACCGCTCGGTCGGCGACATGGTCGGCGCGCGATTTTGCGCCCGGCAGCTCCAGGCGATGGGCGCCGCGCACCAGCCAGCGATACATCATGGCGTGGGTGACCTCGGGGTGAAACTGCAGCGCATAACCGGTTCCGTAGCGGATGGCCTGCACCGAGAAGGCATCGCCCTCGGCCAGTAGCTCGCCACCGGACGGCAGGTCGAAGCCTTCGCGATGCCACTGATAGACGTGGTCGGGCCATTCGGCGCAGACCGTGCGGCCCGCCGCGGTCGGACGGATCGGGTAGTAGCCGACTTCGGCACGGCCCTGCGGATGCGGATAGACGCGGCCGCCGAGATGGCGCGCCATCATTTGCGCGCCGAGGCAGATGCCGAGATAAGGCTTCTGGTCGCGCAGCGGCACGCCGATCCAGTCGATCTCGCGGCGGACGAAATCCTCGTTGTCGTTGGCGCTTTGCGGGCCGCCGAAAATAACGGCGCCGGCATGCTCGTCCATCGTCTCCGGCAGCGGATCGCCGAGACGCGGACGCCGGATGTCGAGCGGGTAGCCGAGCTTCACCAGCGTCTGGCCGACGCGGCCGGGCGAGGAATGCTCCTGGTGCAAAATGAGAAGGACCGGCTTCAACATGGCGGTTCGGCGCGCCCAATGCGCAGCACGAGTAGTAGCCGCTTTAAAGCTGTTTGCAACATGAGCGGCGGGAGCCGGCTATATCGGCTGCGCGGCCCTGCGGCGGCTCTGCCGGGAATCCACCAGTCGCAACAGCAGGCGGCGCGGCAAAATGCGAATCAGGATGGTGACCAGCTTGTTCGCCAGCCCCGGCACCACCGTCCGCTGCCCTCGCATCACGCCGCGATAACCCGCCTCCGCGACCTGCTCCGCGGTCTGGGTGAGGATGCCGGGTGCCAGCCCGCCGCTGATGCCGGCGCGCGCCGCAAATTCGGTCGGCACCGGACCCGGGCAGAGCACGGTGACCCGCACCCCGCGGGATTTGAGCTCGCTGTGCAGCGCCTCGCTGAACGACAGCACATAGGCCTTGCTGGCGTAATAGACCGCCATGCCCGGACCGGGCAGGAAGCCGGCCATCGATCCGACATTGAGCAGGCCGCCGCGGTGGCGCTGCAGACTGTCGATGAAGGCAAGCGACAGCTCGGTGAGCGCGCGCACATTGACGTCGATCATCGCCAGCTGCTCGTCGCGGTCGCGCGCGCTGGCCAAGCCCACCATCCCGAAGCCGGCATTGTTGACCATGAATTGCGGCTCGGCGCCTTGCGCTGCCAGCGCCTCGCCGATCGCCCGGGCGGCGCCGGGCCGAGCCAGATCAGCCACGATCACGATCGGCGTGGGCGCGCCGGTCGCTGCGATCTCGTCGGCCAGTGCGCGCAAGCGGTCCTCACGCCGCGCCACCAGCGCCAGCGCATGGCCGTTGCGCGCGAAAACGTGCGCCAGCGCGATGCCGATACCGGCCGATGCGCCGGTAATCACAGTGACAGGCCGCAAACCGCTCATCGACTTAACATTTTTTTGAGCATGATCTTTTCCGAAAACCGGTGCCCACTTTTCGGGATCATGCTCTAGCGTCTGCGCGAGCGGCAAGCAAACCGATCAGGCGGGCGCGGTGGCGACATCCTCCAGCGCCCGGTTGCGCGGTTCCACGCCCCAGGCCCACACCACCACGATCTGAATCACCACCAGGCCGATCATCAGCCAGACCACCCCGGGCAGTTGGTAGCTCGCCATCAGCGCCCCCACGACGAAGGGCGAAATCACCGTGGCGCCGCGGCCAAGCGTATTGCAGATGCCATTGGCGCGCAGCCTGATCTCGGTCGGGAACAGCTCCGGCGTGTAGACGCCGAACAGGATCGCGGTCTGCACATAGATCGCGACGATCAGCACGAAGCCGACGCTCAACACGATGGTCGGGTCGGACGCCGCATTGAAGCGCGCGTAGATCCAGCCGGTGATGATGGTCACGATCGAGGCACCGATGATGCTCCAGCGCCGCCCGATGAAGTCGGCCAAATAGGCGCCGAGCGCGCAGCCGAGCAGCGATGCGATCGACAGCACCAGCGTGTAAGCGAGCGAGGCGGTTATGGTGAGGCCCTGGCGCAGGAAGAACTGCGGCAGGAAGATCACAAAGCCGAAGATCAGCGTGTTGATCGTGATCAGCGCCCAACTGCCGACGATCATGCGTTGCAGAATCGGCGGCCGCAACATGGCCGAGGCGGTGAGTTGCGGGACCGCAGCCGGTATGTGCGCCGGCGGCAGCGCACCACCGCTGGCTGTCACCTCTTTCTCGATTGACTGCATCAAGGCTTCCGCTTCCGCAGTGCGGCCTTTCGATTCAAGCCAGCGCGGCGATTCGGGAAGATTCTTGCGCAGATACCAGACGATCAGCGAGCCAACGCCGGCGATGATAAACATCGGGCGCCAGCCGAAACTGGGGATGATCAGATAGCCGAGCAGCGCGGTGACCGGAAAACCGGATACCACCAGGAACGCCATGAACGACAGCCAGCGCCCGCGCGTGCGCGGCGGCACAAATTCGGTCAGCGTCGAATAGCCGACCACGATCTCGGCGCCGAGGCCGAGGCCCTGCACGAAGCGGCAAATGATGAGCTGGTTCATGTCCTGCGCGAAGGCAGCCGCCAGCGAGGCGAGCCCGAAAATCAGCAGATTGATCTGATAGGTGAAACGGCGGCCGAAGCGGTCGCCGAGAAAGCCGGTGATCAGCGCGCCGATGGTCATGCCGACGAAGGTTAAGGAAAGGAATTGCAGGTTCTGCGGAACGGTCGAGAACTTGCTCTGCACTGTCGAGGCCAGCACGCTGCCGGCGACATAGAGATCGTAGCCGTCGAAAAACATGCCGGCGCCGACCAGCCAGAAGATTCGATAGTGAAACGATGAAATCGGAAGCCGGTCGAGACGCGCGCCGGCGTTTACCGCGGTAGCCATTGGATTCCCCCCTGCTGACCGAATTAAGCGATCGGTCTTGTTGCCCAAGGTCAATGGTAATCGAGACGACATGCGCGCGCTACCGGGTTTGCTCTCTCTTCCCTCTCCCCGTTTACGGGGAGAGGGTGGCGAGCGCCGGAAGGCGCGAGCCGGGTGAGGGGCAATCCCGGATCGCTTTCGCGATCCGACCTCTCCCCGCAATGCGGGGAGAGGTAAAGCGCGATTGCCGCTCGCTCGTGCAATTCCGATTCAATTTTCAAACAGCCATGCAGACATGCGCAATCGTCGCCGCGGCGCTCGACGAGCGCCGGGCTTTGCCCTCTTCCCCCTCGCGCAAACTGCGAGGGGGTGGAGCGCCGAAAGGCGCCACCGCGTGGTCCCGTCTCCGCCCTGACGGGCTTCGACGGGCGCGCCTTGCGAAGGCGCGTCGCCTCTCGGCGCTCCACTTGTGGCTTTTCTTTCCCCGGGCCCGCGTTTCCTGGTTTCCGTCCGGTTTCTTGTCGGAGCCCTAAGCGCCGCCTCAACAGCCGACACGCTCAAACCCCAGGCCCGAAACCATTGGACGGTTATCCAGTAGCTCCTCGCGGAGCGGCCGTAGTGCCGCCCGATCGGGTTCCCGAGGCCTCCCGAGTGCGGGGTTACGAGCCCCGCCCGCAGGCGCCACCCCCACCCCGCGTCTTGCTAGCGTCCTGCAGAACGCTCCTCGCCTGGGGTAGGTGAAGGTAGGTATATTATCCTGTGGGATTAAAGTCAAGAACTCAAATTAAATATCTACCGGCAACAAAATTTATTTTCTGCGCCCTGTACACCAAGCAAAACTAGGTGAGCTTGCGTACGAGAAGATTGATTTCATTGACGTGCACAAGAAGAAAATTCTTCGCCTCGCCGGGAAGCGAGGCGGTCGGAGCTTTGGCTGTCCGACCGCCTCTCACCTGGACGGGCGGCATCACTAATGTCCAAGGCTATTAATCAGAATATCACTGCGCCCGCAGATCAATCGGGGGAGCTTAGCGAAGTAGTTAATGCGGCTAAGAAATGATTTGGAGTTTTTAACCAAGCGTCGTGAGAGAATGGCTCGGACACGGGCTATCGAAGACGCGGGCAATCGCCACTGGTACGAGCCGTTACCGAGGTCTCGAAAGAGGGCGGCGCGCGTCGGATGTCACCCTTCCTGCACTAATTCTTGGAACACAGCTTATCGAGAGGCTGAAGCGCTGCAAATAGATTCTTGCCTTCATTGCTGGAAGCATCGATCTGCTCAAGCCCCTCCATCAATTTCGAATATTCGGCGCCAAGTTTTTGCTCTGTTGCATCAATCTGTTTGCTTAGCTCTGCGACTTTCATAGTATCCTTCTTTTCATCAGCTGCCGCAGCTTGGTCATTAAGTTTCGCCAAGTCGCAATACAATTTAGTTTTTACTTGGTCACCGCTGATAATTTGGACGACCTTTTGAACGTCCGCCGTGGTCGGCTTCGGTCCCTTCGGAGAGGCACTTCCCTTTTGACCTTGTGCAAATGCGGGCGTCGTGACGAGTACAGAGATGGCGACAATGAGCTTGAGGTTCATGAGAGGCTCCTCGGATTATCCTATGGCACTGCGGAAAAACTACCTCGGATCTCTCGCATAGAGAGACTATACAAATCATACTTCCAACGAGTAGCTATGCACAAGACCAAACGAGACCTGACCTAGCGGTTTGAACCAAGCGCCGTAAGAGAATGGCTCGGATATGCGCGTCTCGAAGCATGGGGCCGCCTATCCTTCGAGACGCCCGCCTTCGCTAAGGCTTCGGCGGGCTCCTCAGGATGAGGCGGAGAGAGGGCGGCGGGACACTCTCTGCTGTCATCGCCCGCGAAAGCGGGCGATCCAGTAATCACCAACGTCTCGGATTACGGATACGCCTGCGGATACTGGATGCCCCGCTTTCGCGGGGCATGGCAGCGGAGAGAATATTGGAATGAGAAAAGGGCGCCCTACTCGAGCACCTTGCCCTTGCGATAACTCTCCTGCAGCAACTGGAGGTTGTTCGCTACGTATTTGTTGCGCGGGTCCTTGCGCCGGGCGGCGACCAGCTTCGCGTGCGCGCGCTCGGTGTCGCCGCGCAGCATGTAGGAATAACCCTGGTTGTTGAGGATCTCGGCCGTCGGCCCGACGATGCCGATGGCCTGGCTATAGGCGCGGTCGGCGAGATCGAAACGGTGCAAGCGGTCATAGGCCGCGGCCAGCCCGAGCCAGGCTTGCGCGTCGCGTGGATGCTGCTCGACCGCGCGGCGGAAATACTTTTCCGCCAGGCCGAAATTATTGGCGCGATATTGCTTCTTGCCGAGGCTCAGGTCGTCGTTCGGATCGCTGCCGAGCAGGCCCGGCTCAGTGGAAGCCGGCCCGCCGCGCGGCGCCGACACCGATCCGGTGGTGTCGCTGTCGGCATTAGGCGGCGCGGCAGCCGAAGCATCCGGCGCCGGCATCTTCGCAGCGAACAGATTGGAAGAGTTGTTCGTGGTGGTGCAGCCCGCCAGCCATAGGCCGGCCACCGCAACAATCAGCCCTCGGGCTATTCCAATATGCATCACAACGCCTGACCGAAACGCCCGGGAACGGGACGCCGGCAAGCTAGGCGACGTTGGTTAACAAAAACCTCATCCCGTTCGCCGTTGAATTTTCAGCTTATTTCGGCCCACCCGGAGTGGGCCCGAATATGATGGTCGGGCGAGACCGGCGTTGCCCGTCCCGCGCGGTTGCTGCAACATGCGGCCAAGCCTGCCATAATCGTCGCATCCGCAACCGATGCTCAACAAGGTCCTAGGAGAAATCGTCGATGTCTAAGCCGCGCATTAGCTATGTCGATCCGTCGACGGTCAAAGACCCCGCCATGATCGCCGAGTTCGAACGTTGCGCGCGGGAGGGGACGCCGCGGCCGGAAAGCCAGGCCGTGCGCGCCCATGTGCCGGCGACGTTCTGGTCGTTCGCCAATACCTGGCGCGATGTCTTCAAGAACGGGGTCGCCGATCACAACATCAAGGAGCTGTGCCGCATCTATGTCTCGCGCTCGGTGCTGTGCGAATTCTGCGGCAATCAGCGCTCGATCAAGGCGGCCAAGTCCGGCCTCAAGGAGGACGACTATTCCGACCTGATCAACTTCGAAAGCTCGACGCGCTACGACGAGCGGCAGAAGGCGGCCTTGTCCTATGCCGAGGCGATCACCTGGGATCTGCCGTGCGACGACGCGTTCTGGGCGCGGCTGCACAAGAACTTCAGCGAGCCCGAACTGGTCGAGATCGGCTATTTCATCGCCATCACCATGGGACAGCAGCGCTGGCTGCGCACGCTCAACATCGAGCATCACCAGATTCTCGCCGGCACCGACGGCTCGATGGCGCCGGGCTTCGAGACCGAGGAGGCATTGCGGCGCTCGAAGGAGGCCGCCGACTATTGGGCCAAGATCAATGCCAAGCCGTCGATCGAGGCCGCCGAGTGAGCAGCCAGCAGACGACGTCATCCGCCACGTACCCGGCCACCGCTGCGCGCGCAGCCGGCGTCGAGCCCCGTATTCGTGTCAGGGGACTGGGCAAGCATTACGGCACGCTCGAAGTGTTCCGCAACATCGACTTCGATGTCGGCGAGCGTGAGATCGTCGCCATCGTCGGCCCGTCCGGCTGCGGCAAGACCACACTGCTGCGCTGCATCGACGGGCTGCTACCGATCGACACCGGCGAAATCTGGGTCGGCCGCGAGCGCGTCGAAAACCCGATTGCCGGCGTCGCCATGGTGTTCCAGCATTTCGGTCTGTTTCCGTGGAAGACCGTGTACGAGAACGTCGCCTATGGCTTGCGCATGGCCGGTGCGCCGAAGGCGGAGATCGAGCGCAAGGTGCCGGAGTTCATCAAGCTGGTGGGACTGGCCGGCTTCGAAAAGGCCTTCCCGTATCAGATGTCCGGCGGCATGCAGCAGCGTTGCGGGCTCGCCCGCGCGCTCGCCATTGAACCGAATGTGCTGCTGATGGACGAGCCGTTCGCCGCGGTGGACGCCCAGACGCGCGAGATTCTGCAATTCGAGCTGTTGCGCATCTGGAACGAGCGGCCGACCGCGATGGTCTTCGTTACCCATTCGATCGAGGAAGCGGTGCTGCTCGGTCACCGAGTGATTGTGCTCAAGGGCCGGCCCTCAAGCATCCACGAGACCATCACCATCGACCTGCCGCATCCGCGCACAAGAGAGACACTGCGCGAGCCGCGCTTCGCCGAACTGCGCGAACAGGTGTGGGGCACGCTGATGCGGGAAGCCCGCGAAGCCGAATTCCAACTCGAACGCTAGAAAAAGCCTAAACGAAAAAAGGGAGGATTCCATGAACGGCAAATTCGCGAAATGCATTGCGAGCCTCGGCTTGCTGTGCGCACTCGCCTTCGGCGCCACCGCGCCGGCCGCGGCTCAGGGCAAGAAGGTCGTGCTTGCACTTCCCGGCATTCCGGCAATATTTTCGGTAACCATCGCCTATGTCGCGGAGAAGCAGGGCTTCTTCAAGAAGCACGGCGCCAATGTGGAAATCCGCCCGTTCGACAACGGCACCGCGGCAGCGCGCGCGGTGGTCGCCGGCGACATCGATCTCGCCTGGTCGCCGACGCCGCCGGTGATCAACCAGATTTCCAATGCCGACGTTCCGCTGGTTGCGCTCTACGGCATGCCGAACCCGGATTGGGTCATCGGCACCACCGAAACCGGCAAGACCTGCAAGGACCTGGTCGGGCAGGACATCGGCGTCGATTCGATCAATGGCGCGCGCTCGGTGGCGCTGCGCTCGATGCTCACCGCCGGCTGCCCCGGCGTGAAGATTGAGGACGTGAAGCAGGTCGCGCTCGGCTCCAGTCCGGGCCCGGCGCTGCTGGCCGGCCAGCTTCATTTCTCCGTGCTGCATCTTGACGATCTCGTCGAGATTTCAGCTCAGGGCAAGAAGCTGAACGTCATGCTGGCGATGAAGAACACCAACCCGACCAGCCATTATCTGATCATGGTCGCGCGCAAGGACAATCTTGCGGCCAACCGTGACGCCATCGTGCGCACGGTTGCCGGTATGGTCGAGGCCGCACGTTTCATGCAAGACCCGAAGAATGCCGACGCGGTCGCCGAGGCGGCGGCGGGAACCGGTCATAACAAGGAGGTCAACAAGGCCGCGCTCAAGGAATTTCTCGCCATCGACTTCTGGGCGGCGAAGGACGACGGGTTACCGCGCAATAAGATCGAGGCTACCGCCGCGCTGATGAAAAAGATCGGCTCCATCAATCCCGGCAAGGAACCGGTGACTTACGAAAAACTCGTCGACAGCAGCGTCTGGAAAGACGCCAACGCGATGGTGAAATGAGTTCCCAGGCTGACGAGATTTCGTCGGTATAACAAAGAACTGTCATGCCCCGCGAAGGCGGGGCATCCAGTACTCACAGTGTTCGCGAAGAAACCGCAGCGCAGTGGGTACTGGATCATCCGCTTTCGCGGATGATGACAGCCGAGTGGATTAAAGTTCGTGGAATCCAAAAGCATTCGCCGCGTCGCGCCGTTCTGGATCAGCATTGCCGCCGGCATCGCCCTCTGGGAGATCGCGGGGCGCAGCACCAGCGCCGCCTTCATGGTGCCGTTTTCGGAAACGCTGGTGCGGCTTTGGCAATTGGTGACGACCGGCGAATTTGTCCGCCAGTTCCTCGATTCGGCGCAGCTGTTCCTGACCGGCTTCGTGCTTGCGCTCATCGTCGGCATGCCACTCGGCATGCTGCTGGCGCGTTTGCGCGTGCTGCGCATCGGCATCGAGCCCTACATCATGATTCTCTACGCCACGCCGATGGTGGCGCTGATCCCGTTCATCCTGTCGATGATGGGCTTCGGCTTCGCGCCCAAGGTGCTGGTGGTATTCCTGTTCGCGGTGTTCCCGGTGCTCTACAACACGGTGGAAGGCGCGCGCAGCATCAAGCCGGAACTGATCGAAGTGGCGAAATCGTTCCGCTCGAGCGAATGGTCGCTGTGGCGCGAAGTCATGCTGCCCTACACCCTGCCCTACACCATGACCGGCGTGCGCCAGGCGATCGGCCGCGCGCTGGTCGGCATGGTGGCGGCGGAGTTTTTCCTGTCCTCGACCGGCCTGGGCCAGCTCATCATGAGCGCCTCGCAGAATTTCGACACCGGCGGCGTGTTCGCCTCGATCCTGATCATTGGTCTCATCGGCGTCGGGCTGATGCGGCTGGGACTCAAGATCGAGAACCATTTCGCGCGCTGGAGAAACTAGACCGTGACCGAATCCGCGCTTCGTGTCTCCGCTCCCATTGCGGCCGCGCACAAGCCCTCGGCGCTGGCCGATCGGCTGCTCGGCACCTTCGTGCCGCGCCTGCTCACCGGGCTTACCATCCTGCTGGTGTGGGAATTCGTGGTGCGCTCCTTCGCGCCGGCCTATGTCGCCAAGCCGACCACGGTGGTAATGGCGATCCCGCGCGTCATCGTCGATCCGGCCTTCCTGACAGCCACCGGCGCCACCTTGGCCGCGGTGGCCGAGGGCCTCGCCATCGCCCTGGTGTTCGGCACCATCATCGGGCTCTTGATGGGGCGCAGCGCGATGTTCGAGCGCGCCATCCGGCATTACGTCAACGGCTTCTACGCGGTGCCGATGATCGTCGTGCTGCCGCTGTTCTCCTTGTGGTTCGGCTATTCCAGCGCGACGCGCATCGCAACCATCATCTTCGCGGCGACCTTCTCCATCATCATCAATGTCGCCGACGGCGCGCGCTCGGTTCCGCGCGAATACCTCGAGGTCGCGCGCTCGTTCCGCTCCGGCCGCGTGCGCATGCTGATCGAGATCGTGCTGCCGGCCTCGCTGCCGTATCTGTTGGCCGGCTTCCGGCTCGCCGCCGGCCGCGCCCTGATCGGCGCAGTGGTGGCGGAATTCTTCATTTCGGTCGGCGGGCTCGGCTACTACATTCTCTATAATTCGCGCTCCTATCACCACAACGAAGCCTTCGTCGGCGTGCTGCTGCTCGCCGCCTTCGGCGTCGGCTTCGAACTGCTGGTGAACTGGAGCACCCGGTGCTTCATGCCCTGGTATCGCCGCGGCGCATGATCCCGAAAAGTGGGAACCGGTTTTCGGATAAGATCATGCGCAAACAAATGGACGCTTCGCACTTATAAGGAATTCTCATGTCATCCGACCCCTTGCTCAAGGCCGCGATTTCGCATTGGGGCCCGCGTTTCGTCGCCAACGGCGTCGTGCTCACCGATTTCGAGGAGGTCACCGGCTCGATCTCGTCTTATAACGACTGGTGCCGCGCCTGGTCGGAGCGCGCCGCGCATCACGAGCAGCTCGGCCGCGAGGCGCTGGCGAAAAAGCATTTTCTCACCGCCGGCGAATGTCTGCAGCGCGCCACCGTCTACTATCATTTTGCGGCGTTCCTGTTCGTCAACGACGTGCCGCAGATGAAAGTCGCGCACATGAAAGCGGTCGAGTGCCGGCAAGCGGCGCTTCCTCACCTGAGGCCGCCCGGCGAACGGGTCGAGATTCCCTATCAGGGCAAGACTCTTGCCGGCATACTGCGCAAGCCGGCCGGCATCGAAAAGCCGCCGGTGGTGGCGATGGCGGTCGGACTCGATTCCACCAAGGAAGAGGGCGACGCCTATGAAGCGCCGTTCCTGGCGCGCGGAATGGCCACACTGATTTTCGACGGGCCCGGCCAGGGCGAGGCGCAGTACGACTTCGCCATCCGCGGCGACTACGAAGTGCCGGTCAAGGCCGTGCTCGATTACGTGGCTAGCCGCCGCGATCTCGATGCCGCGCGCATCGGCATGTGGGGCGTGAGCCTGGGCGGCTATTACGCGCCGCGCGCCGCCGCCTTCGACAAGCGCATTAAGGCCTGCATCGCGCTCGGCGGCCCGTTCAACTGGGGCGCGGCCTGGGACGGATTGCCGGAACTGACGCGCGAAGCGTTCCGCGTGCGCAGCCATTGCAAGACGCAAGAGGAGGCGCGCAAGAACGCCGGCACGCTGTCGCTGGAAGGCATCGCGGGAAACATAACCTGTCCCATTTTCATCGTGAACGGGCGGCTCGATCGCATCGTGCCGGCCAAGGACGCCGAACGCCTGGCGCGCGAGGTGAAGGGACCGGTCGAGCTGATGATGATCGAGGACGGCAACCACATCGCCACCAACCGCGCCTACCGCTGGCGTTCGCAGAGCGCGGATTGGATGGCGGAGCAGCTTAAATAGTGTGGAAGCCGCGCGGCATCGCGTGCAGCCGCTCGATGCCGCTGTCGGTGATCAGCACCAGCTCGCCGGTCTGCACGCCGGCCTTGCCGTCGCGCGTCACGACATTGGGCTGGATCACCACCGTCTGTCCGGCGCGGAACGGCGCCTCGGGCACCGGGCCGGCCGGGCGGCTCTTGGCTCCGAGGATCGGCGGCAGATAGCCGCCGCCATAGCCGTGCAGCAGATCGTCGATGATGGTGAAGCCCGCCTCCTCGATAACGCCCGCGGCTTCGATCACCTGCGCCGGCGTGGCGCCGGCTTTCAGCACCGCGCCAATGGCGTCGAAAGCGGCATCGGCCGCCGCATGCAGGTCGCGATAGAGCTTGCTCGGCTCGCCCAACGCAAAACTTCGTAACACTTGCCCCGGATGTTCCCAGAACGCCGCGCTGATCTCGGCCACCACCGCATCGCCCGCCTGCACGCGCCGCATCGACGCAAACTGCCGCGGCACCGCGAGGTCGGGCGCGCTCATCGCGGTGGTGCCGATGTAGTGAATGACGTTGCTGGCGCCCTGCGCAACATAGGCGCGTTCGATCAGGTCGCCGAGCTCGCGCTCGGTCAATCCGATTTTCAGCCCATCGCGCAGCGCCGCCATGCCGAGGTCGCTGAAATGCGCACCGATGCGCAGCCAGTCCAATTCCTCGACCGACTTCACCTGCCGCAGGCGGATGTAATCGCGATTGAGGCTCGTCAACTTGCCGAACCGCGCCGACAACGCCGCATGCTGCTCGGCGCTCAGCGGGCCGATGGTCGCCACGCGATTCTCGCGCGCTCCCCGTTTCGCCAGCAGCTCGATGGCGGCGGCGATCGAGGATTCCCCACCCCAAGACACATCGGCCTTATCGGCGAGCAGCCGCGCCTGCGACGCGTGATTGACGTATTGTACGAACAGCGCGTCGCGCCTCGCCGGCGTCAGCACACCGACCGCCTCGGCGGTGACCGGCCATTGCGTCAGCCATTGCACCACCGAGCCGAAGCGGTTGGCGCCGCAGAACAGCAGATGCTCGCACTCCGCCCGCGCCAGCAACTGCTCCACCGCCGCGCGCCGGCGCGCCATCTCAGGCTCGGAAAAGCGCGGGTAGTGCGCGTCGACAATGCCGGCGAGATGCTGAGGCAGCGTCACGAGGCCTGCTTCGGCAACGCCACGATCATGTCGAGCTCGATGCGCGCGCCCGGCGACGACAACTGGTTGATGCACACGGTGGTGCTCGCCGGCCGCCAGTCGCCAAAATATTTGGCCATGGTGGCGTGCATGGCGTCGGCGTCGCGGAAGTCGGTGAGATATTTCGTCACCTTCACCACGTCGCGCCAGCTGGCGCCGGTCTTGTCGAGGATCGACTTGATCGCCTCCATCGCGCGGATGGTCTGCTCCTCGATGCTGTGCGGATGCACATGCTCGGAATCCACATGCGGATGCTTGTGGTAGAGCGGCGACGGCGTCGCGCCCGACAGGAACATCAGGTCGCAGGCGCCGACGATATGCACCGCCGGGGCATAGGGCATGGTGTGCGCCTGCTCCGGCTTCGGGTGCACGGGCTCGAGCTTGAAGCTGCGCTGCGGCTTGGTCATCGCGGTCATTGGGGTCTCCTGGAATGGCGGTTCCCGGCAATTTGGGCCGGAAACGCGGCTTCACGCAACTGCCCCCGAGTTGATCGCTGGCCAAGAAACGCTAGGGTGCCGCCAGCATTTCTCAGGAGCCCATTATGCCCAGCACGATCCTCGATTCCGCGGTGTTCCGCGACATTTTCACTACTGAAAAAATGCGGAAGGTGTTCTCGGACGAGAACCGCGTGCAGAAATATCTCGACTTCGAGGCCGCGCTGGCCCGCGCGCAAGGCCGGCTCGGGATCATCCCGAAGGAAGCGGCCGAGGAGATCGTCCGTCACTGCTCGGCCGACAAGATCGACATGGCCAAGCTCAAGGAGGCCACCGAGCGGATCGGCTATCCGGTGCTGCCGGTCGTCCAGCAGCTGGTCAAGCTGTGCAAGGACGGCCTCGGCGAATGGAGCCACTGGGGCGCCACCACCCAGGACATCACTGACACCGCCACCATCATGCAGATCCGCGAGGCGCTCGACATCCTGGAGCAGGACATCGACGCCATTTCCGACGCGCTCGCTGAGCTCGCCAAGAAATACCGCGACACGCCCATGGCCGGGCGCAGCAACCTGCAGCAGGCGGTGCCGATCACCTTCGGCTACAAGATGGCGACCATGCTCGCCGGTTTTGAGCGCCACAAGCAGCGCCTCAAGGAGCTACGGCCGCGCGTGCTGGTCGGCGAATTCGGCGGCGCCGCCGGCACGCTGTCCTCGCTCGGCAAGGACGGGCTGAAGGTGCAGGAAGCACTGTGCAAAGAGCTCAAGCTCGGCCAGCCGGCGATTTCCTGGCACACCGTGCGCGACTGCATCGCCGAGGTCGGCTGCTTCCTCGGCCTGGTCACCGGAAGCTGCGGCAAGATCGCCTTCGACGTGAAGCTGCTGATGCAGACCGAAGTGGAAGAAGTCTACGAGCCGTTCCACCAGGGCCGCGGCTCGTCCAGCACCATGCCGCAGAAGCGCAACCCGATTTCTTCCGTCTACATCACCGCGCAGACCGCCATGGTGAAGCAACTGGTCGCCGCCCTGCTGGAAGCGATGGTCGAAGACCACGAGCGCTCCACCGGTCCGTGGGAGATCGAATGGATCGCACTGCCGGAAATCTTCATGCTGTCGGCCGGCGCGCTGGCGCAGACTCGCTTCCTGGTGAGCGGTCTGCAGGTGAACGAAAAGAAGATGCGCGCGAATCTCGACATCACCAAAGGTCTGATCATGTCGGAAGCGGTGATGATGGGGCTGGGCGCCGCACTTGGCCGCAACCGCGCGCACGATCTGGTCTACGACATCTGCCGTGACGTGATCAAAACCGGCCGCCCGCTGATCGATCTGCTGGCCGAGGACAAGGAGATCAGTAAGCACGCCGACCGCAAGCAGCTCGAGAAAATGGTGGACCCGGCGAATTACCTGGGCGTCGCCGGCGAGATGGTCGATCGCGTATTGGCGATGCGGAAGAAATAGGCCTAGTCGCCTTTCGGCATCGTGCGCCAGATTGCGACGGCAACTGCAAGCGTCGCCGCGCCGATCATCATGAACAGCGCCGGCACGCCGACGCCGGCCTTCTGCAACATCGCCACCAGCACCGTGGCGCCGGTCATGAACGCCGCGTTGAGCACGTTGACGGCCGCAACGGTGCGCGCGCGGTAATCGGCACCGGACCAGGCCTGCACCGCGGCGAAGGCCGGCACGATGAACAGCCCGCCGGCGATCGCAAGCCCGGCAAGATCGATCGCGACGCGAATCCCGAGCACCGACGAAAACACAATGCCCGGCGCTTGCGGCGAAAGCGCAGCCGGCTCGCCAAACGTAGCCAACCCAAGATCGAGCGCGAACACGCCGAGCAAACCTGCGCCGGCCAGCGTGGTGTTGAGCACGATGCGTCCGCGCGCGATCACCGCCGCCAACGCCGAGCCGGCGCCGACTGCGATCGAGAACAATGCGAGATAGATGGTGACCGTGTCCTCGTTGCCGCCGATCAGCGTCTTGATCAGCGGCGGCAACAGCGACAGCACCACGATGCCGACGAGCCAGAACCAACTCGTCACCATCGCGCCCCACCACAGCCGCGCGTCGGCGCGCAGATGGCGGATCATCGCCACGGTCGAAGCGGCGATATTGATCGCGACCTTGAGATGCGGCGCGCCTTCGCCGGTCGGCGGGATCAGCAGGCTCGCGCTCCAGCAGGCGAGCGCAAATCCCAGCACCAGCACCGCGAATGCCGCAACCTCGCCGCCGCCGCGCGCCGCCAAGCCGCCGACGATGGTGCCGGTGAGGATGGCGACGAAGGTCGCGCCTTCCACCAGCGCATTGCCGGCGGGCAATTGCTCGCGCCGCAAGTGGTCCGGCAGGATGCCGTATTTGATCGGCCCGAACAGCGCGGCGATCACGCCGAAGCCGGCCAGCGCACCGAACAGCAGCGGCACCGACTGGCGCGCAAAGCCGAGGACCGCCAGCCCAGCGACAAAAATCTCGGCGAATTTCAGCCACTGCGCCACGCGCGCCTTGTCGTGGCGGTCGGCCAGTTCCCCGCCGAGCGCGGACAGAAAGAAAAACGGCGCGATGAAAATCGCGCTGGCAACCGTGATCAGCGCTTCGGCGTCGGCCGCGCCGGAGCCGAACAAGATAAGGAAAACCAGCGAGGTCTTGAGGAAATTGTCGTTGAATGCCGCGAAGAACTGGCACCAGAACAGCGGCGCGAAGCGTCTCGAGAGCATCAGGGGCGGCGGCATGCGCCCTGATTATTGCAGAGTTCCGACGTTTTCGGCGCCGCGCCATAAAAAAATTGGGCGGCCTCCTGGCCGCCTAAGGGGGTCGTTGCCGATGACGCAAATTACAAATTACGGACGGGCTTGCGCCCATAGGGGCGGGGGGCTTCCTCGTAGGATTCCACAAGCACCGCGCCCAGGCCGAAACCGAGGGCGATACCGAGAACGACGGCAAACATCGAGATCCACATGGCGTAGGCTCCGCTTGTTTGCGTGCGCTATCCGGCGCGGGAAGTCTGGCGGGGACAACGTGCAAGAAGGGATCTGGTTCCTGGGTTCCCCGGACCGGATGTGGCGTTCTGGTGATTGATGTCGGCGTGCGGACGCTAAAATTATAAGCAATTACAATGGGAACTAGGATTGAAGCCTGATCGAGGATTGCAGGTCGACGAGCAGAATACGCAGGTCGAGTTCCCGGAACTCCAGATAAATCTTCCGCAGCCAGCGTTGCAGCTCGATATGGACGTCGAGCGGGATGTCCTTCGCATTGGCGAGCCGCGAATCCGCGAACGAGAACGGCGGCTTCTCGATGTATCGTCGCAAGCCCGGCGCCAGCACGGGGAACCGCGCCAGCGACGCGCCGCTGCCAGAAGTCGGATATTTGTCGCGGTGCTGCGCCGGCCCGAGCATCTCGTTGAGCACCGGCGCCAGCGTCGCCGGCGACAAGCGGCGGCGCAGCCCGCGATAGGCCTCGACCGAGGTGTGGTCCGGCGTGATTACGAACAGGATGGCGGGCGCGATTCCGCGGCGGCGGGCTTCCTCGGCAAAGCCGATCTGACTGGCCAGCGCGAAAAAGGATTCGAACGACTCGCTACCGAGGTCGACGATCTTGGTGGTGCCGTCATCGGCGACCAGGCGGTCGAACAGCGCCATTTGGCCCTGGATATCGACGATCTCGGACGCGGTCGCGTGCTCGGGCAGGAACTGCGCCAGCGTGCCCTCGCCGGAATTCAGATCGAAGGCCGCCACCGAGCGGCCCTCGTGCAGATGAAAATCCGTGAGCAGCCGTGCCAATAGGGTCTTGCCCACGCGCGGACGCGGCGAGGCAACGATAGTGACAGAGTTGCGGAACGACATCGGTTTACCGGGACGCCGCCCGCGCATCGGACAGCTTTATAATTTTTTGCTTGCGTATGAACTATTCCGAAAACCGGTTCCTGCTTTTCTGGATCAAGCGCTAGCCGGCCGCCTGGCGGATATTGCTTTCCATCTTCGGCGCGACCAGGTCGACGAGTTTGACCCGGTCGAACTCGCCCCAGACATTGCCGAGCCAATGGCGAACGTAGCCGCGCAGAACGAATGAATAGTTGGCCGCTTCGCCCTTGGCATTCTTGTTGGCAACGAACGAAACATAGGGAACGCTGGCCACTTCCACCTGCTCGCAGGCCATCTCGTTGAGCTTTGGAATGGTGATCTCCTCAGCGCCCTTGATCTGCTTGAAGTACGAATTGTAGGTCGCGGGATCCCACTCGAAGAACGACGTGTCGTTGATGTGGTTTTTCACCAGGTAGTAGTTAGCGTCGCCGACGAAGCGAGCGGTCGCGGCTATTTCCTCGAGCGAAGCGATCGAAGGGCCGAGAATATGGAACACCGCGAAGGTGATCTGGCCCTTCTTGGCCGATTCGAGGAAGCCGATATCGCTCAGCGCCTGCAGCGTGGACGACAGCAGACCGGCGCGCACGTCGATCACCGTCACCCTGGCTTCGGCGTTGCCGAGCGTGTCGAAGATCTTCATCTGGTCGGGGACCGAGGTCACATCCACGACTTCGGTCACGTAGGGATGGAAGCGCTTGAGCGTGCCGCGCGGCGATTCGGTGTCGAAGGCGCGCGTCGGCGTTTGATGGGCGCCGAAATAATCGAGCAGGGTGCGGGCGATGGTGGTCTTGCCAACGCCACCTTTGTCGGCGCCGACGAGAACAACAGCTGGTCTGGCCATGGAATTACTCTGCAAAACGAAAAGGGACTGACGTGTTTTCACGCCTTCGTTAGATATCTTACTACGTTATAGGCGGGGAAAAATGACAGCATTATTCTTGTGGTCGGGCGCTATCTTAGGTGCGAGGCAAAGTTCCAGATTTGTACTATTATGTCGTAATTTCAATAGATTGGCTGATAGCTGAGGTCTGAGGAGGGAACGCATGGCGGCTATATTCAACGAAAGCACGGTCGCCGGCGAGCCGGCCGGCAAAGGCGCCACCCGCCAGCACCTGCTGACCGAGGCGCGGGTGCCCGGTACCAGCATCCTGCGCGACCGCCTGACGCTCGGCCCCGGCGGCGAGGCGCCGCTGACGGTGCCGGCGACGAGCGTGGCCTGGCTGCAGGGGCTCGACGGCGAAGCACTGCTGGCGCACGGCGACAGCCGCGAGATGATCTCGGATGCCCATGTCGCATTTCTGCCGCCCGGTTTTTCGGCGAGCGTGAGCTCAGGCCGCGGCGCCGCGCTGCTGTACGGGGAAATTCCCAACGCCGCGCGCTTCGATCCGAGTTTCGAGCAAAACCCGCCGGCGTTCCGGCTGGCGGATTGGACGCGCGAGCCGGTGCTCGATTCCGAGCATGACGCGCGCAAGCGCATTTATCTGGTGACGCCGAAACTGTTCGGCACCAAGGCGGTGAAAGGCGAGATGATCATCTATCCGCCCGGCACCGCGGCCGCCAATCATCATCACGAAGGCGCCGAGCATTTCATGTATGTGCTGCGCGGACGCGGCACCGTCTACGCCAATGAAAAGCCTTATCCTGTGCGCAAGGGCGACGTCATCTATTACCCCGATCGCGAGCGGCACTATCTCGAAGCCGCCAGCGACGAGGAGCTGGTGTTCGCGGAATTCTTCGCGCCCGCCGAATTCAAGACCATCTGGGTCGACGAGGCCCAGGTCTGCGCCTGGCTGCCGACCGGCCGCGACATTCGCGGGCGAACGCCGGTGCGCGAGATCAAGGCGCACTCATCGGCCGAGGTCTCGAGTCCGCAGGACGTTTGAAGTCCGTGATCGCCGCGATCACCTGCGCCATCCAATTTACAAAAAGTCGGAGCTGCTGGCGCAAGCACCCAACGAGGTCTGGTCGTGGGACATCACGAAGCTGATGGGGCCGGCCAAATGGACGTACTTCTACCTCTACGTCATCATCGATATCTTCAGCCGCAGAATCGTCGGCTGGTGCGTCGCCGACAGAGAAAGCGCCACCGTGTTCACGGCACTGTTCAATGAGGCTGGCGCAAGCTCTTCGAGCAACGCGGGATTGAAGGTATCACCAGCTTCGATGTGGGTGGGAGCGCAAGCTATCTGAGTGTGAAGCAGGAGGACGATTTGAAGGCGTGGGTAGCCGCGGCGCTGCCGCGTTCGACACGTCAGATCGGCGCCTGGATCGAGAAGGAATTCAGGCTCGTTTATGAAAGCCGCTCGGGACTGATCGCGCTCTTGCATCGTCTGGGGCTGGAGTATCACAAGCCGAGTGTCATTCCGCGCAAGCTCGA
>DATBZY010000118.1:0-6349 GCA_036512915.1 Pseudolabrys sp. | reverse complement strand
AATTTTACAGATTTTGAGCCTGATGCTATTTGAGAAAACGCCCGTGGATCAGCTACTGAATGACAGGACCCTGCAAAATCTGCGCGGAGAAACTCCTACCCAATTGAACCTGTTCGACTAATTGCCGGACAGCAGTGACTTTGAACCCATATTGCTGGGTTGAATATTCGCCTTTTGCGAGCGGAGTTCCAAGTATCTCGATGGTTTCGCCGCGCTGCTCAAGTGGGGTGGTTCGCTCAAGGTTCTCACGTGCTGCTAAAAGTTCCTCAAGAGACATATCCCAACGCGTGTTTTGCCAATTGGCCTCCGAGGCTGACGGCAGCCACATGCCAAGGCAGATTGCTGCAAATGACGTGAGTGAAAGCGCAATCGCTGCCCTAAACTGGCTACGCATATTTCACCCTCTTTAGTCATCGCCGTGAGAAACTATGCCATATGGTGTTTAGGTTTGTATGCAAAAACAATGCGGGTAAGCCCGCCGGCCGCAAGGCCGGCGGTTTCGTATGGTGCACTGATCCTCCCCTACGTCCTGCGTCTTAGCAGAAATGCGAAGACGAAGCTTCGTCAGTTCCCAAATGACACGAGACATCGACTTTCCGTCTCTGCTAAAATCTCTGCGGACGCGGCCTTCGGACGTTTCGCGCGGCTCAAGAGGACGGCAAGTAGGAATAACCATGCGCCTGCTATATGTTGGATTTTCAATTCTCGGCCTTTGCTTGAATGCACAAGCACAGCCGGCCGATGATCCCGTGATAACAAAAGCGCGCGCGGGGGTGACGAAAAATCTGAAAGACCCCGCCTCGGCCAGGTTCGAAGGACTCGTAAAACGGCCGGGTGCAGTATGTGGTTTTGTCAACGCGAAAAATTCGATGGGCGGCTACACCGGCCGACAGATGTTCGTTTATCTCCCCAGCGAAAACCGCGCCTGGGTGCTGGAGATCAACGGGTTAGACGTGACGCGCGGCATAGCGCTGGCCGAAACCCATTGCAGCGGCGTCCCCGGCTTTTAGCCATGTGGGAGTGGCTAGAGCCGCGAAAAATTGTCCAGACCAGCCCCCATGATGATCAGGTTCGGGAAGGTGTCGTTATCGTTAGTGATACGATCACTCGGATCGGCCGTAGCCCAACACCCAGGTTTCCGGAATTCGTCGTGGCCGTCGACGTCGAAACGACTGGCCTACACTCGACAGATCGCATCGTTAGCATCGGCGCGATTTGGCTACCTACGGCCTGTCTATCCGAGCCCTCGTTTCCGATCAGCTATATCCATCTGATCTTTGATCCGGGCCGCACGAGTCATCCGAAGGCAGAGGAAGTTCACGGATTCGACGACTGGACCCTTCGACACCAGGAGCCGTTTGGGCTTTACGCCGAGCGCATCAGACGCTTTCTACAATCCGGCAACCTCATCATCGCCCACAACGCCGAATTTGATATCGGCTTCATCAACCGCGAACTGGCGACGGCAGGCCAGCCGACCCTCGACAAACCGATCTGTTGTACGACGGAGGGCTATCGCGCCGCAGACCTTGGTGCCAGCGCGTCCCTCAAATCGGTTTGCGCTACGATGGGTTTGCGGCGCCAAGGGAAGGTCCACGGCGCGCTGGAAGATGCTTGGCTCGCCCTCATGGCCTACCTTTGGCTGCACGACTATGAGCATTGCAAGCCATTCATCGCGTGTGGGCAACACCTGGAACTATTTAATCTGCTGCCTGCGCCCCCGCGGCCGGAAGGCGCTCTTCCGCGCCGGAGTAGGAAGCACTCGGCTGGCGAATGACCGTAGCAATCAGGCACCACGTTTCAGTGGCACCACCTGCGCCCCCGGACGGCCTGCAAGCCCCGCCTCGATCCGCTCGCCTACCTGATCGCTAAGCGTGCGCAACGGATCATCCGACCGGTTCACGTAGCGGCCGGTCATCGCAAGATTCTTATGCCGCAGAAGATCGCGCACGAGGAAGGCGTTGGCACCGGATTGCCCTGCATAGGTGCCCACCGTGTGCCGAAGATCATGCAGGCGCACGTCCTCGATCTTCGCGGCCGTCCTCATGCGCTGCCATATCGCTTCTATCGCTGATTTCGAGAGTGGGCGCTTCCGGTCCGAAGTTGATGGCGCGACCCATGGCGAAGCCTTCGCCTGTTCCATAACCCTCAAAACCTGCCGGGCTGGCGCGTTCATCACGACCACCTGCGGCCGGCCCGATTTCGTTTCCACGAGCGTGATCGTGCCGGCCTCGAAGTCCACCTGATCCCAGCGCAGATTAAGCACCTCGGACAGGCGGCATCCGGTGAACAGCAGGAGTTCTATCGCCCCGGTGGTGACGCGCGTATAGAGCCTCCGGCCAGTGCCCGCTTTCCAAGGCAACCCTTCGGACTCGGCTTGCCGCAACGTCGCACCGAGCCGACCAAGTTCATCGGCCGACAGGAAACGCTCGCGGCGGTTTTCTCGATATCGTTCGATCTTCGAGCATGGGTTCGTGCCCTCGGCGCGCATTCCCCACAGTTCGGCCAGGTTAAAGGCCCTCGAACATACGGCCAGGATCAAATTGGCTTGGCGAGGCGTTGCGGCTCGCGCGCTGTGCATACGGTCGATATCCTGCCGGGTGACAGCAGCGACCTTGTGCTGGCCGAGTTCCGGCCGGAGGTCGCGCTCGACGATGCGCTTGAACTCCTTGCGAGTGACCGGGCGGTTTTTTCGCTCGACGTGTTCGGCAATGTAGCGATCAAACAAATCGGAGACGGTCGGCGCCGTGCGGAAGGATTCCCGTTCGCCGGAGGGGTCACTTTCGTCAACGATGACCGCTTGCAAAACCCGTTGCGCCGTCGAACGCGCAACGTCAGCGGTGATCTTGCCATGTTCGCCAATGCTGAACCAGCGCGAGCGGTTATATTTATTGCGGTAGCGCACGAAGTAGAAGCGCCGCCCGCTCGGCATCACACGCACACCGAAGCCGGAGAGCTTGTCGTCGTAACGTACGACAGGCGCAGGCCCGGGCTTGAGGCTTTCGACAGACCGCTTCATGAGCTTGATCGGCTCGGTTTTGCGCGCCGCGTTTTCTATTACGTGTTCGTTAATCGGTTTCGGCATAGCTCACCACGTTGGTTTGGACGGCTCCTGGACGGCCTCGGACGGCACCCCCACACGCAAAAAGCCCGCATCACTATTGGCTTTTGGACGGCCCGGACGGGCTTGGACGGCTTTCAGTCTCTACAGGCCACATTGCATGCTCCTCGACGAGCAACGCACCACCGATTTTGTGCACGCACCGTGCACGCACTGTGCACGCATCCGAGATGCAACAGCAGCGTAGGTCATGCAAGCCGATAGTATTAGAAATCCCCATTTCATCGGCCTAACTCGCAATTCATCGTAGTCCGTCGTAACCCATAGAAAGCGATTAGCACCGATGGTTAATCGGGTCTTAACCTCGCCCTCACTATTGTGGTTCACCATTGTGCCGCGGGACGCGTCGCCCGCCCGTGTAGTCGCATGCCCATGATGACCGCCGAGCGCGAGCCTTCCTTTCCCACTGCCACGGCGGTCGATGGCCGCTCGCCGTTCGTGCGGCTGACTGAGCTCATCGCCGGCATCGCGCCGGGCAAGTCCGCCATCAACCTGTCGGTCAGCGAGCCGCAGCATCCGATTCCGTCCTTCGTCGGGCCTACGCTCGCCGCGCACTTGAACGAATTCGGCCGCTACCCGGCCAACAAGGGCATCGAGCCGTTCCGCCGCGCCGTCGCTCAATGGCTCGGCCGCCGCTACAAACTGGCGCGGCCGGTCGATGCCGAACACGAAGTGCTGGTGCTCAACGGCACCCGCGAGGGGCTGTTCCTCGGCGCCATCGCCGCCAAGCGCTGGGTTGCGCGCCGCGCCGGCAAGCCGGCGGTGCTGATCCCCAATCCGTTCTATGCCGCCTACAGCGCCGGCGCGCTCGCCGCCGATTGCGAGCCGGTCTACTTGCCGGCGCGCAAGCAAAGCGGCTTTTTGCCCGATCTCGACGTGCTCGACGACGCGCTGCTGGCGCGCACGGTCGCGTTCTACATCGCCTCGCCGTCGAACCCGCAAGGCGCGGTCGCCGATCGCGCCTATCTCGATCGGCTCGCTCACCTCGCCCGCCGTTTCGGCTTTCTGGTATTCGCCGACGAATGCTATTGCGAGATCTACAGCGAGCACCCGCCGGCCGGCATGCTGGAAGCGGCGGGACCCGACTTCGCTAATGCGGTGGTGTTCCATTCGCTGTCGAAGCGCTCGAACCTGCCCGGCCTGCGCGTCGGCTTCGCCGCCGGCGACCGCCGGTTTCTCGCGGCTTTTATCGAATTGCGCAATGTTGCAGCACCGCAGGTGCCGACGCCCGCGCAACATGTCGGCATCGCCGCCTATGGCGACGAGGCGCATGTGCAGGAAAACCGCAGTCTCTATTCCGCCAAATTCGATCTCGCCGACCAGATCATCGGCGACCGCTACGGCTACACGCGTCCGGCCGGCGGATTTTTTCTCTGGCTCGACGTGGCCAAATACGGCGGCAGCGAGATCGTGACCAAGCGGCTGTGGCAGCAGGCCGGCGTGCGCGTGGTGCCCGGGCGCTACCTCGCGCGCCAGCAGGCCGACGGCAGCAATCCCGGCGCGGATTACATCCGCGTCGCCATGGTTCAGGACAAGGCGACCACGGCGGAGGCGTTGCATCGCCTCGTCGCCGTGCTCGACTGATGGTGTAAACGCATGGCCTCAGCGGATCGCAGCCTCGACGTCGTCGCTTTTGTCACGGAACATTTCCGCGACATCCTGCGGCGACGCTTGAGCGAAGCCGCAGGGCTCGCGCTGATAACGCTGGCGCTGCTCGGCGCCATCGCACTGTCCACCTGGTCGGTGCAGGACCCCTCGCTCAGCCACGCCACGCAACAGCCGATCCACAATCTGCTCGGCTTCCCCGGCGCCATCTTCTCCGATCTGGCGATGCAGCTGCTCGGCCTCGCCGCCTTCCTGCTGCTGCTGCCGGAAGCGCTGGTCGGCTGGCGGCTGCTGTCGCACAGGCCGGTCGGCGACAAGTGGCGCGGCCTAGTGTGGATTGCCGCCACCTTCCTCGCCGCCGCCTTCGTCGGCACGCTGCCGCGCATCGGCTCCTGGCCGCTGCCGACCGGCCTCGGCGGCGTTTCGGGCGACGCGCTGTTGCACGTGCCGGCCCTGATTTTCGGCGCGCCGCTGGCCGGGCTTCCATTGATCGTGGTGTCCACCGTGTTCGGCATCGCGACCGCCGTGACGCTCGCCATCGCCGTCGGATTGCGCTGGCCGCAGCCGCGCGCCGCGCAGGCCGTCGCGCGCGCCGCAGACAAAAACGAACAGATCGAGGACGCCGAGGACGATCGCGCCTCCGCCTGGCTCGGCATGATCGTGCATGCGCTGCTAAGCTGGAAGGCGCGCATCGGCCGCCTGGTCCGTGGCGCACCGGCGCGCGCGCGTATGCGTGCCGCCGCGCCGTCAACCGGCTCGCGTCAAGAGCCGCGCTTCGACAGCTTCGGCCGCGTGGCCATGCCGACCGCCACTGAGGCGGAAGAAGAATACGAGGAAGAAGACGCAGCACCGGCGCCGCGCCGCCGCGCGCCCGCGCGCGTGTCCGCGCGCCGCGGCAACGGCTATGCGCTGCCCTCGCTCAATTTCTTGACCGCGCAGCGCGTCTCCGAGCGCACCACGCTGTCGAAAGACATCATCGACGCCAACGCCGTGGCGCTCGAAAGCGTGCTCGCCGACTTCGGCGTACGCGGCGAGATCATCAATGCGCACCCCGGCCCGGTAGTGACGCTGTACGAGCTCGAGCCGGCGCCCGGCATCAAGTCCTCGCGTGTCATCGGGCTTTCCGACGACATCGCCCGCTCGATGAGCGCGGTGTCGGCGCGTGTCGCGGTGGTGTCCGGCCGCAACGCCATCGGCATCGAATTACCCAACCCGACGCGCGAGAAAGTGTACTTGCGCGAATTGCTGTCAGCCAAGGATTACAACGAGAACACCGCCAAGCTGCCGCTCTGCCTCGGCAAGACCATCGGCGGCGAGTCGGTGATCGTCGATCTCGCGCGCATGCCGCATCTGCTGATCGCCGGCACCACCGGCTCCGGCAAATCGGTCGCCATCAACACCATGATCCTGTCGCTGGTCTATCGGCTGCGCCCCGACCAGTGCCGGCTGATCATGGTCGATCCCAAGATGCTCGAGCTCTCGGTCTATGACGGCATCCCGCATCTGCTCACGCCGGTCGTCACCGATCCGAAGAAGGCGGTGGTCGCGCTCAAATGGGCGGTGCGCGAGATGGAGGGGCGCTACAAGAAGATGTCGAAGCTCGGCGTGCGCAACATCGACGGC
>DATBZY010000117.1:0-17553 GCA_036512915.1 Pseudolabrys sp. | reverse complement strand
GTTCTTCGACTTGTTTTGATAGGTGCGCGGCGAGCCCGGAACATATTGTGCGCCGAAATTCTTGCCGATCATGGAGCGGATATCGGCAATCGCCTCCGGCGCTATATCGATGCCGTCGGTGCGCATATAGGTGATGAGGCCAGTGGTCTCGCCGTCGATCTCGACACCTTCATACAGACGTTGCGCCAGGCGCATGGCGATCGCGGGAGCAAATCCAAGCTTGCGGCTCGCCTCTTGTTGCATCGTCGAGGTCGTGAACGGCGGCGGCGGGTTGCGGCGTGCCGGCTTCGCCTCGACGGCGACAACGGTGAACGTTGCGCCTTCGAGCGCTTGCTTCAAGTCCTCGGCCTGCGCGCCGGAGCCGATATCGAGGCGCTGGATCTTCTGCCCGTCGGCGCCAACAAGACGCGCTTCGAAATTGTCGCCCCGTGGCGTCGCCAGCTTGGCGACGATCGACCAGTATTCCTTTTTGACGAATTTCTCGATCTCCAGCTCGCGGTCGCAGACCAGCCGCAACGCGACCGACTGCACGCGGCCGGCCGAGCGCGCGCCCGGCAGCTTGCGCCAGAGCACCGGCGAGAGGGTGAAGCCAACCAGATAGTCGAGGGCGCGGCGCGCCAGATAGGCATCCACCAGCGCGCCGTCGATGGCGCGCGGGTGCTTCATCGCCTCGGTCACCGACTGCTTGGTGATCGCATTAAAGACCACGCGTTCGACCGTCTGGCCTTTCAGCGCATGCTTTTCGTTGAGGGCTTCGAGGACATGCCACGAGATCGCCTCGCCCTCGCGGTCGGGGTCGGTCGCCAGGATGAGGGTGTCGGCCTTCTTGAGGGCGTGGGCGATGTCGTTTACGCGCTTTTGCGATTGGGGATCGATCTCCCAGAGCATTTTAAAATCGTTATCGGGGTCGACCGATCCGTCCTTGGCCGGCAGGTCACGGATGTGACCAAAGGAGGCCAATACCTCGTAGCCGGGCCCAAGATACTTGTTGATCGTCTTCGCCTTGGAAGGCGACTCGACAACGACAACTTTCATGAAAATCCAATGGGTTATCCGCCAAAACGGCCCCGGAGGGAGGCTGAATCGGCCGCGTGTTCGCCGGGAACATGGGGAAGGCGACCCCTACTGTCAAATCAGGGTAGTTCCGAAATCCTTTCAAACCCGCCAATTTGGGCATGAACGCGACCGGATTATCGCTTGAATACAACCGGGAGATGTATTGTATCATCTATACCATTAATAAGATTACTATTTGAACCGGACTGTGTATTTTCACTCGGGGGAACAAACGCAATGCAACTCCAACGGAACGTTGCCCCGCACGGAACTAAGATGCCCGATCAAACCGATGAATCGGGTGGTCGCACGGCGGTAGCCAGTTACGTGGCAACGCTGTCGGCGGATCTTGCCGTAATGGCACGCCGCACCGGCCTCGACACGCTCGGCTATCTGCTCGAAATGGTCCGGCTTGAGGCCGAAAGCACCTCGCGCCACAGCAACGGGCCGAATGGCAGACGTTCTTGAGCATGATCTTTTCCGAAAACCGGTTCCCACCCCGGATCAAGTCCGGGGCAGGCTTTTTCGGGATCATGCTCTGATCACGGTACCTTCACGCCGAGTTTGTCCAAAAACACTGCCGTCGGATTGCCGTCCGGCACCATGCCGAGCTTGGCTTGTTCGGCGCGGATGTTGTCGCGCAGATCGAAATCGACGTGACCTTCGAAGTCGCGCACGTTGTAGCCGCGCTCAGACAATTTTTTCTGCAAAGCGATGCGCGCGTCGCGTGAAAGCGGACGATCGTCGGCGGGCCATGCGGCCTTGATCGGCGCGCCACCGTTCATGCGGTCGGCGAGGTGGCCGACGGCGATCGCATAGGCGTCGGAGTTGTTGTACTCCTTGAGCACCGCATAATTCTCGGTGGCGATGAATCCCGGGCCCTTGGCGCCGCTCGGAAAGAACAGGATGCCGTCACCCGCGGCGGGAAACGGCTTGCCGTCGGTGCGGCGAACGCCGAGCTTTGCCCATCCGGCGAATGTGTCGCGGCTGTGCATATAGTCGAAGCCGTTCGGCACGGTGACTTCAAAGCCCCAGGGCAGGCCGTATTTCCAGTTACCCTTGTGCAGATAATTGCCGGTCGAGCCGAGCACGTCCGGTATGTTGGTCCAGATGTCGCTCTTGCCGTCGCCAGAAAAATCCACGGCATAGTCGACAACGTTCGACGGCATGAACTGGGTCTGGCCCATGGCGCCGGCCCATGAGCTCACCATCTTGTCGCGCGGGAAATGGCCGTCCTGCATGATGCGCATGGCGACGATCAGCTCGTTGCGGAAATAGGGGTGGCGGTAACGCACAAACCCAAGCGTCGCGAGCGAGCGGAACACGTCCCAACGATCCTTCTCGGCGCCGTAGTCGCTCTCCATTCCCCACAACGCGATCAGGACCGAGCGCTCGACGCCGAATTTTTTCTCCACCGCGTCGAACGTCTTCGCCCATTCCTTGGCCTTGCGCTCGCCGCGGGCGATGCGCCCGCTGGAAACCGCGTCGTTGACATAGGCCCCGACCGGCTTGCCGTATTCCGGCTGTCGTTTGGTTGCCGCGATCACCCGCGGATCGGGCGTGACGCCTTTCAAAGCGAGATCGAAGTTGGCGCGTGTGATGCTCTTGGCCTGCGCGTCCGGCCAGAGTTCGGCCAGGAACGCGGCGAAGGATTGGTTTGCCTCCTGCGCCTGTGTCTGCGCGGGCGCGTAAACGCATGCGAGAGCGAATATCAATGCGGCAATTTGGCGAATGATCATGGCTGCGATCCGGTGAATCGCTTCTCGTATCGCACGTTATATCAGCGATACCAATGCGCCGCCGTGATGCTCCAGTCGACCGGCGATTTCGAGTTCCAGCAACACGGTGCGCACGATCGCGGGCGAGGTGCGCGACATTCGCACCAAATCGTCGATCGCCGCCGGCGTCGGTCCGAGCAGCGCGATGATGCGGCTGCGCTCGTCCTCGGCCGGCTCGGTGTCGAGCGGCCCCGGCGGTTCTTGTGCGGGCGCTTGCTCCAACTTTTGCGCTGGCAGATCGAGGCCGCGGCCGAGGATCGGTTCGAGCGCCGCGATCACATCGGCGGCTTCGGTGACCAAAGTTGCGCCCTGTTTGAGCAGGCCATTGGTTCCTTCCGCCCTTGGATCGAGTGGCGAGCCCGGCACCACGAAAACTTCGCGTCCTTGTTCGCCGGCAAGCCGCGCGGTAATCAGCGATCCGGAACGGCGTGCCGCCTCGACGATGACGACGCCGACCGACAGCCCGGAGATCAGCCGGTTGCGGCGGGGAAAGTCGCGGGCGCGCGGCTCCCAGGCGAGCGGCATTTCCGATACCGCGGCCCGACATTGTCGCTGCGGATCAGGCGCAACCAGTCGAGCCGCTGCTCCGCGCTCAGTCGCACACTGTCACTGTTCACGTCGCCCCCCGGCCGGCCACGCGCGCCAGCATCGCCCAGAGGGCGGCGCACTACAACCGGGTATGGCCAGATACAACCTAAAGTCAGGGCTGGGTTGTGGATTTAGCGCCGATCTTGCCTTCGCTGCCGTCGAGCAGGCGGGCGATATTGGCGCGATGCATGATCCATAACAGCGCGCTGAGCAGCAGAAACAGCGCGGCGGCGGCGGGTTGGCCCAAGCCCCACAGCAGCAATGGCGTCAGCGCGCTGGCAATCAGCGCGGCCAGCGAGGAATAACGGCTGACGGCCGCGACCGCGATCCAGATCGCACCGAAGATCAGCGCGGCAGGCCAAGCGAGCCCGAGCAGCACGCCGATATAGACGGCGACGCCCTTGCCGCCCTTGAACTTCAGCCACACCGGAAACAGGTGGCCGAGGAAGGCGCCCAGCCCAGCGGCGAGAGCGGCATAATGTCCGGCGGCGAGCGCCGCCTCGGCGCCGACATAATGCGCGGTCGCCAGCACGGCGGCCGTGCCCTTGAGCATGTCGCAGAGCAGCGTCGCCGCCGCGAGGCCTTTGCGGCCGGTGCGCAGCACATTGGTCGCGCCGATATTACCGGACCCGATCGCGCGGATGTCGGGGCCGCCGGCGGCACGCGTCAGGATCAAGCCGAACGGGATCGAGCCGAGCAGATAGCCGAAGGCCAAGGCGAGGATAATGGCCAGCGCGATGGTCATACGTATTCGTAGACGGTTCGCCCGGCGACGATGGTGCGCACCACGCGGCCCAGCATGCGCGCTTCATCGAACGGCGTGTTCTTGCATTTCGATTTGAGTTCGGTCGGATCGACCACCCAGGGCACGTCAGTATCGACCACGATCACATCCGCCGGCGCGCCGCTCTTGAGCGTGCCGCCTGGGATGCCGAGCAATTCCGCCGGCCGCGTCGACATCGCGCGCAACAGTGTGATCAGTTCGATCTCGCCGCTGTGCACCAGCCGCAGGCCGGCGGTGAGCATGGTTTCTAACCCGATGGCGCCGGGCGCCGCTTCCGCGAACGGCAGGCGCTTGGTTTCCACGTCCTGCGGATTGTGGTCCGACATCACCACATCAATCAGGCCTTGCCCCAGCGCTTCGACCAGCGCCTTGCGGTCATCCTCCGAGCGCAGCGGCGGCGACACCTTGAGGAAGGTCCGATAGGGGCCGATGTCGTTTTCGTTGAGCGTGAGATGGTTGATCGAGGCCGACGTGGTGACTTTCAACCCGGCGTTCTTGGCGCGCCGCAGCACCTCGAGCGATTCCGCGCAGGTGACGGATGCCGCATGATAACGTCCGCCCGACAACGCGACGAGCCGGATGTCGCGCTCGAGCATCACCGTTTCCGCGGCTTTGGGAATTCCCAGCAGACCGAGCCGGGCGGCGAATTCGCCTTCGTTCATCACCCCGTCGCCGATCAGGTCGGGATCCTCGGTCTGATGCACGATCAGGGCGTCGAAATCGCGCGCATACGTGAGCGCGCGGCGCATGACGAGCGCGTTGGTGACGCTTTTTTCGCCGTCGCTGAAGGCGACCGCGCCGGCGGCCTTGAGCAGGCCGATTTCGGTCATCTCCGTGCCTTCGAGACCCTTGGTGATCGCCGCCATCGGGTGGACGTGCACGATCGCGGTATCGCGGGCGCGGCGCAGCACGAAATCCACGGTCGCCGGATCGTCGATGACCGGCGAGGTATCGGGCTGGCAGATGATCGTGGTCACGCCGCCGGCCGCCGCGGCCTGGCTAGCGGAGGCGAAGGTCTCGCGATGGCCGGCGCCGGGTTCGCCGATGAAGGCGCGCATGTCGATCAGGCCCGGCGCGATCAGCTTGCCGCGGCAATCGACGACGTCGGTTCCTTCCGGCACGCCGCCGGCGCCGATGCCCTTCTTGGCTTCGCGGATCACGCCGTCGGCGATCAAGAGATCGCCGATGATGTCGAGATCGCGCGACGGATCGACGATCCGGGCATTGGCGAACAGGATTGGGCGGCGGTCGGACAACATCATGTCATGCGTTCGGCAAATTTCGAGACAGGGCTTCGAGCACCGCCATGCGCACGGCCACGCCCATCTCCACCTGTTCGCGGATCAGCGATTGCGGGCCGTCGGCGACGATGGAGTCGATCTCCACGCCGCGGTTCATCGGGCCCGGATGCATCACCATCGCATCCGGCTTGGCGTAGGCAAGCTTCTTCTCGTCGAGGCCCCAGTAGTGGAAATATTCCGACACCGACGGCACGTAGGAGCCGTTCATGCGCTCGCGCTGCAGGCGCAGCATCATCACGATATCCGCATCCGCCAGGCCTTCGCGCATGTCGCGCGCGACTTCGACGCCGAAGCGCTCGATCCCGGGGGGCAGCAAAGTGGAGGGCGCCACGACTCGGACGCGCGCACCCAGGCAGTTGAGCAGGATGATGTTGGAGCGGGCGACGCGCGAATGCAGGATATCGCCGCAGATCGCCACCAGCAGGCCTTCGATGCGGCCCTTGTTGCGGCGGATGGTGAGCGCGTCGAGCAGCGCCTGGGTGGGGTGCTCGTGGGCGCCGTCACCGGCATTGATCACCGAGCAGTCGAGCTTGCTGGCCAGCAGCTCGACCGCGCCGGAGGCATGATGGCGCACCACCAGGATGTCGGGGTGCATGGCGTTGAGCGTGATCGCGGTGTCGATCAGCGTCTCGCCCTTGCGCATGCTGGATTGGCCGACCGACATGTTCATGACGTCGGCGCCCAGGCGCTTGCCCGCCAGCTCGAATGACGACTGGGTGCGGGTGGAGGATTCGAAGAACAGATTGATCTGGGTGCGGCCGCGCAGCGAAGTGCGCTTTTTCTCGATCTGGCGATTGAGTTCGACGAATTCCTCGCCGAGGTCGAGCAGGCCGGTAATTTCCGCGCTGGAAAGCCCTTCGATCCCCAACAGATGCCGATGGCTGAGGACGAACGTAGATTTCGTGGCGATGGTCATTAAAGGCAGGTCTATAGGCGCAAGTTAGGCCTCCGGCAAGTGCGTCGCCGGCCGATCCACAGTCGGCTGCGCCGGTAATAACGTGTGGCGCAGTTGTGTTCTGGCGATTGGTTTCGGTGTCGGTGCGCTGGTCGGCGCGGCGATCGCGAATGCCAATAGTGGCTATTATTACGGGCCGGGCTATTACTACGCCCCGGGACCTTATGCTGGACCTTATGCCTATGAGCCCGAGCCGGTTTATGTGCAGCCCGCACCGCACCGCGCCGCGCTTATCGCGGCGGTGGCGGCTGCTGGGTCGTCACCGACAGCACCCGCGGCTACGGCTACTACGGCCCCTGCTACTAGTCGGGGTGCGTAACCTCCAAGGCGATAAAGGGCGGGCGATGAGCCCGCCCTTTTCGCGTCTGGCACGCCCTCAGCGTTTCAGGCGAAGCAGTCGATCGAGCGCGCCTTGTAGGATGAAGACGGCGGCGTGCTGGTCGATCACCGCCGCGCGCTTCTTGCGGCTGACGTCGGCCGCGATCAATTCGCGCTCGACCGCCGCCGTTGACAGCCGCTCGTCCCACAGCGCGATTGGCAATTCGGTGAGCTTGGCGAAATTACGCGCGAAGGCGCGGGTCGATTGCGCGCGCGGGCCCTCACTTCCGTCCATGTTGATCGGCAGGCCGAGCACGAAGCCGACCGCGGCACGCTCGGCCGCCAGCGCCAGCACGCGGCGGGCATCGGCGGTGAAATTGCTGCGCGCGACGGTCTCGACCCCGGTCGCCAGCTTGCGGTCGGGATCCGAGACCGCGACGCCGATGGTCTTGCTGCCGAGATCGAGACCGATCAGGCCCCCGCGCGGCGCAAAATGTTCGGCAGCTTCGACCAGCGGCAATATGACGGCCATGCGCAAGCGCTAGCATGCGGCGAAAACGTCGCCAACCTTGACTTGCTGCATCATGAGCGTGCCGGCGCGGCGCATTCGCGGCATCGGCAAGGCGATGTGAACGGGCTCTTCTTCCCCGCTCCCACAAGGGGCGAGGGAAGTGAGATCGCCTCGCGCCCGCGCGTTCACCGATCAAATTTTCAAACAGCCAAACTAGCCAACGCTCCGCCGCCCGTATTCTTGGCGGCGCCGGGTACGCCGTCGTCTCTTCCTTGCCCCTCGCAAAAGCTGAGGGGATGGAGCGCCGCCAGGCGCTGCCGTTCCTTCGTCTGCCGCGTCCTCTTTTGGAGGACGCGGGCGCCTCTCGGCGCTACATCGCGGCGTTTATTGCGGCCCGGGCCGCGCTTTCTGCCGGGGCTCAAGCCCCGACCGTCAGCGAGCTCCTCGCACCCGGGTCGTCATGCCCGGGGGGCGGGGTCCCGGCGCCGCCCGGGTGCGTGGGTTGCGTTACCCACGCCCGCAGGCGCCGCGTCCGATCCCACTTGCATGACGCCTCATGACAGCGCCCTCGGCGGATCGAACATGCACAGATTAAACCCGCGCAGAGGGGGTGGGGATAAGTTCTCACGTGATTGTGATTATAGTCCTAGTCGGGGGTCAGGCCGCTGCGGGCGCGTCCTGGTTCCGAGCTCCCCCATTGCCGCGCGCAGGCTCGGTTTCGCCCTTACGAATTCGTGCGACGCCGGCATCGGCGCTAGTGTCCGGCGGGGTTGCAGCGGCAAGCACAGGAATCACGCGCATGTGGCCGGATCGACGTTTGCTGGACCTGTTCAAGATCGCGCATCCGATCGTGCTGGCGCCGATGGCGGGCGCCATGGACACCGATCTCGCCATTGCTGTGGCAGAAGCCGGTGGGCTCGGCTCGCTGCCGGTCGCCATGCTCGACGAGGCGAAGATGCGGGCGCAGTTGGAAAAATTCCGCGCCGCGACCGCCAAGCCGGTCAATCTGAACTTCTTCGCCCACACGCCGCCCGAACTCAACAATGCGCGCGAGCACGCCTGGCGCGAACAGCTCAAGCCGTATTACGTCGAATTCGGCATCGATCCCGCCGCACCGGTGCCGTCGAGCAACCGCACGCCGTTCGATGCGGCGCTCTGCGCCGCGGTCGAAGAACTCAAGCCCGAGGTCGTCAGCTTCCACTACGGATTGCCGGAGGCGTCGCTGGTCAAACGCGTCAAGGCTGTAGGCTGCGTGGTGATGAGTTCGGCGACCACGGTTGCCGAGGCGCGCTGGCTGGAAGCGAACGGCTGCGATGTGGTAATCGCGCAAGGCGCGGAGGCCGGCGGCCATCGCGGCATGTTCCTGACCGACAATCTGGCCACGCAGGTCGGCACCTTCGCGCTGGTGCCGCAGATCGTGGATGCCGTGCAGCTGCCGGTGATCGCCGCTGGCGGCATCAGCGACGCGCGCGGGATCGCGGCGGCGTTGGCGCTCGGCGCATCCGGCGCGCAACTCGGCACCGCTTTTTTGTTCTGCCCGGAATCCAAGATCTTAGGGCCGACTGCCGGCGCGCGCGCTGACCGCCAAGCTGGCCGCGGAGGCGCAGGCGCTGATGCAGCGGATGGCGGGGTAGCGCGCCCGCCGCCCGCGGGAACGTAACTATCGACAAAGCGGTTGCACTCGCGCGAAACGGCTTTATCTCTTGCAAAGATGGCCTGCGCCAACGGCAAGCCGCATTTTTCTCCCAATAGGCGCCCCATGCACACCCATTCCATCGAGCCCTGGCAGCATGCCCACGTCTTTCTCGGCGCCAAGCATGATCGGCACGAACGGCGCACCTGGTTCGTGGTCGCGCTCACCGCGGTGATGATGGTGGCGGAGATCATCGGCGGCACCATCTTCGGCTCGATGGCGGTGGTCGCCGACGGCTGGCACATGTCCACCCATGCCGGCGCGCTCGCCATTGCGGCGCTGGCCTATCGCTTCGCGCGCCGGCACGCGCGCGACCCGCGCTTTATCTTCGGCACCGGCAAGGTGGGCGAACTGGCGGCATTTTCGAGCGCCGTGATCCTCGCTTTGGTCGCCGCAGCGATCGGCTACGAAGCGCTGTTGCGATTGAATGCGCCGGTGGCGATCGATTTCGAGCAGGCGACCTGGCTTGCGGTCGCCGGCCTTGGCGTCAATCTGGTAAGCGCCTGGCTGCTGTTCGACCGCGATCATCATCACGCCGACCATGCGCATGACCACGCGCATGATGACGACGACCACGATCACGCGCATGGGCATCACCACCATCACGCGCACGATTCCAATATCCGCGCGGCTTATGTGCACGTGCTGGCCGACGCCATGACGTCGGTGCTGGCGATTGTCGGCCTCTTGGCCGGCCGTTTCTACGGCTGGGTGTGGATGGATCCGCTGATGGCGCTGGTCGGCGTCTGCGTGATCCTGAGCTGGTCGGTCGGGCTGGTCCGCTCGTCCGGCACGGTGCTGCTCGACATAGAGCCGGATCGGCGTCTGGCCGGGACGATTCGCAAGCGGCTCGAGGTCGACGGCGACCGGGTGAGCGACCTGCATTTGTGGCGGCTCGGCCCGGGCCACACTGGCGTTATCGCTTCCGTGGTGTCCGATCGCCCGCAGCAGCCCTCGGCCTATAAGCGCCGGCTCGACGGCATCGCGGGGCTATCGCACGTGACCGTCGAGGTGCACGCTTGCGAGGGCCATGAGCGCGTAGCGGCGTAGGCGTTTGCGCGCAATTTTAGGCTCCATTGCGATGGCAAACGGCCCTCTGCTATACGCGCGTCAGCATTCCCATTGAGGCTCCCATGTCCGTCGACGCCGCCACCGTCCGCCGCATCGCGCATCTCGCCCGCATCGCGGTGGCCGAGGACGAGGTCGAGCATTTGCAGGGCGAGCTCAACGCCATGCTCGCCTTCGTCGAACAGCTCTCCGAGGTCAACGTCGAGGGCGTCGAGCCGATGACCTCGGTCACGCCGATGGCGATGAAGAAGCGGCACGACGTCGTCAGCGCCGGCGGCGACGCCGAGGCGGTGCTCAAGAACGCGCCGGAGAGCGCGGATCATTTCTTCCTGGTGCCGAAGGTGGTGGAATGACCGCGTCATTCCACCATCCCCGGGCGAGCAATGGCGAGACCCGGGGATCGGGTGAGACAAACGGTGGACTTACGTAATGTGCATCGCCTGCGAAATCCAATTCTTCCTTGCGATGGAAGATCTGCCGCCCAGCACCGGCACAGCATCGCATGATAAGACGCCAACGGATGATGCGCCGCGTTTTGCTTGCGACGCGCCCGCGGCCCCGCTTGCCGCGGCGCAGCCAGCTCCGGATGAGCGCGAACCTATAGTGAAAAGCCGTGAGTGAACTCACGTCACTCACTTTGGCGCACGCGCGCAACGGGCTGAAGAAGAAAGACTTCTCCGCCGTCGAACTGGCCGATGCGCATCTGGCGGCCATGGAAGAGGCGCGCGTGCTCAACGCCTTTGTGCTGGAGACGCCGGAGCGCGCCTTGGCCATGGCGAAAGCCTGCGACGCGCGCATCGCCGTCGGCAAAGCCGGTCCGCTCGAAGGCATTCCGCTGGCGGTGAAGGACTTGTTCGCGACTTCCGGCGTGCGCACCACCGCCTGCTCGCACATCCTCGATAATTTCGTGCCGACCTATGAGTCGACGGTGACCAGCCATCTGTGGCGCGATGGCGCGGTGCTGCTCGGCAAGACCAACAACGACGAATTCGCCATGGGCTCGTCGAACGAGACCTCGCATTTCGGCCCGGTGACCTCGCCGTGGCGGCGCAAGGGCTCGAATACGCCGCTGGTGCCGGGCGGCTCGTCCGGCGGCTCGGCGGCGGCGGTGGCGGCGCAATTATGCCTGGGCGCCACCGGCACCGACACCGGCGGTTCGATCCGCCAGCCGGCGGCCTTCACCGGCACCGTCGGCATCAAGCCGACCTACGGCCGCTGCTCGCGCTGGGGCATCGTGGCGTTCGCCTCCTCGCTCGACCAGGCCGGCCCCTTCGCAAGAACCGTGCGCGACGCCGCGATCCTGTTGCGCTCGATGGCCGGGCACGATGCCAAGGACACCACCTGCGCGGATCTAGCGGTGCCCGACTACGAAGCCGCGGTCGGCACATCGGTGAAGGGTCTCCGCATCGGAATCCCAAAAGAATACCGGCTCGACGGCATGCCGGCCGAAATCGAAAAAATCTGGCAGCAGGGCAGGGAGTGGCTGAAAGCTGCGGGAGCCGAACTGGTCGATGTCTCGCTGCCGCATACCAAATACGCGCTGCCGGCCTATTACATCGTGGCGCCGGCGGAGGCCTCGTCCAATCTCGCGCGCTATGACGGCGTGCGCTACGGGCTGCGCGTGCCGGGCAGCGACATCACCGACATGTATGAGCGCACGCGTAGCGCTGGTTTCGGCGCCGAGGTGCGCCGGCGCGTGATGATCGGCACCTATGTGCTCTCGGCCGGCTATTACGATGCCTATTATTTACGCGCGCAGAAGGTGCGCACGCTGATCAAGCGCGATTTCGAAGACTGCTTCAAAGCCGGCGTGCATGCCATGCTGACGCCGGCGACGCCGTCGGCGGCGTTCGGGGTCGGCGAAAAGGGTCAGGCCGATCCGGTCGAGATGTATTTGAACGACGTGTTCACGGTGACGGTGAACATGGCCGGACTGCCCGCCATCGCGGTGCCGGCAGGGCTCGATCGCCAAGGCCTGCCGCTCGGCTTGCAGTTGATCGGCCGGCCGTTCGACGAGGAGACGCTGTTTTCGCTCAGCGCTGTGATCGAGCAGGCGGCCGGTCACTTTACGCCGCAAGCGTGGTGGTGACCTAGCGCTCGGTCGTCGCGATCGGCGGCAGATCCTGGTCGCCCGCGACGGTTTTCTTGCCGCCCAATTCGCCGCCGCTGAAGATGAAGATGGCCGCCGCCAGCGCGACGATGCCGCCGACGATGATCCCGAAGAAGCCGTTGTCTTTGTTCATGACGTCATTCCAAACGTCGGCCGCGTGATTGCGGCTCCTGCTAACGCGATATCTGCACCGCGAATTCGGCCAAAACCCATGCAGAATTCGGGCCATTTTGTGGAACGCAGTTTAGGCCTGATCCACGCGCGAAGTATTCCGGCCTACGAATGTGCTTGAAAACGCTCAGGAAAAGCTTGGCCGCGGCCGGAGGTGGCGGCATACTCTTAAGCGGCGGGGGAGAATGCGGTGAGCCAGGGCGGGACGCGCGAAACGGTACGCGATCTTTACGACGCCTATGCGCGGCGGGATTTCGCGCGCATCGCCGCCTTCATCCATGACGACATCGACTGGGTGATCTACGGCCCGGTCTCGGTGTTTCCGTTCGCCGGACCGCGCCGCCGTGCTGCAGGCGATGGCCGGCATCGCCGCGGCCTATTCGCTGCAAAGCTATAAGGAAATCATGATCGTGGACGGCGACCGCGCCGCGGTGATGTCGGACGTCAGCTTCACCCAGCGCGCCACCAACCGCACCATGCGCTTCCGCGTCGCCAACTTCCTGCGCTTCCAGGACGGCAAGCTGATCGAGTTCCGCGAGTTCACCAACAGCTTCGACGTGGTCGAGCAGGCGCTCGGGCGCGAATTGCGGCTGTAGCGCGCATGATCCCGAAAAGTGGGAACCGGTTTTCGGACAAGATCATGCGCAAGAAGAAAGTTATCCCGGCTCCATCCCACGCTTCTTGAAGGCCGCGGCGGCTTGCGGCGAGGTGAGGAATTTCACCAGCTGCTTGGCCGCCTCCGCTTCCTTGGCGCCGGCGATGATGCCGCTGGAAAACACCGTCGTCTGCTGCACCGCCGCCGGCAGCGGGGCGACGAAATCCACGTCGGGGAAAGTCGCGATCTCGCTCACCTGCTGGAAGCCGATCTCGACCTCGTGCTTGGCGATCAGGTCGCCGACGAATACGCCGGACGGCGTCTGCTTGAGCTTGCCTTTGACCTGGTCGGCAACGCCGAGCTTCTCGAACAGGCTGATCATGTAGACGCCGCTCGGACCGGTCGAATAGCCGATCGACTTGGCATTCAGGATGGTGTTCTTCAGCGCCTCGACGGTGCTGATGTCGGGCTTGGGCGCGCCTTTCGGCACGCCGAGCGCGACCCCGGATTTGGCCAGGTCGACGCGGCTGCCCGGCACCGCCTTGCCGGCCTTAATCTGGGCGTCGATGGCTGGGCCCGCCATGATGATCATGTCGTAGCTTTCGCCGTCGGCCAGCCGCTTTTGCACATTGAGCGTGCCGGTGAAGACGGTCGTGACTTTGTGGCCGGTCGCCTTCTCGAACTGCGGAACCATTTCGCGATAGGTGTCCTCGGTGGCCTGGGTGGACAAAACCTTGATCTCAGCGGCGCCGGCCATGCTTGAGAATAACAGCAGTCCGGCCGCCGCGGCGGCGAATTGGCGTGTCATGTGAGCCCCCCGTTGATGCAGTTCTATTGTGGTTTTGCCGCAGTCTAGTCTTGCGGCCTTCCGCACGATAGATAGTCGGCCACATGACCGTGCAGAGCAAACCCGCCAAGCTGATCAAGGGCGCGACCGGCGACTGGGAAGTCGTCATCGGCATGGAAGTGCATGCCCAGGTCACCTCGAAGTCGAAGCTGTTCTCCGGCGCCTCCGCCGAATTCGGCGGCGCCCCCAATAGCCACGTCTCGCTGGTCGATGCCGCGATGCCCGGCATGCTGCCGGTGATCAACGAGGAATGCGTGCGGCAAGCGATCCGCACCGGGCTCGGGCTGCAAGCGCAGATCAATCTTAAATCGGTGTTCGACCGGAAGAACTACTTCTATCCCGATCTGCCGCAGGGCTATCAGATCAGCCAGTACAAATCGCCGGTGGTGGGCGAGGGCGCGGTGGTGGTCGATCTTGCCGACGGCGAGAGCGTGACGGTCGGCATCGAGCGGCTGCATCTCGAGCAGGACGCCGGCAAGAGCCTGCATGAGCGCCATCCGACCTATTCCTATGTCGATCTCAACCGCTCGGGCGTCGCTTTGATGGAGATCGTGTCGAAGCCCGACCTGCGCTCATCCGAACAGGCCAAGGCCTTCATCGCCAAGCTGCGCTCGATCCTGCGCTATCTAGGTACCTGCGACGGCGACATGGAGAAGGGCTCATTGCGCGCCGACGTCAACGTCTCGGTGCGCCGGCCGGGCGAGGCGCTCGGCACCCGCTGCGAGATCAAGAACGTCAACTCGATCCGCTTCATCGGCCAGGCGATCGAGCACGAGGCGCGCCGGCAGATCGAGATCATCGAAGACGGCGGCGCCATCGTGCAGGAAACGCGGCTGTTCGATCCGGGCAAGGGCGAGACGCGCTCCATGCGCTCCAAGGAAGAGGCGCACGATTACCGCTATTTCCCCGATCCCGACCTGCTGCCGCTGGAAGTGACGCAAAGCTACGTCGAGGATCTCAAAGTTCATCTGCCGGAACTCCCGGACGAGAAGAAGGCGCGTTTCGTGCGCCACTTCGCGCTTTCGGGCTATGACGCCGGCGTACTGGTGGCCGAGCGCGAGACCGCGGACTATTTCGAAGCGGTGGCAAACGGGCGCGACGCCAAAGCCGCGGCCAACTGGGTGATCAACGAGCTGTTCGGACGGCTGAACAAGGAAGGCAAGGACATCGGCCACTCGCCGGTGTCGGCCGCGCAGCTTGGCAGCGTGCTCGATTTGATCGCCGACGGCACGATTTCCGGCAAGCTTGCCAAGGACTTATTCGAAATCGTCTGGACCGAGGGCGGCGATCCGCGCGCTATCGTGCAGGCGCGTGGGCTGACCCAGATGACCGATCTAGGCGCGATCGCAAAGATCGTCGACGAGGTCATTGCGCAAAATCCCGACAAGGTCGCGCAGGCCAAGATCAATCCGAAGGCGATCGGCTGGTTCGTCGGCCAGGTGATGAAGTCGTCCGGCGGCAAAGCCAGCCCGCAGGCGGTCAACGATCTCCTGAAAAGCAAACTCGGTTTCTGATGAAGCGCGCAGCGCGCACGTCCGGTCGCCATGCGCTCGCGACCACCGCCGCGATCATATCGCGCGCGTAAACTTTCCGATGTGCAACGGAATCGGCGTGCGCGTCGGAGCGAAATACCCACGCCGAAGACGTGCGCGTCGCGAATCACTTGACACTGATTCGCTCGTTTTTGATCGATTTCGACGTTCATGCGCCTTGCGCAAGGCAAATTCTGCAAAAAATTTTCGCGGTAAGTTTGCATCGCATCATTTCGGCGGCAACGTAAAATCCGACGCACATATTTGCGATTTTTTTTTGCGTGCGCTGCGCTTGCAACGAAATGACGAGGTTGCAAAAAACCCTTAATCCATCGAGTGTTTTGCAATGCGCGCGAGATGTGGTCGCGGCGTTGTTGCGTGTTCGCGCTAATGAAAGTTGCGAGCAATGAACGCGTCATCGGCAACGCAAAACATGCGTCGCGCGCGTCGCATATACACACCGTTAAGTGGAGTCAGTGTTTTTTTCATTGCGCTGTAGTAAACCAAATGTAGTGCGTGTCGATCCCCGGCCGCACTGATGCGACACCCGCCATGTTACATGGCTAGGAGGGCAGCAAATGGCTAAACGTAGAAAGAAAGCGGCAGCGAAAACAGCGAAGAAGAAGGGCCGGAAGAAGAGGCTCTAGTCTTCTGATGCCGCTTCTCGATCTTCGGCCATAGTTGTCGAAGATTGTGTCATACGGGCCGGTGCGCGCCATGGAGTGACGAGCGCAACGCGGTTGCTCCGCGGTGCCCCGGTTCCGGATGGCTACAGAGGGCGTCGGCGAGACGTCACGTTTCGCCGACGCCCTCAGTGTATCTGCCGTTCGCTCGAGATCGTCTGAGCGAGCCGAGTGTTTGCCGGTCGCGCGACCTTAAAATTTCAAGCAGCGCCTTGCGCCGGCCTGCTCAGGTGCCGGCCTTGAGGCGTTTGTTGCATGCGCTCCAATATTTCGGCCAAGTCATTCCCTTCTCGACCTTGCCGGCGGCCTTGGCTTCCTTCCATTCCGCGCCGCATTTCTTCTGACGCTCGCGCGCGGCGAGCTTACCGGCGCTCGGCGCCTTCTTGGTCGTGGCTGTGGTCGTGGCCGGCGCCGCAGGCTGTGCGGCCGCGGTTTGCGCCAGCGGCGGCAGCGGTGCCGCGATCAGCCCGGCGGCCACCACGGCGGCGAACATCGCTTTGTACAGAGCTCCCCCCTTATTGCCCTTAAAGGTGCAGCCGCCGCGGCCGTCATGGCCTAAAGCCTGCAACCCTGATCGCGAGAATAACCAGCGGAGGTTGTATTCGTCTAGTATTACCACGGCCGGCCCAAGTTGCGGTTTGCCGCCACCGGGCCTAGTTCTGAAGGCGATTTTTCAGACGGTTGAGGGCAATGGAGCAACGAAATGGCGCGCGGGAAGGCGAAGCGGGCGAAGTCAAAGCCGGCCGGCAAGGCCAAGGCCAAGGCCAAGGGTAGCGTAAAGACATCCAAGGCCAAGTTGGCCAAAGCGGCAAAGCCGATCGAACTCTATTACTGGCCGACGCCGAACGGTTTCAAAATCTCGATCATGCTGGAAGAGTGCCGCCTGCCGTACATCCTGATGCCGGTGAACATTTCCAAGGGCGAGCAGTTCAAGCCGGATTTCCTGAAATTCTCCCCCAACAACCGCATGCCGGCCATTATCGATCCCGACAGGCCGGGCGGGCGGCCGGTCTCGATCTTCGAGTCCGGCGCAATCCTGCAATATCTCGGCCGCAAGACCGGCAAGTTCTATCCGAGCGACGAGCGCGCACGCGTCGAGGTGGAGCAATGGCTGTTCTGGCAGATGGGCGGGCTCGGCCCGATGGCGGGGCAGGTGCACCACTTCAAGAATTACGCCCGCGAGACGATTCCCTACGCGATCGCTCGCTTCGTGGATGAGGTCAACCGGCTCTACGGGGTGATGAATACGCGGCTCAAGGACCGCGAATTCCTCGCCGGCAAGTATTCGATCGCCGACATGGCCTGCGTCGGCTGGGCCAATGGCTGGGAGCGGCAGGGGCAGGACATCAACCAATTCCCACATTTCAAGCGCTGGCTGGAGACGGTAAAGGCGCGGCCCGCGGTCAAGCGCGGCATGGCGCTGGGCTTAGGCGACGCCCAACAATTATTGCGTCAGGTTAGGGGTTTTGGGTGGTCTTGGTGAGATGGTGTAGTTCCACTCGGGGTGGAAGGTATTACCGGTGATGTTGAGAGCGGCCATTTCTGCGTCAGTGACCTTGATGC
>DATBZY010000116.1:0-18014 GCA_036512915.1 Pseudolabrys sp. | reverse complement strand
ATTTTTGTGGTGCCGCCGACCCGCTGAAAGGTCTGATCGATAAGCACGCGCAATATCTTGTTCTGCGTCTCGCGCGGCAAGTCGGCAATGTCGTCTATAAACAGTGTGCCGCCATGCGCCTCTTCCAGAGCGCCCGGCTTGCGGCCCTCCAATCCATTGGAATGGTCGACGCCGAACAATTCTATTTCCATGCGCTCGGGCGTGATTGCAGCGGCGTTGATCACGATAAACGGACCATTCGCGCGTCCCGATGATTGGTGGAGCGTGCGGGCGGCCAATTCCTTGCCGGCGCCCGAGGGGCCGACGATGAGCACCCGGCTGTTGGTCGGCGCCACCCGTTCGATGGCTTGGCGCAATTGAGCGATCGCTGTAGAGCGTCCGATCAGCGTGGACGGCACCGGGGCCATTTGCTTAAGCTGTTTGACCTCGCGCTTGAGCCGCGACGTCTCGAGCGCGCGGTCTGCCACCAGCACCAGCCGGTCGGCCTTGAACGGCTTCTCGATGAAATCATAGGCGCCATGTTTGATGGCGGAGACCGCGGTCTCGATATTGCCGTGGCCGGAAATCATCACCACCGGCAGGTCGGTATGCTCGTGTTTGATGGCGTCGAGCAATTGCAGCCCGTCGAGCTTGCTGCCTTGCAGCCAGATGTCGAGGAAAACCAGATTCGGCCGCCGCGTGACGATAGCTGCAAGCGCATCGTCGCTGTTGCGTGCGGTGCGCGCGCTGTAGCCTTCATCTTGCAGAATGCCGGCCACGAGATCGCGGATATCGGCCTCATCGTCGACGATCAGAATTTCACCGGACATGCTGTTACTCGTTTTTCGTCTTCTGTTTTTCGAGCTCGGACGTTTCCGCCTTGCCGGCGGCGGCAAATTGCACGCGCACCCAGGCGCCGCGTTGCCCCGGAATCTTGTCGGCGGCATCGCGCAGCTCGATGCTGCCGCCATGATCCTCGACAATTCGTCCGACGATGGCGAGACCCAGCCCCGTGCCCTTTTCGCGCGTGGTGACATACGGCTCGAGCAACCGGCTGCGATTTTCCTTAGGCAAGCCGATTCCGTTATCGACGACGTCAATGACGATATTCTCGCCCTCGCGCGCGGCAAAAACGTGGATCGAACCCTTGCCCAGCTCCGCTGCTGGCACCGCGGATATTGCCTCCGTGGCGTTCTTGATGATGTTGGTGAGCGCCTGTGAAATCAGGCGCCTGTCAAATCGCGCCGGCATCGGATCCCCGGCAATCGCGGCATCAATATCGATTTCCGAATTGCCGACCCGCATTAGAAACACCGCCTGCCGCACGGTATCGGCGACGTCTTCGGCGCCGATCACGGGCTTCGGCATGCGCGCGAAACGGGAGAACTCGTCGACCATCCGCCTGATATCGTCAACCTGGCGAACGATCGTGTCCGTGCATTGCGCGAACACGCCGTCGTCGTCGCCAATCATTTTTCCGTATTTGCGGCGAAGGCGTTCGGCCGACAATTGGATGGGCGTGAGCGGATTTTTGATCTCGTGCGCGATGCGGCGGGCAATGTCCGCCCATGCCGACGTGCGCTGCGCGGCGACCAATTCCGTGATGTCGTCAAGCGTCACGACGTATCCATGGTCGGATTCGCTGGATTGTTCGCTGGTAACCCGCACGGACAGATTGCGCTCGCGGCCATTGCGGCTGATCGTGACCTGATCTTGCGTGCGCGCGCCCGCTTGAGCAGCGGCCATGATATCCGCGAGTTCCGGAAATACTTCTACCAATGGACGGCCGAGCGCCTCGGCCTCGGTGCGGTCGATCAGCTTTTCCGCCGAGCGGTTGAGAATGCTCACGCCGCCATTGCCGTCTACGCCGATGACGCCGGCGCTGGCACCAGCAAGGACTGCTTCGGTGAATCGTCGGCGGCTATCGATGAGGTCACGTGCGCGCACGATATCGTCGCGCTGCGTGCGGAGTTCCTGTGTCATGCGGTTGAAGGTTTCGCCGAGTTGACCGAGATCGCCTTCCGATTGGCGAACCGGCACGCGCACGTACAGATTTCCCATGGATACGGCATTGGCGGCGCCGATCAAGCGGCGGATCGGCGCAACCAGGCGGTTGGCGAAATTCAATCCGATCCAGACCGCGGACAGGAGAACGATCAGCGCGATGACGGTATACATCAACCCGAACGCGACTTGCACGCCGACGCGACGCGACTCAATCGCGGCATACTCAGTCACGCTCGCGCGCGTCGCTTGCAATTGCGGCACGACGCGCGGATCGAGCAATCGTGTCACGTAAAGATAGCTGTTGTCGTATTTCTCCAATTTGAGGATGGCCGCCACGTAATTTGTGTCCGGCAACAAGACGACTTGCGGTTCATCTTCGGTGATTCGGGGAAGCGCTTCACGCGGCGGCAGGGCAAAGGTCTGATTGATCTTGACGTCGGCGCGCGCGACCACATTGAGATTTTGATCGATCACCATTGCGGCGGCGAGGCCGCGGACCGAGGCCTGGAAGGTGAGAAATTGCTTCAGTTTGTCAGGGTCTTGGTCGAACACCGGCTTGGTGCGCGTGATATCGAAGGCCATGACCATGATATCGGAGCGCACGATCTGCGCGTGCTCGCGCAGATAGGCTTCCGCCACGAATAGCGAATTCTCGATTGCCGCGCGCGTGCGCGTGGAAAACAAGCGGTCGAGGCCTCGGTCGAGGGTAACGCTCGCAACGATCGCCACCAGGATCGCGGGCGCCGCGGCGATGATGGAGAACAGTCCGACGATGCGCACATGTAGCCGCGCGGCGGCGCGCCCGCGGCGGCGAGCCTGCACCACCTGCCACACTTCCCGCACGATGATGCCAAGCAGCAGAAGCACCGTTGCTGCGTTCGCGAGCAGCAGCGAGACGACGACGTAATGGGTCGGCGAAATCGGCGTCAGGTCGGCGAGAACGATGAAGGTGACCAAGGCCGACAGCAGGGCGAGTCCGACCGCGATCGGACCGAGCACTCTCGTCTCGCCCCGCTTCGCAGACGGACCGGCGAGCGCAGTTTCGGCGGTGGCAGCCTGTTCGACGCTCATTGATCCCTGGCAGCGGATAGCGGAGCTCACGCGCTCCAATAGAAAAATTTGCCAAGAGGACGATGTCCACCCGGCACTGATGCTTTTATACAACAATGTTGCCGAATTACGACAATTCCGCGGCGCAAACTCACAGGATTAGTTAATCCAGCCGGTTAGTTGCCGCTGCGAAACACCTGGATATCGAGATCTCGGATTTTTTTCCGCAGAGTATTGCGGTTGACCCCCAAAAGGTCGGCGGCGCGGATTTGGTTGCCGCGGGTGGCGGCCAGGGCCGCCGTCAGCAACGGATATTCAATCTCGCGCAGGATCCGATGATACAGGCCGGCCGGCGGGAGACCGTCCTCGAAGCCCGCGAAATACGCCGACAAATGCAGCTCCACGGCGGCGCTGAGGCCTTCCTCCACGCGCGGCTCCTCGCCGCCTGCCGGCAGCGCCGGCTGCGACAATTCGGCGTCGATCACCGCTGACGTGATGGTCTCCTGCGGATAGAGCGCCGCCAACCTCAGCGCCAAGTTCTCCAGTTCACGCACATTGCCGGGCCAGCGATGGCGCTTCATGCGGTCGAGCCCGGCCTGGTCGATCTGTTTCGGCGGCAGGCCCTCGCGCTGCGCCTGGGCGAAGAAATGCCGGATTAGGTCGGGAATGTCCTCGGTGCGCTCGCGCAGCGGAGGCAATCGCAGCGGCACGACATTGAGCCGGAAGTACAGATCTTCGCGGAACAGGCCCTGCTGGATCAGCAGCCGCAGATCCTTGTTGGTGGCGGCGATAATGCGAACGTCACTCTTGATGGGAGTGCGCCCGCCAACGGTCGTGTATTCGCCCTGTTGCAGCACGCGCAAAAGCCGTGTCTGCGCTTCCATCGGCATGTCGCCGATCTCGTCCAAGAACAATGTGCCGCCCTCGGCCTGCTCGAAGCGGCCAGAGCTGCGGGCGTTGGCGCCGGTGAAGGCGCCCTTCTCGTGTCCGAACAATTCGGATTCGATCAGATCGCGTGGGATCGCCGCCATATTGATGGCGACGAAAGTACCGGCGCGGCGCTTGCCGTAATCGTGCAGCGCGCGCGCGACCAGTTCCTTGCCGGTGCCGGATTCGCCGGAGATCATCACCGTCAAATCGGTTTGCATCAACCGCGCCAGCACACGGTAGATTTCCTGCATCGCCGGCGAGCGGCCGACCAGCGGAATAGAGTCGAAATCGTCTGGCGTGGCGGCTGCCGGCCGCTTTTCCTTCGGTTCCGAAAGCGCGCGGCCGACGATGGCGATGAGTTCCTTCAGATCAAACGGTTTCGGAAGATATTCGTATGCGCCCAGTTCGGATGCGCGGATCGCGGTCATGAACGTGTTCTGCGCGCTCATCACGATGATCGGCAGATCGGGACGTGCTTTTCGGATGCGCGGGATCATGTCAAAGGCATTCTCGTCCGGCATTACCACATCGGTGATGATCAGATCGCCATCGCCCTGGCTAATCCAACGCCAGAGCGTTGCGGCATTGCCGGTCGAGCGCACCTCGTAGCCGGCGCGCGAAAGAGCCTGATTGAGGACGGTGCGGATCGCGGCATCGTCGTCGGCAACCAATATGCTTCCCGTCGGCATCGTCGACCTCACGGACTCTGGACGGGCGGCGCATCGCCGGTGATGACGTCATCGCCGCTGTAGATGGGCATCAGCACGCGGAAAATGGTCCGCCGCGGCTGCGATTCACATTCGATGATGCCGCCGTGGTCGCCCACGATCTTGCCCACCAGCGCCAAGCCCAGACCGCTGCCGGTTGGTTTGGTGGTGACGAAAGGATCGAACAAATGCGGCATGAGATCTTCGGGTACGCCCGGTCCGTTGTCCTTGACGCAGAATTCGAGCGGCAGCGACACGCGCGCCTTGCTGCCCGGTACCGACAGCCGCACGCCTGGACGAAACGCGGTCGTGAGCTGAATTTCCCCGTCGATTGCGCCCTCGCCTATCGCCTCGGAGGCGTTCTTCACCAGATTGAGAAAGACCTGAACAAGCTGGTCGCGGTTGGCGAGAACCGGCGGCAGCGAGGGATCGTATTCTTCGACGAATTTGATGTGCCGGGCAAAACCCGATTGTGCCAAGCGCTTCACGTGGTCGAGCACCACATGGATGTTGACCGGCTGGCGATCGACCGGCCGTTCGTCGGCGAACACTTCCATGCGGTCGACCAGTTTCACGATCCGGTCGGTCTCGTCGCAGATCAGCGTGGTGAGCGAGCGATCGTCGTCGCCAACCGATTGCTCGAGCAACTGCGCCGCGCCGCGAATGCCCGAGAGCGGGTTCTTGATCTCGTGCGCAAGCATGGCGGCGAGCGCGATCACCGAACGGGTGGCGCCACGATGGGTGAGCTGGCGGTCCATCTTGTCGGCGATGGTGCGCTCCTGCAGCATCACGATGACGTGGTCGGCATATTCCGGCAGCGGCGCCACGTGCAGATCGACCAGCCGTTCGCCCGGATTGCGCGGGGTCGCGAGATCCACCTTGTATTCGTTCACCGCAGAGCCGCCTTGACGAACCTGCTCGATCAACGTGAGCAGCGGCGAGCCGAATGGCACCAGGTCGCGCAGCATGTGCCGACGCAGCATCGGGATCGACGCCGCGAAAAATTGCTCGGCCGCCACATTGGCATCGGCGATCTTGCCGTCGGGCGACACCATGATCACCGGATGCGGCAGCGCATGCAGCATCGCATCGGCCGGAGAATTGACGTCGGCGGAGACGGCGTGGGCCCGGCTCATGCGGCGGCTCTCCATGCGAAGGCGTCGTAGGCTTCGGCGAGCAGACGACGTGCTTGCGCCGGCTCTTCGGCCGTCAGCACGCGGGCCCGATGGTTCTTGAGAAGCTCGCTCGATGCGCCGATGCTAGCGGCCGCGGAATCGAGCGCCCAGGCGAGATGCTTGCGAGCGTGGCGGCGGCCGATCGTCAGTCCGTGGTGACCCAGCATTTCATCATAGAGCGCATCGATAAGCTGAAGTTGCTCGGCGAGCGGCGGCGTGCGCTCGCGCCGGCCGGTCGAGAGATAGCGCGCCAGCTGCCCCGGAAACCATGGACGGCCCTGGGCGGCGCGGCCAACCATGATTGCGTCAGCACTGGAGGCAGCCAATGCATGGGCTGCGTCTTCAAAGCAACGAATATCGCCATTAACGACCACCGGAATTGTGACGGCCTGCTTCACGGCGCGCACCGCCGACCAGTCGGCGCGCCCGTCGTAGAACTGGCAGCGGGTGCGGCCATGTACGGTGATCATTTGAACACCGGAATCCTGCGCGCGGCGGGCAAGCTCCGGCGCGTTGATGCTGGCGGTATCCCAGCCGAGCCGCATTTTTAGAGTAACCGGGACGCGGACGGCAGCGACCGTCGCTTCGATCAGGGTCAGAGCATGATCGAGATCGCGCATCAGCGCCGAGCCGGCGGCCCCATTGGTGACCTGCTTGGACGGGCAGCCCATGTTGATGTCGATGATTTGCGCGCCTTGCGCCTCCGCCAGCCGAGCCCCCTCGGCCATCCAATGGGGCTCACAGCCGGCAAGTTGGACAACACGGGTTGCGACGCCACGGCTTTCGGAGCGGACGCGGGCTTCGCGTTCGCCGCGCACTAGGCCGGCGCAGGCGGTCATTTCCGAAACCACCAGCCCGGCCCCGAGTCGTTCGGCCAGGCGGCGGAACGGCGCGTCGGTAATGCCCGACATTGGGGCCAGAATCACCCGATTCGGCACGATGATCGGGCCGATGGAGAATGAAGTCGCTGGAAACTGGCTATTTTTGCCCGACACGGGATATATGCCCATCATTTAGGCGGCTAATTTGGCTGCTTAGAGTTTGGCCATTTTGGCAAAGGGCGCAAGTGCTGCACTGCAAAAAATTGTTCATGGCTAAGACCTGTCCGGCCCGGCTAATCCATTCCCGGTACGGCAGGAACGCAATTTTTTTGTCGGCGCATGATCTTTTCCGAAAACCGGTTCCTACTTTTCCGGATCATGCGCTAAAGCCAAGCGGCCATTCGGGAGCACCCCCAGCATGCCGAACGTCGCCGCCGTCGTTGTCGCCGCAGGGCGCGGAGCCCGCGCGGGCGGTGATCTGCCCAAGCAATTCCGGCGGATCGGTGGCGAAACCATGCTGCGGCGCGCGCTGTTAATGTTCGTAGAACATGGGAACGTCGGCCTCGTACAGCCGGTTATACACCCCGAGGATCTCGCCCTCTTCCAGGCCGCGACCGCCAATATGACGATGCTTGCGCCAGCATTCGGCGGCGCCACGCGGCAGGCTTCGGTGCGCGCCGGCCTCGAAGCGCTGAGCCCGCGCCACCCCGATATCGTCCTGATCCACGACGCGGCGCGGCCATTCGCGAGCGCTGAGCTGGTCGCGCGCGCGATCGCAGCCACGATGCGCACCGGCGCGGCGATCCCCGCGCTCGCCGTCACCGATACCGTCAAGAGCGTCGATGCCGAAGGCCTGGTCGACAAGACGCTCGACCGCAACGCGTTGCGGCTGGTGCAAACGCCGCAAGGTTTCGCCTTCGCTCTCCTGCTCGCGGCCCATCGCCGCGCCGCCGCCGCCGGCCGCGAGGATTTCACCGACGATGCCGCGCTCGCCGAATGGGCCGGCATGAAAGTCGCCGTATTTGCCGGCGAGCCCGGCAACATCAAGATCACCAGCGCGGAAGATTTTGCCCGCAGCGAAGCGATGCAGTTTGCCGCGCTCGGCGACGTGCGCATCGGCAGCGGCATCGACGTGCATGCCTTCGGCCCTGGCGACCACGTCACGCTCGGCGGCATCCGTATCGTGCATGACCGAAGCCTTGTTGGCCATTCCGACGCCGACGTCGCGCTGCATGCCCTGGTCGACGCCATCCTCGGCGCGCTCGCCGACGGCGACATCGGCGCGCATTTTCCGCCCAGCGATCCGCAATGGCGCAATGCGTCGTCCGACCGCTTCCTCGCCTTCGCAGTGGATCGCGTGACGGCGCGCGGCGGCCGCATCGCGCATCTCGATCTCACCGTCGTCTGCGAGGCCCCGCGCATCGGTCCGCACCGCGACGCCATGCGCGCGCGCATCGCCGAACTAGCCCACATTGGGATTGGCCGTGTCGCGGTGAAGGCGACCACCAGCGAGAAGCTCGGCTTCACCGGCCGTGGTGAGGGCATCGCGGCTTACGCTACCGCAACGGTGCGCCTGCCCTGGAGCGCCCTATGACCGACGACCTGCGCGCCGCCGCCACGGCCGTGCTCGCGGCTTGCCGCGCGCGCGGCTTGAAAGTCGCGACCGCGGAATCCTGCACCGGCGGCCTGGTGGCAGGCGCCCTCACCGAAATCGCCGGCTCATCCGACGTGGTCGACCGCGGCTTCGTCACCTATTCGAACGCGGCCAAGCAACAGATGCTGGGCGTGCCGGCGGCCGTCCTGAGAGACCACGGCGCGGTCAGCCGCGAGACCGCGCAAGCCATGGCGCGCGGCGCGCTCGGCAAAGCCAAGGCCGATCTCGTGGTCGCAATCACCGGCATCGCCGGCCCCGGCGGCGGCGGCCCCGACAAGCCGGTCGGCCTGGTGCATTTCGCCGCCGCGTCACGCAGCGGCAAGCTCACGCATGCGGAAATGCGCTACGGCGATATCGGCCGCTCGCAAGTGCGGCACAAGTCGGTGCTGCAGGCGCTGGCGATTCTCAAGGAGATGGCGGAGAAGGAATTGCCGCATCGGCCGGCGGAAGGCGACGGCTAGCGGTCGTCAGGCGGAGCTAGAAATTTGCCGCGCACGGCTAGATTGAGGGCTGTTGCTTTGTCTTTTCCTCCGGCGGCTTCACATGCCGAAATGAGAACAGCAGCGCAACGTCATAGACGATCTTGAGAATCCCACACACGACCAGTGGCAACCCTGAAAACGAAGTGGTCAGCAGGATACCGGCCATGGCCGGGCTGATCGACGACGCCAGACTGCGGGGCACCGCCGTAACGCTGGCCGCGACCGTGCGTTCGGCCGGCGTCACGACCGCCATGACATAGGACGTGCGTGTGGGTACGTCCATTTGCGAGAGCGCGGAGCGGACCAACAACAACACAAGTGTCAGGGTCAGATTCGGCGAGAACGCCGCCAGAATGAGAAAGATGCTGGATGGGATGTGGGTATAGACCATCGTGTTAACGAGGCCGATGCGTTTCGCCAGCCATGCCGCGACCGGATAGGAAAACGCACTCAATACGCTCGACCAGAAAAAGAACAGGCTTGCAGCCGAGAGCGACAAGTCGAAGCGCTCGAACAGCCACAGCGCAAGCAGCGATTGGACGACAAAGCCGCCCGCAAATGCGTCGAGGCTGAACAATGCAGCCAGGTTGTAAACGATTCCGCGCGAGGGTCCGAGCGGCGCACTGGGACGCGCCTCATCCATGCGCACATGCGGCAAACGCCGGTAGAGCGCAACGCTCACGAGCCCGAGCACGGCATAGGCATAAAACATGATCTTGAAGGCGCCTAATCTGCCGATACCGGCCAGCACCATGAAATCCGGTAGCGCCGCAGCCAAAGCCCCGGCGGCCATCGAGAGCGCACCGATCAGACTATAGCGTGCAAACGTATGCGTTCGCTCATAGTCAGGCACACCATGCGCCAACATGGCGTGCTCAAGCGGCACCAGCACACCCAAGTCTCCGGCCGATGGATTGACGGTGCCGACGAAAGCCACGAACGCTAAGAATGCGATCTGATCAAAATTGGGAAAGGCAAGGCCCGTGCATGCCATCAAGACCGCACCGCCTAAAAGAAGGTTGCGCAAGTCGTGGCGCGGCGCGAACAACCCGATTGCCAGTGTGAGCAAAGCCGTCCCGAGTAACGAGACGCTGGCGAGCAATCCGATCTGCCCGGGGTCGAAGCCAATCGCAGACAGATAGGCCGGCAAAATGATGATGGCGAAGCCGTCACCGAACCGACGCATGCCGCGGGCGGCGTAGAGCAATAAAATATCGAATTGACTTGAGTGAGTCCGATTAGTTGGCATTACTATCGCCAATAATTGTTTCACCCGATGATGCAGTTCGCAAGACTAGCGCCCCCTCATTTCTTGCGGCAAGATTTCATGCAGATGTCATATTCGGTCTTGCATGTTTTCGTCGAATAGTTCGACGAGCATGCTCGCTGTTGAGCGAGGCACTCTTTGCAAGCGTCCTCTTGTTGCGCCAGTGCCGTAGTATTCTCGATGCAGAGTCCTGACAGCACGAGCATCACGATGGCGATGGTTCGCATAACGATCTCCCCTTTGATGTGATTCATTACGGCAACACGTCGGTCTCAATCCGATCGAAGCGAGTGACGCTGTCCGCCTTGGTCCAAAGCGCAATCCTGCCGGCGTCTGTGAAGGTTCGATCGGTTGCCGCGAACAATTGTTTGCCATCGAACGTGACAGTGAAGCGTTCGTCTTCGGCTTTAAGTCCGAGCGTGTGCCACGCGTTGCCCGCGACCTTGACGTTGGCACCTTCGAGCTGCTCGCGACTGCCTTTGACGATGCGGTAAAAACGAACATTGTCCTCAAGCGCGTTGGCGCGGACGACGTAATAGTTGTCGGAGTCGATCAGACGCATGGCAATGCCAGCGGCCTGATCGACCTTGCCTGCCACCGACTTGAAACGAACGACCACCTCGCCGTTCTTGACCGAGAGCGGTGTATAGATCGCGAGCGGGAAGCGATAATCGGTCCGGTCGGTGCTGGCCTGTTCGATCGCTTGGCCGCCGGTCGCGGCCGGGTCGCTGACGACAACCCATTGCCCCGGCCCGCCTTGGCCCGTTCGCGCGAATTCGAACCCCGCTGGTGGCCTGCCGATGTCCATTTTTTCGATAGCGATCATAGTTGTCCCCTTCTGCGCGAGGCCAGCGGACGCAGCGCACGCGATGGCGCACGCGGCAACTGCGGCTGCGAAAAATGGTTTGTTTGATGGGAAAAACGAGACCTTGTTTCCGTCCATGCGCAATCTCCTCGACACGTCGAGCGTTGCGCAGAGCTTGGACGGTACGGCCGTCTAGTGGGGAGTCTGCATTCTCTTTATTGAGCATAGACTTTTACGCATGGACTGCAAGAGGCGAAGGGCACGCAATTGCGAGGTGTTCAACGTCTCGGAACCAACCAAGCCTTCGTTTGTCGATCGCCGATGCGAACTCTCGCAGCGGACGCACCCTCGCTTAAGATCGCAAAAATGACGATATCGGCCGCGCCGAGGTGCGGCACAAGTCGGTGCTGCAGGCGCTGATGATGCTGCATGAACTGGCGGAGATGGAAAAACCGCATCCGCCGGCGGGCGCGAGCTAAGTCATGCCGGTGTAAGCGACGTCATGGCGCGACGGCATCGGCCGCGCCGAAACGCGGCGCAATTCGCTGCGATAGACTTGCTGGCAGTTCAGAGTTTGCCGAGCAACACCAGGATCAGCACGATAATTAGCACGAGGCCGAGGCCACCGCCGCCATAGTAGCCGGTCCCGTAAAAGGGGCCGCCACCGAACCCGCTAAATCCGCCGAGTAACGCGATGACGATAACGATGAGGAGGATGGTTCCAAGCGACATGCGATCGTCTCCCTTGGTTGATTTGATTGAATCTCCGAATCGGCAAGCTTCCAATCGCTAGCGGGCGTTAGCCACGCGGTTAATTCAAGCCGTCGCTACAATATCCCGATTTCTTAATGACCCTGAGTTGACTTGGATCAAAGGCAGTTGGCTGTCTCCACTCCAGATTTATTTAATGGATTCCGCACGTCAAGCGAGGGGCAAATTCTTGAGTATTCATAGTGCACCGCACGCGCTGCCGCACCGCGTGCGGTGCAGCGTCACGCAGCCGCTGTTGATCGCGCTCGCGAGGAATTTGACGCAAATCAATGCAATTTTCGCGGGAGAGCAATGCATAATTGAAGCGAAAAGCGCGTGTTGATGGGGGTCTTTTAGGGCGGGCGCATGCACAGTCTTCAACCTCGTTACTGGCATCGGCTGACGTTGGTCGCCGTCGCCGCCGTGGGCGTCGGACTTTCCGCGTTTCTTGCAGTTCACTTTTCCAATACGCAGATCGCGGAGAGGCGGCATCAATTGATGGTCGAGGCTTCGACCTTCGCGGGCGATCTGGAGCAATATTTGCAAAGTCGCGAGATGATCGCAAAGACAGTCGGCAGTGTTTTCGAAGCTCCTGATTTATCAGAGCCGCACCCGCTTCGTTCGGTCGGCAAAAAGGTTCTCGCTCTCATGCCCGAAGTTGGTGTGATGGCTTGGATTCCGCAGGTTGATCCCGCGCGCGTTCATGAGGTCCTCAATGCTCTTTCCGCGGCCGGACGGCTGCCGCGATTATATGGGCCTAACTTTGAAGCGTTGGACGTTACCGATAATCGTCGCGTGCTGTACCCGGTTGTGGACGTTGAACCGAAGGCGGACGACAACCAGGTTGGGCTCGGGATGGAGATCGGACTCTTCCCGTCACGCAAGGCCGCTTTCGAACATGCCCGCGATGAACGGCGCGTGATCGCTACGGCGCCCGTCAGACTTCTTAAGCCCTTCGACACAACAGGTTATATCCTCTACAGCCCGGTATACAACGAACGCGGCTTCGCCGGCTGTATCGTGTTCGCATTTGGTGTCGATCAGTTGCTGAATGGGTTCGCCCACGGCCGGCACATCCCAATGAATTTCCGTATCTACGATGCAACCGACCCCGGTCAAATGATTGTCGGGGTCACGCAACAAGGAGAAATTCAAACTATCAATTCGTCCGTCCGCGCCAACGGCGCGGAAGCGATGCTGCATTCCTTGGACTTTGCAGGGCGGAAGATAGTGGTGCTGTTCGACCCTGCACCTGATCTCATTCAAGCAGGTATGCAGCAGGCGCTGACGGTCGGCGGCTTAGGGCTGATACTGACGTGGATGGTGCTCTGGGCCATCTACTATTTCATGCGCTCCTCCCGGCAACTGGCCTCTGAAATCGCAACAACCAATTCGATGAAAGTCAGCCTGGAGCTGGTGAACAGGGAACTTATTCATCGTGTGGGCAACTTGTTGGCTATCGCTCAGGGCATCATCCGGTTGAGCTACAACGCATCGCTCAGCACGGTAGAATTCCGAGACTCCATCATCGCTCGGCTGCACGCGCTCCATCAATCGGTGGGGTTGATCAACCGAGAAGATTGGACGGGAGTGTGGCTGCATGAGCTGCTACAAACGGAGTTAGCTCCAGTCGCCGATCGGATCAACGTTTCCGGTCGTGATGTCTTGCTTAAGCCGCAGGCCGCTCAGAGCCTTTCGCTGCTGTTTTATGAATTGATGACGAATTCCTCAAAGCATGGAGCGCTTTCGAAACGCGAAGGAACGGTGACGGCGGAATGGGAGATAAAGGACTCAGAGTCAGGCCGGCTGTTTTGCTTCCGATGGCAAGAACACGACCATGGGGTTATCAAACCGCCGACGCGGCAGGGGTTCGGCACGAAATTGCTGACGCGCCTTGTCCCTGGCGATCTGTCGGGGCGGGCCACTCTGAATTTTGAATCGAGCTGGTTTAGGTACGAATTGGAGGCTCCCGTCGAGCGCGTCGTCGAGCGGGAGACAAACGCGGCGGTGATCGTAAAAGCGGTTTTCCCCCCAGGCGCCACCCGCGGGCATTTAGGTGCAGATAAATTAAGGGCGTAGCCCAATTGAAGCCCGTGGGATGGGTTGAGCGCGAGCCGAAACTGCCTGCCAATCCGCTTGAAACCGCTATTCGACAAGGAACAGCGCGCGCGGCAATTTGTATTTCTTTTGCCACTCCTCCCAAACGACGTCGGTCGGCAGAAAGGCTTCTTCGACCATCGACCAGGCGGAGCCGTTGCGCCGCAGAAGAACGTCGACCGTGTCGCTATCGAGATCGGGTTCGTAGTCTTTGGCGTAACGCGTCCGGCGATAATCGATGCGATTCCCCGTTTCGGTGCGCGGGCGCAGACCCGCGAACGCCCAAACGCCGAACACGGCTAGCCGCTCGACTTGAAAAATGACCTTGATGCCGAGCCGGTGCTGCACCGACGCGCGCACCACGTCGAGAATGGCTTGTCTATCGGGAGCACCTCTTTCGATTTGAACGATCTGCTGGGCATAGCCTGGCGCATTCAGCAATGTTGCCGTCGCCACACCCGCCATGACAGTCAGCAATTCCCGTCGCGACAACATATTTGGCCTCCCATAGCACGGTGTTCCGCGGCCGCTGACATTGGCGTTTTGCAATCGGCGCGCGCGCCGTTTTCAAATACGGTGCATGCAAGCACGGACTGTCGCCGACAGGCACTGATGTAAATCAAAGTGCGATGCAAAAGCCCCCGCCACGGCTCAGGCGGACTTGCGTGTGTAAAATAGTTTTGACTGGTCGTTTTGGGCCGGTCAGCTAGAACCAGCGCTCCTGCATCACGCCTGAGGCGGAAGCGAAAGAGAAAAATCATCATGCGCCAAGCCGAAGCGACAACATGGCGCCGCGACATCGGCTTCGGCGTGCTGGCGCTAGGCGCTGTCGTCGCCGCGTCGGCGCTGGGCCAGCTTGCGACCTATCCGAACCTCGCGCCCTGGTACGCCGGGCTGGTCAAGCCGCCGTTCAATCCGCCTAATTGGGTGTTTGGGCCTGTGTGGACGAGCCTTTACGTGCTGATGGCATTCGCGGTGTGGCGAATCTTGCGTCTGCCGCCCTCGCCCGCGCGCCGTTTCGCGCTCACTCTGTTTTTCGTCCAGCTTGCGCTCAACACGGCGTGGTCATGGATGTTTTTCGGCGCTCACAGCCCGCTGCTGGGTCTCGTGAATGTCATCCCGAAATTTTTTGTCATCGTCGCCACGATCATCGCGTTCAGCCGTCTCGATCGGGTTGCGGCGGCGTGTCTCGTGCTGCTGGCGGCATGGGTCGGCTATGCCAGCGCGCTCAATGTCGCGATCTGGTGGGTCAACGGCTGAGCACTACGCGCCCTCGCGCCCATAGACCTCATCCGCGCGCTGTTCGAACGCGGCGGCGAAACGGCGGAAGGCGGTGTCGAACATCGCGCCCATCAACATCGCCAGGGTGCGGCTCTTGAACTCATAGTCGATGAAGAACTCGACCTCGCAGCTGCGCTCGTCGAGCGGCCGGAAGATCCAGCGGTTCTGCAGGCGGCTGAACGGGCCGTCGAGATATTCGACCAGGATTTTCAGGTTCGGCCGATCGAGCGTGGCGCGGCTGGTGAAAGTCTGCTGGATTAATTTGTACGCAACCGTCATCACGGCGACCAGCACGCTCACGCCGTCGTCCTTCGGCGTGCGGCTGCGCACCTTGATCGCACTGCAGAGCGGCACGAAGGCTGGATATTTCTCGACGTCCGCGACCAGCGCGAACATGTTCAATGCGGTGTGGCGGACGCGACGCTTGGTGGAGAATTGCGGCATCTAGAGTTTAAACTCGCGCGCCGCCTTCAGCCGCGCGAAGTCCTCGCCGGCATGATGCGACGAGCGCGTGAGCGGCGACGCCGCCACCATCAGGAAGCCTTTGGCGTAGGCGATGGTCTCCAGCGCCTTGAACTCGTCCCGCGGCACGAAGCGCGCGACTTCGTGATGCTTGCGGGTCGGCTGCAGATATTGCCCGATGGTGAGGAAGTCGACATTGGCCGAGCGCAGGTCGTCCATCACCTGCAGCACTTCGTTTCTCTCTTCGCCCAAGCCCACCATGATCCCGGACTTGGTGAACATCGCGGGATCGAGTTCCTTCACCTGCTGCAGCAGCCGCAGCGAATGGAAATAGCGCGCGCCCGGCCGCACCGTCAGATAGAGCGACGGCACGGTTTCCAGATTGTGGTTGAACACGTCGGGGCGGGCCGCGACCACGATCGCCAGCGCGCCGTCCTTGCGCAGGAAATCGGGCGTGAGCACCTCGATGGTGGTGTGCGGACAGCGCGCGCGGATGGCGCGGATGCTGTCAGCGAAATGCTGGGCGCCACCGTCGGCGAGATCGTCGCGATCGACCGAGGTCACCACGATATGGGCGAGACCTAACTTGGCGGTAGCTTCGCCGACATGCGCCGGCTCATGCGGGTCGAGCGCGCCCGGCAGGCCGGTCTTCACATTGCAGAAGGCACAGGCGCGCGTGCAGGTGTCGCCCATGATCATGAAGGTGGCGTGCTTCTTCTCCCAGCACTCGCCGATATTCGGGCAGCCGGCCTCCTCGCACACGGTGTGCAGGCCGTTCGCGCGCATGATGCTTTGCGTCGCGAAATAGCCCGCCGACACCGGCGCCTTGACGCGAATCCAGTCGGGCTTTTTGGCGAGCGGTGAATCCGGCCGCTGCGCCTTTTCCGGATGGCGCGGGCGCGGGCCATTGATGAGGTCGAGGACGACGGCCATGCCCCCTACTTACGGCCGTGGCGTGGCCGCCGCAAGGCAGCCAGCCGTGCGTGGCGAACGCATCAGGCCCGCCGGATCGCGCGCCAGATCAGCAGGAAAACGATGGCGCCGATGGTGGCGGTGATCAGTTGCCCCCAGAAATCCGGCATGACCTCCAGCCGGAGCTTTTCGAACAGGAAGCCGCCGACGATGGCGCCGACCAGGCCGACCGCAAGGTTGTACAGGAGCCCGCCGCAGCCACCCAGGATCTGAGTCGCCAGCCAGCCGGCGATCAGACAATGAAGATCCAGGCAATGATGCCCATGCGTTGTTCTCCGTCTTTCCCGCCGCCATGTTGATGTTACTTGCGCATGATCTTATCCGAAAATCGGTTCCCACTTTTCGGGATCATGCGCCCTTCGGCGGCAGCCGGTTGCCCGGCGTCGAATTGGAAATCTTCAATTCGTCCTCGCTCATGTCGGCACCGATATCGCCGAACAGCGGCGTCGAGAGATAGCGCTCGCCGGTATCCGGCAGCATGGCCAGCACGGTCGAACCGGGCGCAGCGCTCTTGCACACCTCGAGTGCGCCGGCAAAGGTCGCGCCCGCGGTGATGCCGACGAAGATGCCTTCCTTCTGCGCCAGTTCGCGGCTCCATTTCATGGCGTCAGCGTTGGCGATCGTGACGATACGATCGATCACCCCCATGTCGACCGCATCGGCAGTGATCTTCGGAATAAAATCGGGGCTCCAGCCCTGCATCGGATGCGGCTTGAACGCCGCATTGGGCTTGGCGGGAGAGCCGTCCGGATGGCGTTCCTGCGTGGAGCCGCTTGAGAGCATCGGGGCTTCGGCGGGCTCGCAGACGACAATCTTGGTGTCGGGCCGCTCCTTGGCCAGCACGCGGGCGACGCCTTTGAGCGTGCCGCCGGTGCCGAAGCCGGTGACCCAATAATCGAGCTTCTCGCCGGCGAAGTCATTGACGATCTCGCGCGCGGTGGTGCGCGAATGCATGTCGGGATTGGCCTCGTTCTCGAACTGGCGGGTGAGGAACCAGCCATGCGTCTTGGCCAGTTCGACCGCCTTGTTGACCATGCCCATGCCGCGCTCGGCGCCCGGCGTCAGCACCACCTTGGCGCCGAGGAAGCGCATCAGCTTGCGGCGCTCGACGCTGAAGGTCTCCACCATGGTCACCACCAACGGATAGCCCTTCTGCGCGCACACCATGGCCAGCCCGATGCCGGTATTGCCCGACGTCGCCTCGATCACCGTCTGGCCGGGCTTGAGCTCGCCGGATTTTTCCGCCACTTCAATGACGCCGAGAGCGAGCCGGTCCTTGACCGAACCGAGCGGATTGAAGGCCTCGACCTTGACGAACAGATTGATGCCTTTCGGCCCCAGCTTGTTGATCCGCACCACCGGCGTATTGCCGATGGTCCCGAGAATATTTTCGAACTTGGCCATTGGATCGATCCTGCGTTTGGCGTCACACCACTTTCAATTACCCACAATTTTCAGCCCGATTGTAGCGCCGAACTCGATGTCGGTCAGGCGAGACAGGCCTCTCCACATGATCATGTTGCCCGGCGGCGGATCGCTGGCGCGCGCAAGATAGCCGCCGAGGCGAGCAATCTT
>DATBZY010000115.1:0-8111 GCA_036512915.1 Pseudolabrys sp. | reverse complement strand
GTGGCCTGCTATTCCTGCGGCTAATCCAGCAAGCCGTCGATCTCAGCCCGGTTCCTACGAAAGAACTCCTGGGTGGGAGGCGGCTCCGAAAGAACTCCACCAATTGACAGAACTTGAGTCAAGTGCATAGCCCTATTCTTTTTTTTAAAGCCCGCCCGAACTGCCCCCTGATTGGAGCGGCGGCACGCGTTCCCGCTGAGCCACGATCTTGCCCGATCGCCCCTATAAAACAACGAAGCAGGCCTGCATAGTTCCGCCGTAAAGCCCGCCGCCGACCTTGAGAGTTGGCCTTTGACCGCGCCAATCGGCCATGCCTAATTGCTCCCCCTGCTGATCCGTCCGGTTGCAACCATGGCAAAATTCGTCGTCGAGTTTGGAAAAGCCGTGCCACCCGCGCCCGATGGACGACTGGATGGACCGGCCTTTCACCGCAACCATGACGCCATTTGGTCGACGATTGTCCGCTTTCTGGGCGAGCAGAGCGGGGCCGTGTTGGAAATCGGCAGCGGCACCGGGCAGCACGCCGTCGAATTCGCGCGCCGGTCGCCGAATCTGGTCTGGTGGCCGAGCGATATCTACCCGTCGCATCTCGACAGCATCGCTGCCTGGCGGCGGCACGCGACCCTTGCCAACCTGCGTGCGCCGCAACGCATCGACCTGTCCGATCCGGATTGGACTTGGGCTGCAAACGGGCAAGCCGGCGGCGAACTCACGGCCATCGTCTGCATCAATGTGCTGCACATTTCGCTGTGGCGCGTGTCGCAAAACCTCATGTCCGGCGCTGGCCGTCTGTTGCGCGGCGGCGGCCGGCTGTTCATCTACGGCCCGTTCATGCGCGACGGACGGCATACCGCGCCGAGCAATGCCGCCTTCGACGCCAGCCTGCGGGCGGAGAACCCGGAATGGGGCGTGCGCGACGTAGGCGATCTGAAAGCGCTCGCGGAACATGCCGGGCTGACGCTCGGCGAGATCGTGCCGATGCCGGCCAACAATCTTGTCCTGGTGTTCGCGCGCGCGGTTCGGCACAATTGATCCATGACAGCAACGCTCAAGAACAGTCCCATGCAACCTGAACCCATGCGCGACATCGCCCATCTCGGCCATGTCGAAATCCTGACGCCGAAATTCGAGCAAAGCCGCAAGTTCTTCATCGACGTGATGGGCATGACCCAGAGCGGCGAGAAGGGCGACAGCGTCTATCTGCGCGGCTGGGACGATTATGAGCGTTATTCGCTCAAGCTCACCGCCTCGAACACCTCAGGGCTAGCCCACATGGCGTTCCGCACCCGTAGCCCGCAGGCGCTGGAGCGGCGCGCGGCGGCGCTGAAAGGCTCCGGCTTCGACGTCGGCTGGACCGACGGCGATCTCGGCCACGGCAAGACCTTCGTGTGCAAGGACCCGGACAACCATACCGTCGAGCTCTATTACGAGACCGAATGGTACGACGCGCCACCGGACCAGAAGCCGGCGCTCAAGAACCAGGCGCAGCGCTTTCCGGCGCGCGGCGTCAATGTGCGCCGCATCGACCATCTCAATTGCCTGGCGGTGGACATCAAGGCCAACCGCGAATTCTTCGAGAACTATCTCGGCTTCATGCTGACCGAGCAGATCGTGCTCAACGACGGCAGCGAAGCCGGCATGTGGATGACCGCCACCAACAAGTCCTACGACTTCGCCTATACCCGCGACCACACCGGCACCAAGGGCCGCTTTCACCACGTCACCTATGCGCTCGATTCACGCGAGGACGTGCTGCGCGCCGCCGATGTCTTCCTGGAGCATGGCGTGTTCATCGAGACCGGGCCGCACAAGCACGCGATCCAGCAGACCTTCTTTCTCTATGTGTACGAGCCCGGCGGCAACCGCGTCGAAGTCGCCTGCGCCGGCGCGCGGCTGGTGCTGGCGCCGGACTGGAAGCCGATCCGCTGGACCGAGGCCGAGCGCAAGAAAGGCCAGGCCTGGGGCCTGCAGACCATCGAGTCGTTCCACACCCACGGCACGCCGCCGGTGCCGCATAAATAGATCGCGGAGCCAAGCTGTGCGCCAGGACGACGAATTGCTGACGGCCGATCGCGCGCTGGTGGCCGCGCTGGCGAACGGCGATGCCGGCACGGCTGCTGCCCTGCTCGACGACGACTTCACCTGGGTCGATATTCGCGGCCGCATTGTGAGCAAGCAGCAAGCGGCTCAAGGCTTGGCCCGGCCGCCGCTCGGCACCGAAACCGGGCTAACGCCTGCGATCCATCATTACGGCGACGTGGCGACCATCGCGGTCGATCGCGACAAGCTGTTCGTGCTGCGCATCTGGGTGAGGCGTGGCGGCTCATGGCGCGCGCTGGTCTGTCACGAGGTCTCGCAGAACTTGGCCCCCGCCCCGCACGGCCTCGGTCGCAAGCAATGGGATAACCCGTGCCTGACCATTCCCTATGCGCCGCGCAATGCCGATGAGCGCGACGCGCTCGCCTCCTGGCAGCGGCTGGAAACCGCGGTGATGCAGCACGACGCCGAGACCTGGGCGCAACAGGTTGCCGACGAGTTCATGGTGGTCGGCGCCGCGCGGCGGCATTCGAAAGCCGACCGCAAGGCGGTGATCGAAGAGCAGAAGCGCAGCGATGCGAATTCCGCCCCCGCCCCGCTGGTGTCGGCGCGGCTGTTCGGCTTTCCCGATGCGATGGTGATGACCTGCGAGCACCAGCCGTTTCACGGCAAGGCGGCGCAAGTGAGCCGCGTGTTCGTCAAGCGCGCCGGCGCCTGGCTGATGGCGGTGAGCTACCAGACCAGCCGGCATGACGCAGCCGTCAAAAGCATCTAGCTTGCGCATGATCTTATCCGAAAACCGGTTCCCACTTTTCGGGATCATGCGCTAGAATTCCCGACACATCACAGACCACAGGACCGCCATGACCCGCCGCAATACTCCGCGTGTTTCCTTCATCGGCTTCGGCGAGGCCGGACAGGCGATCGCTTCCGGTCTTCGCGAGAGCGGCATCGAGCGCATCGCCGCCTGGGACATCCTGTTTCCGGAGCCCGCCGGCGAACGCCTGCGAGCGGCGGGCGAGAAGATCGGCGTGCGGCTGGCGAATTCGGCCGCCGACGCGGTCGCTGAGACCGACATGATCATTTCCGCGGTCACCGCCGCCTCAAGCCTAGAGGCCGCCCGCTCGGTGGCGCCGCATCTCACGGCTAAGCCTTATTATCTCGACATCAACTCGGTCTCGCCCGGCCGCAAGCGGGAGACCGCCAAGTTACTCGGCGAGAGCGCGCGCTATGTGGACGTGGCGGTGATTGCGCCGATCCACCCGGCGCGCCACCGCACGCCGCTGCTGATCTCCGGCCCGCATGCGGAAGAGATTTCGCCGCTGCTGCGCGAGCTGGAAATGCAGCTGTCGGTGGTCGGCCCCGACACCGGCGACGCCGCGGCGATCAAGATGATCCGCAGCGTGATGATCAAAGGCATCGAGGCGCTCACGCTCGAATGCTTCCTCGCCGCCACGCGCGCCGGCGTGCTGGACGAGGTGACGGCGTCGCTGAAGAACAATTATCCGACGCTCGATTGGCGCAAAATCGCCGACTACAACCTTGAGCGCATGGCGAGCCACGGCGAGCGCCGCGCCGCCGAGATGGAAGAGTCCGCCGCCACCTTGCGCGAACTCGGCCTCGATCCGCTGATGGTGGACGCCACGGTTCGACGCCAGCGCGAGATGGGCGCGATCGGCAAGCATGAGAAGGTGCGCGCGACGCTGAAACAGGGCCGCGCCGCCATGCTCAACGCGATCAGCACGGCCGCCAAGGACCGGCATTAGCGTTTCCCGGCACTGTGAGCCGGATTATTTCTTGCGCGGCGGAATTTGCAACAGCTCCGTGGTCTGTTCCTTGGTCAGCGGCTTGTCGAGGAATTTCAACTTGACCGCGTCGGCGATGGCGCCGTCAAGATCGGCGAACTGATCGCTCTGCAGCGTCTCTTTCGGCTGGAACTTGTCCATCGATTCCTTAAGCAGCTCGACCGGCCGGTGCACCTTCTGGGAATACATCTCGACCGCCTTAGGATCGGCATACATCCAGTCCACCGCCTCGCGATACGCTTCCATGAAGCGCATGATCGCATCGCGTTTGGTGTTCAACGAATTGAGATTGACGATCAGCGTGCGCATGGTCTGCCCGCGCAGCGACGGCACGTCGCTGCCGCGCGCGATGATGCGGATCTTGCCCTCCTTGATCTCCTGCAGGCCGAACGGCGGCGCCGCCCAGCCGATGTCGATCTGGCCGGACATCACCGCGGTCAGCGTTCCCGGCGGGCCGCCGGTGGCGGTCGGCTTGCCCTTGGCGCCGAGTTCGCTGATGAAAGCGACCACGATGTTGTTCGAGCTCGAGCCGTTGGTCGAATAGGCGATGGTGTTCGCGGGCGTGGCGTCCTTCAAAGTCTTGAGTGGAGAATCCGCCTTCACGTACCAGTAAAGATCGCCGGTGCCGGTGAAGGCCGGGGCCAGGATGCGCACCGGCGCGCCCTTGGCGAACGCGCGCATCGCGCCGGCGGCGCCGACGCCGGCGCCGATATCGGTGCTGCCCGAGATCACCGCCTGGATGGTTTCGCCCGCGCCTTGCGTGCCGACAATCTCCAGCACCAGGCCGTACTTCTTGAAGATGCCGGCGTCCTGGCCGAGCGTCGGGGCCTGGTTTTCCCAGTTGTTGATCTGCCCGATCGCGATTTTGAGCTGGTCCTCGGCCGCTGCCGGGTGACCCGCGAGCGCCAGCGGGATCACGAGCCCGAGCGCGGCGGCCATGCTTTTGAAGTTCTTCATTCGGTTCCTCCCTTTATTTTCTAATCGTTCGCAATAGCGCCCCACCGGTGGGCGGCATTCAACACCGATAGCCGCCCACTGGGGAAGCCCAAACTGTCATCGCCGCTTGGGTTTCACGCGCCCGCCCGATTTGGCCGCGGCGCGCGTCGGCTTGCGCACGGGCTTGGCTTTCTTGGCCGAGACCGGCGCTCCGCCGGACATTCCGCCCGATTTGGCCACCCGCATCGACCAATATTCCCACGACCGCGTCAGACCCGTGGTCTTGGCGGTGATCTGGCCGGCCAATTGGGTCTCGCCCGGCGACAGCGAGGCGACGGCTCCGATCGTCATGGATCGCACCTGGTACTCGGCATTGCGGGCCGAGTAGATCGAACGGAACACGCAATCGCGCACGCTGGTGCCGGCGACGGTGACGCCGTGCCGCCTCATCAGTACCATCCAATGGGTCCCGAGCGCGCGCGCGAGCGACGCCCCCTCCGCCGGCTTGATCACCAGCATATTGGTGTCGCCGAATTCGTCGTGCTGGTCCCAGAACGGCGGCTTGATGCCGCCGACCGCGCCGAGATGGAACACCGGCATATAGTCGGTGCCAGTGGCGAGCAACGGCATGAAGGCCGGCGAATGGTGATGGCACACCGACATCACCTCCGGCCGCGCCTTGTAAATCTCGCCGTGGATCACCCGCTCGGAATATTGCGGCATGCCCGAATCGCGCACCGGCTGCGAGTCGAGGTCGTATTCGATGAAGTCCTCCGGCGTCACCAGCTCGGGCGCGCGCGAGCGCGACAGCAGATAGCGGCCCGGATTGTCCGGATGGCGCATGCTGACATGGCCGAAGGCGTCGATGACGCCTTCATTGGCGACAATGCGGTTGGCAAGCGCGAGCTCGCGGCGGGCTTCGATAAGCGTATTGGCCACTGACGTTTCCTCTCGAACAGCATGGATGATGTGGAGCGCGGATGGTTTGCTGTCCCGCATTATAGGACAACACGAGCGCCGAAACAGCAGCGACGGCGCTTGACAGATGGCAGCCGTTGGGGGCGGTTCATTCCGCCATGACCTTATCTTCGCAGATTGTCGTCGACCATGTCAGCCACCTGTATCGCCCGCCGCGCGGACGTGAGGTGCTGGCGCTCGACCAGGTGTCGCTCGAGGTCGCCAACCGCGAATTCGTCGCTCTGCTCGGGCCGTCCGGATGCGGCAAGTCGACGCTGCTCTACCTGATCGGCGGCTTTCTGCCGGTCGAAACCGGCGCGATCCTGATCGACGGCAAGCCGGTGGCCGGCCCCGGCCCCGACCGCGGCATCGTGTTTCAGCATTTCGCGCTGTTTCCCTGGAAAACCGTGCGCGGCAACATTCTCTACGGCCTCGAACGGCAAGGCATGCCGAAGGACGAGCGCGAAAAGCGCGCGATGGATTTCATCGAGCTGGTCGGCCTGCACGGCTTCGAGGACAGCTATCCCTCGCAACTTTCCGGCGGCATGAAGCAGCGCACCGCGATCGCGCGCACGCTCGCCTTTGATCCGAAAATCCTGCTGATGGACGAGCCGTTCGGCGCGCTCGATGCGCAGACCCGCGGCCTGATGCAGAGCGAGCTGCTGCGCATCTGGCAGCGCACGCCAAAAACGGTGATCTTCGTCACCCACGACGTGCAGGAGGCGGTCTATCTCGCCGACCGGGTGGCGGTGATGTCGGCGCGGCCGGGCCGCATCAAGACCATCGTCGATACCAAGTTCGACAAGAACGATCCCAACATCTTCAAGGCCAAGCCCTTCGTCGAGAAGGTGGACGAGATCTGGAACCTGGTGAAGGAAGAAGCCATCAAGGCGCAGGGCAAGCGCGCGCCATGACGCAATCGCTCATCCGCTACCTCCCGCTGCTGATCCTTGCCATCGCCTGGGAGTTGGCGGCGCGGTTAGAGCTGGTCTCCACCTCGGCGCTGCCACCGTTGTCCGACGTGATCGTTGCCTGGGTCGACATGATCAAGAGCGGCGAACTCATCACCAATAGCTTGTCCTCGCTCTACCGCGCCGGCGCCGGGCTGGCTCTGTCGATCGCCATCGGCGGCGTGCTCGGCATCGTCATGGCCTGGTGGAAGCCGGTGAACGTGCTGCTCAGCCCGATCGTGGAAATCTTCTATCCGCTGCCGAAATCGGCGCTGATCCCGGTCACCGTGATCTGGCTCGGCTTCGGCGACGGCTCCAAGATTCTGCTCATTTTCCTCGGCTGCATGCTGCCGGTGACGATCGGCGCCTTCAATGGCGCACGCTCGAGTGAACAAGTGCTGGTCTGGTCGGCGCGCAGCATGGGCGCCAACAAGCTGCGCATGCTGTGGGACGTGGTGGTGCCGAGCGCGATGCCGGAATTGCTCAACGGCATTCGCACCGCGCTGGCATTGTCATTCATCCTGCTGGTCTCCTCCGAATTGATCGTGGCGCAAAAGGGCTTCGGCTACCTGATCGGTTCCCTCGGCGCCAACGGCTCTTACGATGCGATGTATGCCGTGGTGCTGACGGTGGCGTTCCTCGGCTTCGCCGCGGACAGAATCTATCTGTTGATCCTCAAGCGGACGCTGGCATGGCGCGAGTAAGACCCGCATCAAAAGCGAATACGGCACCGGACGGCTTGCCGGAGAAGGCCGCGCGGCTCGTATACATGCTGTTTACTCGCGTCTTTTCCATTGCCGTCCTGCTGGCGGCTTGGGAGATCCTGGCGCGCAGCGGCACTTTCACGCCCTTCCAGTTGCCGGCGCTTAGCGCCGTGCTCGAACGCATCTGGTTCGACGCCTGGTCGGGCGATCTGGCCATCAATACCGCCCTCACGCTCTATCGCGCGCTGGTCGCTTTCCTGATTTGCGCGGTCGGCGGCGTTGCCATCGGCATGGCGATGTCGCGCAACGCCCTCGCCCGCTGGTTTTTCGACCCGATCATTTCGGTCGGCTTCCCGATGCCGAAGATCGCCTTCCTGCCGGTAGTGATCCTGTGGCTCGGCGTCTACGACGTGTCCAAGATCACCATCATCGTCATCGACTCCATCTTTCCGGTGATCGCCGCCACCGTCATCGCCATCCAGGGCGTGGAGCGGGAGTTGATCTGGTCGGCGCGTAACATGGGCGCCAGCAATCGCGAATTGCTGACCCAGATTGTGTTGCCGGCGGCGCTGCCGCAGATCATGACCGGATTGCAGGTGGCGCTGCCGCTTTCGCTCATCGTCGCGGTGGTGGCGGAAATGCTGATGGGCGGCTACGGCCTTGGCGGCGCCATGATGACGGCCTCGCGCTTTGCGAATTCCACCAGCGTGTTCGCCGGCATC
>DATBZY010000114.1:0-21903 GCA_036512915.1 Pseudolabrys sp. | reverse complement strand
CGCCCGCGGACTCAACACCCGCATTGCGGATGCTGAGCGAATCAAAGCGATTTATGGCAGTGTTTTGACGGGTGGGTCGGATGAACGCGACATGATCACGGTACCTCCGGTCGGAGATGACGAGCGCGAGCCGCCGCAATTCGTCTCGCGCGGGTCGCTCGTGCGCATCATCAAACCGCGCGTCGAGGAAATCCTGGAAATGGTCCGCGATCGTCTTGCCGCCTCCCCATTCGCGGCCGAGCCGCGCGCGCGCGTGGTCTTGACCGGCGGAGCTTCCCAACTCGCAGGCATTGCCGATCTCGCCGCCCGCATCCTGCGCAGGCCGGCGCGCATCGGACGTCCGCTCGGGCTCGCAGGCTTGCCCGAAGCGGCCAAGGGTCCGGCATTCGCCGTGGCGGCAGGTCTACTGGTCTACCCGCAAGCGGCACATCTTGAACACTTTGAACCGCGGCGAACGCGGCACTTGATGACAGGAACGGGCGGTTACATGGCACGGGTCGGACGATGGCTACGCGAAAGCTTCTGACCCACATCACTCAAACCACGGAGGGACCGGTGGCAGACCGGCCCGTTCGGCGGCGTGCATGCAATTGCGTTGGCGCAGATCGCGCAACGCTTAGCCTGCTGCCCGTGCATTAAAAAGGTAAACTCATGACCATCAATCTGAAGATTCCCGATATTCGCGAAATGAAACCGCGAATTACCGTATTCGGCGTCGGCGGTGCCGGCGGCAATGCCGTCAACAACATGATCGCGGCCGGGCTGCAGGGCGTCGACTTCGTCGTCGCCAACACCGACGCGCAAGCGCTCACTCTGTCCAAGGCCGAGCGCATCATCCAAATGGGCACGCAGGTGACCGAAGGTCTCGGCGCCGGATCGCAGCCCGAGGTCGGCCGCGCCGCAGCGGAAGAGGTGATCGACGAAATCCGCGATCACCTCACCGGCGCGCACATGGTGTTTGTCACCGCCGGCATGGGCGGCGGCACCGGCACCGGCGCGGCGCCGATCATCGCCAAGACGGCGCGCGAACTCGGCATTCTCACCGTCGGCGTGATCACCAAGCCGTTCCACTTCGAGGGCGCCCGCCGCATGCGCTTTGCCGAGGCCGGCATCGTGGAATTGCACAAGGTGGTCGACACCCTGCTGATCATCCCGAACCAGAACCTGTTCCGGGTGGCCAACGAAAAGACCACCTTCGCGGACGCCTTCGCCATGGCCGACCAGGTGCTCTATTCCGGCGTCGCCTGCATCACCGATCTGATGGTCAAGGAAGGCCTGATCAATCTCGACTTCGCCGACGTGCGCGCGGTCATGCGCGAGATGGGCAAGGCGATGATGGGCACCGGCGAAGCCTCCGGCGAGAAGCGGGCGCTCACCGCCGCCGAGGCCGCGATCTCCAATCCACTGATCGACGACGCCTCCATGAAGGGCGCCAGGGGTCTGCTGATCTCGATCACCGGCGGTAAGGACCTCACGCTTTACGAAGTCGATGAAGCCGCCACCCGCATCCGCGAGGAAGTCGACCAGGACGCCAACATCATCGTCGGCGCCACCTTCGACGAAAGCCTGGAAGGCATCATCCGCGTCTCGGTGGTGGCGACCGGCATCGACCATGCCAACGCCCCGCGCCAGCAGGCGCCGGCGGAAAGCGCCCTCAAGGAGCTCGCCGGCAAGATGCGCGGCGATAGCCGCCGCGCCGTCGACCGGATCGAACGCACGCCGACCCCGGCCACGGCCAGTGCGGCGTCGGTGGAATCCGCCGCCCATGCCGCGGTCGCCGCCGCCATCCTGCCAGCGAACGCGACCGAGGACGTCTCGATTCGGCCGCTGCCGATGAAGCCGTCTTTGTTCGAGCCGGCTCTGGGCGAAGCGCCGCAGGCCGAGCTGCCGACGCCGGCGACCTTCATCCCGCCGGCGCCTGAACGCACGGCGCGCACGCCACGCATGCCGCGCATCGACGAATTGCCGCTGCCTGCGCAGAACGAGATCCGGGCGCAGCGCGGCGAGCTCGCCGGCGATCACCCCGAACAGCGCCGCATGTCGCTGATGCAGCGGCTGGCCTCGGTCGGCCTCGGTCGGCGCACGGAGGAGGCCGCACCGCCGCCGGCACCACGGACCGCGCGGCCGATGCCGCAGTTCGAGCGGCCGCCGCAGCGGCCGACCGCACGCCAACCGGAAGGCCGGCATCCTGAAGGCAAACCTGGCGAACCGGTGTCGGAATATGCCCGGCGCGCCGCCCCGCAGGGCCTCGATCCCCACGGGCGTCCGGCAGCTGTGCATAATTCGCCTGAGGAAGATCAACTCGACATCCCGGCTTTCCTGCGTCGCCAGGCAAACTGACCGGTCCAAGAGCTTGAGGGCGGCCCCGCTTCATCACAGGAAGCGGGGCCGTTCACCGCCCGCCGCGTTCCGCGGTATTTTTGCTAACTCATTGAATTAAAACATCAATATTAAAATCGTCCTACTCGAAGACCGGCTGCCGCAGCTATTTGCAAGGCCACGAGATTTGCCCGGTAACGTAAATCCAAGCATCAGTCGGCCGCTCGCTCGGAAATTGCGGCAAAAAAGAGTAACAGTCGGTAAGAAAGCGTGTGTTGGAGAAGGCCTGGGGTATAGCCTAAGTTTCAACGGTGAAAGGGACTTTTTCAGTCCCTGGGGGTTGTCGCTCTTTCCTTCGGGCGTTCTGACTTGAAGGCCAAAATGTGGCTCCGTTGGGGCCTGGGATGGGGGCCGCGCGGCTCGCTTGCGAGCTGGCGGAAACGAGGTCGATGAAGGGCGCTAAGCAGACCACGCTACGCGACCAGATTGCCATCTCCGGCGTCGGCGTCCATTCCGGACTTCCCGTCACGCTCACGTTGAATCCCGCTCACGACGACGAAGGCATCGTTTTCCGGCGCGTGTCGGCCGACGGCTCGATCGAGCGCGAGATCCGCGCTGACGTGCGCGCGGTCACCGCTACCGAATTCGCAACCGTCTTGGGCGACGCCTCCGGTCCGCTCTGCTCGACCGCCGAACATCTGCTGGCGGCCCTGCGCGGGCTCTACGTGGACAATGTGTTCATCGAGATTGACGGGCCGGAAGTGCCGATCATGGACGGCAGCGCCGCCGCCTTCGTCGATGCCATCGATCAGGCCGGGCTGACCGACCGCGCGTCGCCGCGCTGCTATATCGAAGTGATCAAGCCGGTGCGCGTGGCGAAGGACGGCGCCTTCGGCGAACTGCGGCCCTACCAGCATGGCTTCCGGGTCGAGGCCGAAATCGACTTCGATCATCCGCTGATCGGCCAGCAGGCGCTCGCGCTCGACATCGAGCCGAAAACCTTCCGCCGCGAGATTGCGCGCGCCCGCACCTTCGGCTTCATGCGCGACGTTGCCAAATTGTGGAGCGCCGGCTACGCGCTCGGCGCCTCGTTCGACAACACGCTGGTGATCAGCGAGGACCGCGTGCTCAATCCGGAAGGCTTGCGCTTTACCGATGAGTTCGTGCGCCACAAGGTGCTCGACGCCATCGGCGATCTGGCCCTGGCCGGCCAGCCGCTGCTCGCCGCCTACCGGACCGTCCGCGGCGGCCACAAGCTCAACCATGCGGTGCTATCCGCGCTGATGGCCGATCCGACGGCCTGGCGGGTGGTGGAGGCGGCCGAGCCTGCCCGCCGCACGCGCGGCCACGCCGATGTCGGCGCCGGTCTGCTGGCCCCGGCCTATGGGCCGGAAGTGTCCTGAAAAGCCAGTATTACGGGCGCATGATCTTGTCCGAAAACCGGTTCCCACTTTTTGGGATCATGCGCAGGTTTTCGGCTTAACGCTCCGCCTTATTCCCGGCCGAATGTCCGCTTAATCGCTTGGTGGGAACGCGCTTTTTCGTTTACACCAGCGCGGATGAGGGGGCTGCCGCAGGCCTTGCGCAACCGCCCTTTGGGGGATCGGACACGACCGCGTGGATGAGTTTGTGCCGAAGGACTTCGCGCTCATGACATTGCCGTCATCGCGGCCGGCTCGCGCCGGTCTGCGCCGGCCGCGGCTCGCGCGCGCCATATCGCCTAGCTTGGGCGTGCTGCTGCTGGCGGCGAGCCTCGGTGGCTGCAGCAGCCTGTTCGGCAAGGACGACACGCCGCCCGACCAGCCCGCCGACCGGCTCTACAATGAGGGCCTGTATTATCTCAACGCCAAGAAGGACCCCAAGTCGGCGGGCAAGAAATTCGAAGAAGTCGACCGTCAGCACCCGTATTCGGAATGGGCGCGCAAATCGCTGATCATGTCGGCGTTCGCGTATTACGAGGCCGGCAACTACGACGATTGCGTGACCGCGGCCAAGCGATACATCTCGCTCCACCCCGGCAGCGCGGACGCCGCCTACGCGCAATACCTTATCGGTTCCGCCTATTTCGACGAGATCCCGGACATCACCCGCGATCAGGCGCGCACCGACAAGGCTTTGGCCGCGCTGGACGAGGTGTCGCGGAAATATCCGAGCAGCGAATACGCCATCAGCGCCAAGCAGAAAATCGCGGTCGCGCGCGACCAGCTCGCCGGCAAGGAAATGCTGGTCGGCCGCTACTATCTGGACAAGAAGGACTACACCGGCGCCATCAACCGCTTCAAAGTCGTCGTCACCCGCTACCAGACCACGCGTCATGTCGAAGAGGCGCTGGAGCGGCTGGCGGAAGCCTATATGGCGCTCGGCATCGTGGAAGAGGCGCAGACCGCGGCCGCCGTGCTCGGGCACAATTTCCCCGACAGCGAATGGTACCGCCACGCCTATGCGCTGGTGAAAAACGGCGGCGTCGAGCCCTCCGAAAATAAGGGCTCCTGGATCAGCAAGGCGTTCAAGCGGATCGGGCTGGGGTAACGCGGCCGCGTAATTCGCATTACGGACTTACCCACACTGTCATGGCCGGCTTGTCACCGGAAGTCGGGTATACCCGACTTCCGGCACTTAAATATTGTGGAAGTCGAGTAAACTCGACTTCCAATGCCATCTACGTCTTTAATGATGGCGAATCTGTAAGGCGTGGATGCCCGGCACAAGGCCAGGCATGACGAGGCCCATCGGACTTGCCCGGCTCATGCTTTCCCGACTTTCAATCCGCGACATTGTCCTGATCGACCGCCTCGACATCGATTTCGCCGAGGGGCTTGCCGTGCTCACCGGCGAGACCGGCGCCGGCAAGTCGATCCTGCTCGACGCCTTCGCGCTGGCGCTCGGCGCCCGCGGCGACCAGGCCCTGGTGCGGCAGGGCTTGGAGCAGGGCCAGGTGATCGCGGTGTTCGAGGTCGCGCGCAATCATCCGGCGCGCGCGCTGCTCAAGGCCCGAAATTTGGCCAACGATATCGCCGCCGAGGACGAATTGATCCTGCGCCGGGTGCAGTTCAGCGACGGCCGCACCCGCGCCTTCGTCAACGACCAGCCGGTGAGCGTTCAGGTGATGAAGCAGCTCGGCAGCGCGCTGGTCGAGATTCACGGCCAGCACGATGACCGCGCGCTGGTCGATGCCGCCACCCACCGCCGCCTGCTCGACGCCTTTGGCGCTCTGGAGGGCGACGCGGCCAAGGTCGAAACTTTGTGGGAGGCGCGCCGCGCGGCGCAGGCCGAAGCCGACAACCATCGCGCCGATGTCGAGCGCGCCCAGCGCGAAAGCGACTGGCTGCGCCACGCCGTCGATGAACTCGACAAGCTTAGCCCGCAGGCGGGCGAGGAAACCGTGCTCGCCGATCGCCGTACCGTCATGATGCAGTCGGAAAAGGTGGCGGAAGATTTGCGCGACGCCTACGAGGTGATCGCCGGCGCCAATTCTAGCGTGCCGGCGCTCGCCGGCGTCATCCGCCGGCTGGAGCGGCGCAGCGCCCAGGCGCCGACATTGGTCGAGCCGGCGGTGAAGGCGCTCGATGCGGCGCTGACCGCGTTGGATGAGACCCGCGGCCATCTCGAGCAGGCGCTGCGCACCGCCGATTTCGATCCGGCCGAACTGGAACGCAACGAGGAGCGGCTGTTCGCGCTGCGCGCGGCGGGCCGCAAATACAATGTGCCGGTGGACGAGCTGGCGGCGCTGGCGCGCAAGTATAATGGCGATATCGCTCTTATCGATGCCGGCGAGGCGAAGCTCAAGGCGCTGGAGGCTGCCGCCAGCCAAGCGGAGGCCGATTTCCGCATTGCCGCCGACGCGCTCTCCAAGGCGCGCGCCAAGGCGGCGGCCGCGCTCGACAAGGCGGTGAACGGCGAGCTCAAGCCGCTCAAGCTCGAGCGCGCGAAATTCTCCACCGAGATCGTCAGCGATCCCGCCGCCGTCGGGCCGAACGGCATCGACCGGGTGGAGTTCTGGGTGCAGACCAATCCGGGTACGCGGCCGGGGCCGCTGATGAAGGTCGCCTCCGGTGGCGAGTTGGCCCGCTTTCTCTTGGCGCTCAAGGTGGTGCTGGCCGACCGCGGCTCGGCGCCGACGCTGGTGTTCGACGAGATCGACACCGGCGTGGGCGGCGCGGTGGCCGACGCCATCGGGGTGCGGCTGGCGCGGCTGGCCGGCGGTGTGCAGGTGCTGGCGGTGACGCATGCGCCGCAGGTGGCGGCGCGCGCCGACCGGCATTACGTCATCAGCAAGGACGCGCTGGAGAAGGGCAAGCGGGTCGCCACCCGCGTCAACGAAGTGGCCGAGGAGCGCCGGCGCGAGGAGATCGCCCGCATGCTGGCCGGCGCCGAGATCACCAACGAGGCCCGCGCCGCCGCCGAACGGCTGATCAAGGCGGCGGGGTGACAGTGCCGCTATGGCTAGTCATGACGCCCCGAAAATAAAAGTCCCCGACCTGACCGAAGCGCAGGCCAAGGCCGAGTTGAAACGGCTCGCGGCCGAGATCGCCGCGCACGACAAGCGCTACTATCAAGAAGACAAGCCGACCGTCACCGACGCCGCCTATGACGCGCTGCGGGCGCGCAATGCGGCGATCGAGGCTCGCTTTCCGACGCTCATCCGCGCGGATTCGCCGTCGCGTCGGGTCGGCGCGGCGCCCACCGGCCGGTTCAAAAAAGTCCGCCACGCGCTGCCGATGCTCTCGCTCGACAACGCGTTCGAGGAGCAGGACGTCATCGATTTCGCCGCCCGCATCCGCCGTTTTCTGAAACTCGGCGAGGACGAGAAAATCGCCTTCAGCGCCGAGCCTAAGATCGACGGGCTGTCGATGTCGCTGCGTTATGAGGACGGCGAGCTGGTCACCGCCGCCACCCGCGGCGACGGCGCCGAGGGCGAGGACGTCACCGCCAATATCCGGACGCTGAAGGACGTGCCGCAACAGCTCAAGGGCAAGCACGTTCCGAAGGTGTGCGAGGTGCGCGGCGAGGTCTACATGACCAAGGCCGATTTTCTCAAGCTCAACAAGCGGCAGGCGGACGCCGGCGAGCCGATTTTCGCCAATCCGCGCAATTCGGCGGCCGGCTCGTTGCGGCAGAAGGATCCGAGCGTCACCGCCTCGCGTCCGCTCGGCTTCTTCGCCTATGCCTGGGGGCAGATGAGCGAGACGCCGGCGGACAGCCAGTCCGGCATGGTGAAGTGGTTTGCCAGTTGCGGCTTCAAGACCAATCCGCTCACCAAGATCTGCCATTCGGTCGAGCAGTTGCTCGCGTTCCACCGCGAGATCGAGCAGCGCCGCGCCCGGCTCGACTACGACATCGACGGCGTGGTCTACAAAGTCGACCGTCTCGACTGGCAGGAGCGGCTCGGTTTCGTCTCGCGCTCACCGCGCTGGGCGATCGCGCACAAGTTCCCGGCCGAACGCGCCATGACCGTGCTCAAGGATATCGAGATCCAGGTCGGCCGCACCGGCGCGCTCACGCCGGTCGCGAAGCTCGAGCCGGTCGGCGTCGGCGGCGTGGTGGTGCAGAATGCCACGCTGCACAACGAGGACTACATCAAGGGCATCGGCGGCAACGGCGAGCAACTGCGCGAGGGCCGCGACATTCGCGTCGGCGATACTGTCATCATCCAACGCGCCGGCGATGTGATCCCGCAGGTGGTCGATGTGGTGCTGGAGAAGCGGCCGAAGGACGCCAAGCCATTCCCTTTCCCAACTGTTTGCCCCGTCTGCGGTAGCCATGCAGTGCGCGAGGAGGGGGAGGCTGTACGTCGCTGCACGGGTGGATTGATATGTCCCGCGCAGCAGGTTGAGCGCCTACGTCATTTTGTCTCTCGCAATGCTTTCGACATCGAAGGCTTTGGCGAAACTTATGTGCAGCTCTTTTTCGAAAAAAATCTCGTCCGGGAGCCAGCAGATATATTTAAGCTTCCTGATCGCTTCCAGGACATAAAGCGCGCATTAGAAGAGCATCGGAAGGACGTTAGGGCCGTCGGGAAGCCCACGAAATCCGCTAAGGGCACACGTAAAAAGAAAGAAGATGAGGGCGAGAAAAGCGTAAGAAACCTCATCAATGCGATAAATGCACGGCGTGAGATCTCTCTGGACCGGTTCATATTTGCGCTGGGCATCCGACACGTTGGCGAAAGGACCGCTAAGGCTCTGTCCAAACAATTTAAAGACGCGGCCTCACTGATAAAAGGAATCGCCTCAGCGGGAGATGGTCAACCTGGGTCGGCTTGGATTGAATTGTCCAATGTTCCGAAAATCGGCTCTGTCACCCGTGATCGACTCCTCAAAAACACCGCGGTCGGAGATCGCGGGCAGCTCAGTTTAGATTTAGATTTCTCCACGAAGGAAGTACCGCGCTCACTAAATCTATCGAAGACGCAGCGTGCGAGTTTGCTCAAACACTACAAGAGCGATGGCGCTCTGCGCTCGGCACTTCAACGAGCCAAATCACAACAACCTACGGACGCTTACAAACGATTGGCTGATGATAGCGAAATCGGAACCGTGGCAACGAATTCGCTTATTCAGTTCTTTTCGGAAAAACACAATAAGAAGGCGGTAGAAGCTCTTCTTGCGGCGATTAAGATCAAGCGTGCGGAAGCTATCGCACATGACTCTCCGGTATCTGGAAAGAGTGTCGTTTTTACCGGGACGCTCGAACGTATGACGAGAGACGAAGCGAAAGCGGTTGCTGACCGGCTTGGTGCAAAAGTTTCAAGTTCTGTTTCGAAAAAAACTGATCTTTTAATAGCGGGAAGGGAGCCAGGATCCAAACTTGCTGAGGGTCAGAAACACGGGGTGAGGGTGATTTCTGAAGAGGAATGGATGAAGCTTATTGGGCGTTGAGGCAGGCGCAAGCCTAAATTGGTGATTGTGCATTTCTATATTTTAAGTTGTACTATTTCCGCCTTACAAGTTGAGGGGCGGTTTGGTGAAACCGATTGCGATCGATTTCGAAACTGCAAATGAGGAGCGTCGGAGTGCCTGCGCAATAGGGCTCGCCTGGATTGAAACTGGCGCTGTGGTTAGACGAGAGCATCGTCTTATTCGCCCGAAAAAGATGCGATTTAGTCCGCACAACATTCGAGTGCATGGAATACGGCCTGAAGACGTTTGCGATAAGCCCGAATTTCCTGAGGTTCTGTCCGAATTTCTACCAGATATTTCTGGGTCTCTGATTCTTGCTCACAATGCTGCCTTCGATATCGAAGTGTTATGCGCCACACTGAGGGAGTACCGTCAGCTTTTCCCTGAATTTGGCTACTATTGCACAATGGATATCTCGCGGCGCTTATGGCCCGAGTTGTCAAGTGTATCTCTTGATTCAGTCGCTCGTCATTTTGGAATCAAATTTCAGCATCACGACCCGGCTGAAGATGCGTTTGCTTGCGCTGAAATAGCGATAATCGCCGCAAAAGACCTCGGGGTTTCTGAGGTTATCGATATCTCAACTAAGATTTCTATACAGCCGGGGTTGGTAAGAATTGACTCTTATGTTCCTTGTTCAGTATCGGGCATAAGCAGACTTGCACGTAACTTTAAAAGTCGGCCCGTTCTGCCGTCGGACTCGTTGGAAGATGTTTTGTGCTTTTCTGTCAAAGGAAGCACTGGGAACATTTATGAAATAACCGCCCGGAGAGTTGCTGACCAACTCCGGATGACGTGCACCTGCCAAGCGGGCCAGAATCGCATATGGTGTAAGCATCGAACTGCACTTTTGGATGGCGACGTAACCAATCTGGTCTCAGATAATTTGCTCGATGTTGCGAAGCTTGCGGAAATGTCTGTCGGCGTCGCGGTTGAGCCACGGGATCGGGCCCTACGCGCGTGGAGTCATAGGGCTGGCAAGTTCGACGTCATCAATGGTGATGTTGCGCCAAGTATTCTCGCTACTCAAAAATTAGCGATCGGTTTTCCCATCGCTGGCAAGACCGTGGTGTTCACCGGCGCGCTGGAAAAGATGACGCGCGAGGAGGCCAAGGCCATGGCCGAGCGCCTGGGCGCCAAGGCGGCCGGCTCGGTGTCGAAGAAGACCGATTTCGTGGTGGCCGGCCCCGGCGCCGGCTCCAAGCTCGCCGACGCCAAGAAATTCGGCGTCAAAGTGCTGAGCGAGGATGAGTGGCTGAAGCTGGTGGCGGGCTAACTAGCGCCGCACCAGCGCGAGATACGCAACGCCGGTTGCCAGCACCATCACCACCAGCATCCAGGCCATCGGCATGGCGGTGGTCGCCCCGGCGAGCAAAATCGAAACCACCTGCGTCGACGCCGCGCCGACCGCCATCTGCGTGAAACCGGTCATGCCGGCGGCGGTACCGGCGGCTTGCGGCCGCACGCTGACCGCGCCGGCAACGGCGTTCGGCAGCAGCAGGCCGTTGCCGTAGGCGATCACCAGCTGCGGCAGGAAAATGATCGCCGGCCCGCCGTCCGGCATGCTGGCGACCAGCACGGCGGTGAGGCTCGCACCGATCAGCTCGGACACGATGCCGGCCATGATCATGGCATCGATGCCGAAGCGCTGCGACAGCCGCGAGGCAGTGAAATTGCCGCTCATATAGCCGAGCGAGGTCACCGCGAACCACACGCCGTATTCGGCCGAGGTGCGCCCCATCAGCGTCACCACCACATGCGGCCCGCCGCCGAGATAGGTGAAGAACGGCGCCGAGCCGAGCGCGCCGCACAGCACGTAGCAGTGGAATTTCGCGCTGCCGAGCAAGGCGCGGGTTTGGTCCCACAGCATCACCGGCGCCTGCGCGGCGCTCACCGGCCGCGTCTCCGGCAGCACCGCCACCGCCCATAGCCACACCGCGCCGCTGAAAATTGCGATGAACAGGAAAATCGCTTCCCAGCCGAAGGCGGTGTCGAGAATGGCGCCGATTAGCGGCGAAATCATCGGCGCGATCACCATCGCGGTGGTGACCAGGCCGATCATGGCGGCGGCACGGTCGCGCTCATAGAGATCGCGGATGATGGCGCGCCCGATCACGATGCCGGTCGAGGCGCCGACCGCCTGCACGATGCGCGCGCCGATCAGCGCGCCGATCGAGGAGGTGGCGATGGCGGCGAGCGAGGCCACCACGCTCAGCGCTAGCCCCGCCAGCACCACCGGCCGGCGGCCGAAGCGGTCGGACAGCGGCCCGAGCAGAAGCTGGGCGGTGGCCAGGCTCAACAGATAGAGCGAGAGCGTGAGCTGCACCGTGCCGGTATTGGTGGCCAGCCGCGTGATCAGCCCCGGCAGCGCAGGCACCAGGATGTTGAGCGTGGCCGGCCCGATGGCGGTCATCGCCATCAGCAGCGCCAGCAGCCGCCAGGGGGTGGTTTGCCTGCCTAAGGCCGCAGCGGGAGCGTTTTTCACGTCCATCGATCCGTCGTATCTGGAGTATGCGCCTCGGCTAGGTCACCTCTCCCCGCAAGCGGGGAGAGGGAGTTCGCACGAGTCTTGTAAGCATGACTAATTCCCAAGCGGCCGCGTGGCGCCGTCGAGCCAGGCTCGCGTCAGCGCATCGAGCAGCGGGCCGAGCACCTCAGCAACGCGAGCGTGGTAGCCGTCGATCCAGGTGCGCTCCTTGCCGGTGAGCATGCGGGTGTCGATTAGCCGCCGGTCGATCGGCGCCAGCGTCAGCGTCTCGAACGCATTGAGCGGTTTCTCGGCGCCTGGCGGCGCCGGCGCCGCGATCACCAGCAGCAGGTTTTCGATGCGGATGCCGTAGGCGGCGGTCTTGTAGTAGCCCGGCTCGTTCGACAGGATCATGCCGCGGCGGAGCGCGACATGGCCGAGCTTGGAGATGCGCGCCGGCCCCTCGTGCACCGACAGATAGCTGCCGACGCCATGGCCGGTGCCATGATCGAAATCGAGCCCGGCCTGCCATAGCGCTGTGCGCGCCAGCGGATCGAGCTGGGCGCCGCTGGTGTTCTCCGGGAACACCGCGTTGGCGATGGCGATGTGGCCTTTGAGTACGCGGGTGAAGCGGTCGCGCATTTCATCGCTGGCTGCGCCGACCACGACCGTGCGGGTGACGTCGGTGGTGCCGTCCTCGTATTGCGCGCCGGAATCGATCAGCAACAGTTCGTTGGTCCCGATGGTCCGGTTGGAGCGCAGCGTGACGCGGTAATGCACAATCGCGCCGTTCGGTCCGCTGCCGGCGATGGTCGGGAACGAAATGTCCTTGAGCGCGCCGGTGTCGCGGCGGAAGCTTTCCAGCGCCGCCACCGTGTCGATTTCGGTGAGCTTGCCGCTCGGCGCCGCGCGCTCGAGCCAGGCCAGGAACCGCACCATCGCCACGCCGTCGCGCTTGTGCGCGGCGCGGGCGCCCGCGATCTCGGCGTGGTTCTTGACCGATTTCATCAGCGTGATCGGGTCGGCGCCGCGCGCCGGTTTGCCGCCATGGTCCGCCACCAGCCGCGACAGCGCATCGGCCGCGCTCGCCTGGTCGAGCCGCACGGCCTTGTCCTTGAACTGGCCAAGGTCGCGGACCAGTTGATCGGGCACGCGCACGTCGGCGAATTCCTCCAGCGCGTGGCGCACGCGGTTGTCGAGTTTAGCGCCGTCGACATAGAGCGCCGGCCGGCCCTCGCGCGGGATCAGCGCGAAGGCGAGCGGCAGCGGGGTATGCGCGACGTCGGCACCGCGGATGTTGAACGCCCAAGCGACGTTCTGCGGATCGGACACCACCAGCACGTCCGCGCGCAGTTTGTTCAGCTCGGTGCGGATAAGCTTGAGCTTATCGGCGGCGCTCTCGCCGGCGAGCTTGATGTCGCGCAAGCTCACCTGGCCGGTGGGCGGAGGTGGGCGGTCGCTCCACAGCGCATCGATCGGATTGCCATCCATTGCCACCAGCGTGGCGCCGGCATTGGCGGTAGCCTTCTTCAGCTTCTCGGCACCGTCGCTGGTGTGCAGCCAAGGATCGTAGCCAAGCTTGCCGCCGCTTTTGAGGTGCTGCTCAAGCCACTGCTCCGGCGGGCTCTCGCTCAGATGCTCGATGGAAAAAATCGCCGGATCCACCTGCGCTGCCGCCTGCACGGTGTAGCGGCCGTCGGCGAACAGCGCCGCGCTTTCGCTCAGCACGATGGCCGCGCCGGCCGAACCGGTGAAGCCGCTGAGCCAGGCCAGCCGCTCTTCGCTCGGCGGCAGATACTCATTCTGCTGGCGATCGGCGCGCGGCACCACGAAGCCGTCGAGCCCGCGGCGCTTGAGCTCGGCGCGCAACGCAGCGACGCGCGCGGGACTTTCCGCGCGCGCGCTCGCATCGTCGAAGGACTGGAAATGGGCCTCGAACATGGGCCGCACTCTAGCGTGCTCCGCAGGCTGAGCAACGCAGGCATGCGCCGCCGCCAGGCGAGGCATGGGTGTCATCACGGGAGGCAGCAGCGCGGAAAATTTGCATCGTGTTGCCGATCAATGCGGCAACGAATCAGTCGTTTGACTCAAAATTGTGCACTGCAATAAATTCGCCGCAATAATGCCATCGATCTCACCGGTTTGTTAATCAGCTCATGCCGTGTTTACATGGCTTTTATGCATTGTCATGCATAGTTCGCAATTGCGAGATAGTCTATGTTGCGTCGCAATAGTCTGGAGCGTAAGCTTGGAACATTCGCTGACGCTTCGTTGCTGAGAAGGAGAGACACAATGGTTGCTGTTACTTATGGCGTTGCCGGCACTGCCGTTGCCGACACTAGCTCGACCAAGAAGAGCAAGGGCTTTTTCACGATCGTACTCGAGGCGATCGCAGAATCGCAGATGAAGCGGGCGGAGCGTGAGCTCGACCGCTATCGGCATCTGCTGCCGCACGATTTCGCTCTGCAGCGCGACCGGCTGAGGGCGCGTAACGAGGATGAGCCGTTCGGCGGCTGGTAAGCCGCTTTTCACCAGCCAAGCCGCCCCGGTCATCCCCGTTCGGGGCGGTTTTGTTTTCGCCCACGCCGCAGCACCAGCGTGACCCAGCCGTCGAGCGGGACGCGCCGCTCGAGCGTGAGGCCCTGCGCGCGATAGATCGCGAGCACGGCATTGGCATGGGACGGCAGCAGGCCGGACAGCACGATGCGCGCGTTCGCGCCGGCGAGCCGGCGGATTGGCACCGCGAGCCGCATTAGCGGCCCGAGCAGAATATTGGCGAAGATCAGATCGTAGGGTGCGTGGGTCGTGATGGCGCGAGCATTCGCGCCGGCGGCGCGCAGCAGCATGATCGCCGGCGCCACGCGGTTGAGTCGCGTATTGGCACGCGCCGCTTCGACCGCGACGCGATCGATGTCGCTGGCGACAACGCGGGTGCGGAGGATTTTCGCCGCCGCCATCGCCAGCACGCCGGAGCCGGTGCCGATGTCGAGGACTCGCCGCGCGCGCCGCCGCTTCGCCAAATCATCCAACGCCAGCAGGCAGCCGCGGGTGGTGCCGTGGTGGCCGGTGCCGAAGGCAAGCGCGGCCTCGATCTCGATGCCGATGTCATGGGACCGCACGCGCGCGCGGTCATGGGCGCCATGCACGATGAAACGGCCCGCCCGGACAGGCGCAAGCCCGGCAAGGCTTTCCGCCACCCAATCGGCGGGCGCGACCTGCTCGATGCGCAGCGCCGCTGCCGCCGCGTCACCCGCCGCGATCGCGACCTGCGCGCGCACGGCGGCTTCATCCGGGGCTCTGCGGAAATGGATCGCCACCTGCCATTGCCCTCCGTCGCCCTCGAAGGCGGCGCAGGCGGTGTCGTCGGCGCCGAAGATCTCGCCGAGATAGGCGACGATCCGACGGGCGGTCGGCTGGTCGCAGGCGAGGCGGGCGACGGTGGTCGGGGCATCCATGCGCAACATTTACCGCGGCATGGCGGGGCTTGTCCTCAAAAGTCGGCTTTCGGCAGTTCAAACCCGCATGACAACGGTTAGTGAAAGCGTCGACGGTGGCTATGTAAGGGCCGCGAACTGCAAGGACGGCAATGACGATCGAAACACCCAGCACGGCCGACATGGAGACGTTTGCCCGCCGCAGCGGCTGGCCGGCGGATCTGCGCGTGCTGATCGCGCGCTTTCCGCGCGAGCAATGGGAGGGCCACGCCAATCTCGGCGCGATGGCGGGCTTCTGGCTCTCGCGCCACGCTATGTTCCGCGAGCTATCCGCGATGGTCGAGGATATCGCCGCGCAATTCAGGGCGGGCGCAATGCCGGCGGCCGAATTCCCGCGCCAGCTGGTGCCGCGGCTGCAATTCCTGCTTTCGCAGCTCAGCGTGCATCACCAGATCGAGGACCTGCATTATTTTCCAATCTTCCGTGCCGCTGACGAGCGGCTGGCGCGCGGCTTCGACGTGCTGGAAGGCGACCACCACGCCATTCATGACGACATGGGGCGAACCGTGGAGATGGCGAATGCGCTGTTGCGCTCGCTCGCCGGCAACACGGATGCGCTCACGCGCTGCGGCGACGCCTACGCCCAAGCCAGTGGTGCCTTGCTGACGGGGCTGATCCGGCATCTCGACGACGAGGAGAATCTGATCGTGCCGCTGATCCTCGACCGCGGCGAGGAAGCGCTCGGCGTCGCGCATCACGGGTAACGAGGACGTGTGCTCATAAATTGAGATTGGTGAGTAACGTTCGTCAATATCCGTTTTGCTCCTCAAAGCGGACTCTCGATCGCAGTCGCAGAATGTCGGCGATGTGCCGACAGCGGAAATAACGCAGCGCCAATGCAGCGGCGCAATGAAGAGCATTCAATTCAGCCACGAAAAGATTGATCTTCTTATCCTGCACTCGTTTGATCTACATCAAAAACGACGACCGATGAAAATTAGAGGCTTCTGACGGGCCGGTTCACATCATCGGCGTCGGATATGAAACTCATCGGAGGAAAGCGTGACAACATTATTTGCTAAGCATCACCTGTTTACGCGGTGTAAATGCTGCATTGAGCCGCTCGCCTCCACCGGATTAAGCCGCCGCGAACTGCTTGCGGGCGGCGTTGCGCTTGGGGCCGCTACTGCCGTTGGTTTCGGACCACAGGCCGTAGCGCAGGCTAAGCCGCATCGAATCGATGTGCACCATCATATCTCGCCGCCGACATGGCTCGATGCGGTCAAGAGTATCAAAAAAGATAATCCGCCAATGGCCAACTGGTCCGTGCAGAAAACTCTCGAGGACATGGATAAAGGTGGGGTTGCAACCTCTGTCACTTCGCCAACAACTCCTCAGGTGACCGGACTTGACAAGGCCACTGCCGCACGCGTCGCGCGTGAATCGAATGAATACGCCAAGAAGCTGGAGACCGATTATCCTGGCCGCTTCGGTACGTTTGCCATGCTGCCTTTCCCTCATATCGACGAATGCCTCAAGGAAATCGGCTATGCCTTCGATACGCTTAAGGTCGACGGCGTCGGTTGCATGACAAGCTATGGCGACAAATGGCTTGGCTATTCCGAGTTTGAGCCCGTGTGGGAGGAGCTGAACCGTCGCAAGGCTACCGTCTATACTCATCCGACTGGAGCCAATTGCTGCGTCAATCTGGTGCGCGGCATTGATGAGGCGTATATCGAATATGGCACCGACACGACGCGCTCCATCTTTAGCTTGATCTTCGGTGGAGCATCGCAGAAATACAAAGACATTAACTGGATCTGGTCGCATGGCGGCGGCGCGCTCACCGCGTTCGCCGAGCGGTTTTTGGTTCAGGCGATTAGCCGACCGCCTTACGCTGGCAAGTTCACCCGCGCGACCGTTGAAGGTGAACTCAAGCGCTTCTATTACGACACCGCTCAGGTCGCAAACAACGTCACGCTTGCGGCGATGGCACAACTCATGCCGATATCGCAAATCGTTTACGGCACTGATTTTCCTTATCGCACCGCAGCCGAACACACGAAGGGCGTGACGGAGTTTTTCAAAGGCAATGATCTCAAGGCCATCGACCGAGAAAACGCGTTTCGACTGATCCCCCGGTTGAAGACCGCCTGATCCTCTGGCAATTCGGATGACAGAGATCGGCGGCGACCCTCGGGCCGCCGCTTTTTTTATGCCGCAGCGAAGGGCGCACGCGCTGATAATGTGATCGAAGGTGAGCTAAGGGCATGGCTGGTCAAAAGTGGACATGGCGGTATTTTTCCGCGATGTCCGCTTTACCGCTAATGCGGGACATCAATGCCGCTTGAAATACTGCACCGCGCGCTCGTGCTGCTGCGCGGCCTTCCGGCTGCCGAAGGTTCCGAGATTGCGGCGCTTGCCGGTCTTCGGATTTACTTTGCGCGAATAGAGCCGGTATTTGCGATTGGCGAGCTTGCGGATCATTCAAATCCTCCGCGTCATGCGCTGCGATTTAATTTTTAGCGCGCGCTTTGGTTTTGCGGCGCCTGCGCACGGCGGCCAGCGCCTTCTTGATGTTGGTCGATTGCGCGCGCCGCATGGCCGGCGTCGGCTTCTCGCTTTCCGGGATGTCGCGGCGCGGCTTGGCGATGAAACGGTCGCCACCGAGATGGCGTGGCGGCGAGCCGAGTTGCGACAGCACCTTTTCGGCCGCCACGCTGTCGGCCACCAGCGTCTCGCCGTCGAGATGCGCTTGCGTTTTGCCGACCAGCCATTTCTGCGTATCCCAGGAGCCATTGGCGCGCTGGCCGGCAAGGCGCTCGATGCCGCCGCGGCCTCCGACATCCTGATTGCGGAAGCTGACGAATTCGCTCTTCGGGCGCACCTGGATGTGGAAGAAGCGGCCGGTGCCGCGCGCGCCGGGCTTGGCGCGGTGAACCTTGACGGCGGGAGCCTTGACGCTGCGGCGTGTCGTGCCGGCTTTGCTGGATTTGCGCATGGCGTGGCGCTCCGTATTGTCTTTTAGGGCGCGAGCCGAGCAGACGTTGCGGCGCGCAGCGTTGATCTAGAGCAAAGCGCTAAGTCTCAGCGACCGAAGAACGGGTAGGGGGCCGGCGCGCCGTAGCCGTAATAGCGGCGGGCGTAATAATAAGGCCGCTCGCGGTAATAATAGGAACGCGCGCCGTCTTCATATTCGCGCCAGCCGCGCGTCGAGCGCTGCCGCCGCGGCGGCGCCGCGGCGATGACATCCTCGTCGCCATCGGTGCTGTACGAGCGCTGGTAATCGCGCTCGCGCCGCGCCACCAGCTCGTTCGCGGCGGGGATATGGCCGGTCAGCACAACGCGCGTGTTGCTCATGCCCTGCTGCGTCACCAAGGCAAACAGGATGCTGGCATTCCTCGGCTCCAGCCGCACGCAGCCGTGCGAGGCCGGCGTGCCGATCGCCTTGACGTGGCCGGAGCCGTGGATGGCGTGGCCCTGTTGCGTGAAGAAAATCGAATGCGGCATCGGCGCGTCGTCCCACTCGCGGCTGAAGTGGTCGATCTCCATGCGAAACGGCTTGAACTGGCCGGAGGGCGTGTCATAGCCGAACGCGCCGGTGGACACCGGCCAGACGTAGCGCGGATCGCCGTCGACCGTGACGATCATCTGCTGCGCGGACTTGTTGATGGCAATGACAATGTCGGCGCGCGCGGCGGCGGCGGCGCTCAACGCCAGCGCCGCGACGGTCGCGGCAAGCAGCGGCAGGCGGCGGAGACGCATACCAAAACTCCAAGCCCGAACCTGAAACGCCATTTAGTATAGCACGCCGGCGGGCGCGATTATGGCAGATCGGGCTTTTTTCAATGCGCCGGCGACATCGACATTGGCCCCAAAAGAGCGCACGATTATTGCGACCGAAACGCCAGCGCAAAGCGGCCGGGCCTCCAATCCAACTTAACGACCGGGACCCATCCGGGTATCCGTGGCCCTCGCGCCGAACCAGTGTCGGGCGAAAGGAAAACGCATGAACTTGCCACCTATGCTGCAAGGCGACTCGCTGACGCGCCTTCTGCAGGGCGCCGCCGCCGGCTTTGCGATCACCGTGGTGCTCGGCTTCGGCTGGGGCGGATGGCAGCTGCAAAGCGAGGCGCAGAAACACACCGACCAGAGCGTCAACAGCGCGGTGGTCGCGGCCCTGGCGCCGATCTGCGCCGAAAAATTCCAGCACGCGGCCAACGCCCCGGCGACCCTGGTGGCGTTGAAGGCGACCGACTCCTGGAAACAGGACACTTTCGTCGAGAAGGGCGGCTGGGCGACATTCCCCGGCGCGGCTGAGCCCAACGGCAACGTCGCCGAGGCCTGCGCCAGGATTTTGAGCGATCAGAAGTAGGGTTAGTCGGCCTCATGGTGAGGAGCCGCGCGTAGCGCGGCGTCTCGAACCATGGGGCCGTCATTATCCGCGTTGCCGCCCCATTCACCGATCTCGGGTTTACCCGAGATCGGATTATGAGTGCGCAAGTCGGCCAAGGCCGACTTGCGATGACGGCTGCTAACGCAGCCTCCTCAGGATGAGGGCCTCAATGCTTCCTGGCGTCGACGCGGAAGCCGATGATGGTCTGTTCGCCGAGCGCCTTGGCGGCCTCCAGCCGGTGCAGGCCCTCGACCAGCACGAAACGCGCGCCGTCGACCCGCACCAGGATCGGCGTCTGCTGGCCGCCCTTGAGCATGCTTTCCGCCAGCTCATCCACGCGTTTTTGATCGAGCGTCAGGCGCCGCTTGATCGGCACGTAGATTTTGGCGACCGGGAAGTTCTCGCGCTTCATCATGGCGGCCACAGCCTAGCACGGCTTGGCCGCGTATTGCGCCGCTCGCGCCAACGGGCCATCATCTCCCCTTCGAGCCAACCGGGAGGGCGGACCCCATGTATCTTTCAGGCGAAAGCATTCTTGTCATTCTGCTGGTCGGCCTGGTCGCCGGCTGGCTGGCCGGCCAGGTCGTGCAGGGGACCGGCTTCGGCCTGATCGGCGACATCTGCATCGGCATTGTCGGCGCCTTCATCGCCAGCTGGCTGCTGCCCAAGCTCGGCATCGCCCTGGGCACCGGCATCGTCCGCGAGATCATTGACGCCACCATCGGCGCCATCGTGCTGCTGGTGATCATCCGGCTGGTGAAGCGCGGCGGCCGTTGGTAGCCAGGCAGCCTGCCGACCGCGCTCACATGATCGGCTTGCCGCGGATATCGATCGCCTTCTCGATCTTGATCAGCACGCCGATGCCGGTCTCGGCGCCGGCGTGGGTCTGCTCGCGCGGCAGCAGCTTGGCGTAAATCGCCTCGCGCAGCGGGCCTTGTTCGTGCAGCACGACGCTGCCGAAGAAGCGCAGGAAGCCCGACTCCAGCACGCCGTCGCGCTGCGCCTTGAAGTTGGCGTACAGCACGCACACGCGCGGCTCGAGGGCGAGATTGTCGAGCACGGCGCGCTTGGAGCGCTCCCAATAGGCCAAGTGCTCATCGTCGAACACGATCATGCTGCCCTTGGGCGTGATGTTGGGCCCCTCGCGCCCGCTGGTGGCGAGCAGGCAGGGATAGCCGTCGTCCCAGGCGTTGCGGATCAGGGTTTTGATGGTGTCGGAGAGCGGCATGGCGAAATTCGCGTCCTTTTTCGGTTCTGCCGCAGCATAGCCCGCTGGGTGCGGTTTCCCAGCATCCCGGCAGCGTCCGCCGGGCCTTTTCCCGCGCCGGCAGCGTCCCCACATGCGAGAGTGAGGATCACCAGGAAACCACGCCGCGATGTCGGAACCGCTCGTCGTCACCATTCCCCACCGCCTCGGCAAGGACGAGGCGGTGCGCCGCATCAAGGACGGGCTCGGCCGTGCCCGGGCTGAGTTCGCGCGGCTGCTCACGCTGGAGCAGGAGACCTGGACCGGCGACCGTCTGAACTTCCGGGTCAAGGCGCTGGGTCAGCGGGCCTTCGGCACCATCGATGTGTACGAGGCGGGCGTGCGGCTCGAGGTCACGCTGCCGTGGTTGCTGGCGCGCTTCGCCCATGCGGTGCAGCGGGTGATCGGGCAGAAGGGCCAGCTGATGCTGGAGAAGAAATAGCGGCAGCGAGACTCTGGGCGGCGCGCACCGCTTATCCCGGCCTCATGGTGAGGAGCCGCGCGAAGCGCGGCGTCTCGAAGGATGAGGGCGGATCAATTAATTCCCCAGCTCCAGCACCCAATAGCGCCGGCCGCCGGCCGCCGTGGCCGAGGCGAGCCCGTAACTGGTGACGTCGCCGCGCAGCATGTTGGCGCGGTGGCCGCCGGACTTCGCCCACATCCGGATCACGCAGTCCTCGTCGGCGCAGCCATAGAGCACGTTCTCGGCCGCGGTCGAGCCGGTGTGGCTCATGCGCTGGCGGAAGCCGTTGTGATCGAGATGGTTGCGGTTCGCCATGTCGTGGGCGTGCGCATAGGCGAGGCCTGACAGCATGGCGCTGGCCGACAGCGCCGGCCGGCCGTGCTGGGCGCGGAAGGAATTGAGATCGAGGGCAGAGGCGGGGGTGGCGGAGAAGGTGAGTACTGCGACAGCGACCGTACGATGTAAGAGCATGGCGATCTCCACTCTGTCACGGCCGGGCTTGACCCCGCCATCTAGCTTAGAGGCCGTTTCGAAAGGGGTTGAGTGGCTGGTGTCGACGTGATTCCAGGGGGTTCTGACACCAACCCCGGAGTTGCCATGTGGACCCCAACCACCCGCAAGAAGCATAACCGCAAGGCCAACCGATACCAAACCGACGTGACCGATGAGGAATGGCGCG
>DATBZY010000113.1:0-2437 GCA_036512915.1 Pseudolabrys sp. | reverse complement strand
ACGAACACATCGCGTGCGCCATCGTCCGGCTTGATGAAGCCGTAGCCGCGCTCGCCATTGAAAAACTTCACGACTCCAGTTTGCGCCATCGGGAAACTCCTCTCCCCGCACTGCTCCGCCGCCGGCCCCACGCACAGCGGCTCGGCCGGACATTCACGTACGGGGAAAGCGTCGGCCGCGAACGGCCTCAGTCACTCCGCCGGCCTCCGCAACAACGGAGGCGGAACGTCACTGCCAATGATGGAACTACACACCAACTGGGTTGCCGTGCAAAGGGGCCACAATGTCACCGGGCGGCAGGCTCGCCCTCGCCGGTAAGCCAATCGAGCTTGAAGCCGCCCTTGCCCTGGTGTCCCAGGATGTCCGCCAGCGCCGGCAGCAGGGCGGAAAGCTCGTTTTGCAAGGTCCACGGCGGGTTGACCAGGATCAGGCCGGAGCCGTTCAGCCGGGTCTGCTCGCTTACCGGCGTAACGGTCAGCTCCGCCCGCAGCATCTTGCCGATTCCGAGCCGGCGCAGGCGTTTGGCCAGGGCGTCCGGCTCGCCGCGTCCCTTAATCGGATACCAGAGCGCGTAGATACCGCTGGCCCATCGGCGATGCGCCGTTGCCAGGCCGTGGGACAGGCGGTGGAAATCGCTGTCCTGCTCGAACGGCGGATCGACCAGCACCAGGCCGCGCCGCTCCGGTGGCGGCACATAGGCCGACAGCGCGGTCCAGCCGTCGATCTCAAGCGTCTTGATGCGGCTATCGCCGCGCAAATGGCCGGCGAGCGCGGTCGCCGCCCGCGGCTCCAGCTCGCAGGCGATCAGCCGGTCCTGCGGGCGCAGCCAGGCGCGCGTGATCGCGGGCGAGCCGGGATAGATTTTGAGGCGGCCGCGCTCGTTGAGCGCGCCGATCACCTCGAGATAGGGCGCCAGCAGCGCGGCGACCTGCTCAGACAACCGCGCGGCCAGCAGCCGCTCGATGCCGTCGTGCCATTCGCCGCCGCGGCTCGCTTCCGCGCTGGTCAGATCGTAGAGACCGGCGCCGGCATGGGTGTCGATCACGCGGAAGGGGGCCTGCTTCCCGCGCAGATAGTGCAGGATGCGGCAGAGCACCGCGTGCTTGAACACATCGGCGAAGCTGCCGGCGTGGAATGCGTGGCGATAGTTCACGTGTTGGCTCGAAGCTCCGCCGGTTAATGGCTTTTATCAACGCGCTGCGGAGCTTATGCCATAGCCTCAATTTGCTCGCGCATGATCTTTTCCGAAAACCGGTGCCCACTTTTCGGGATCATGCGCGCTTTGCTCGCACATGATCTTTTCCGAAAACCGGTGCCCACTTTTCGGGATCATGCGCTTTGCTCGCGCATGATCTCTTCCGAAAGCCGGTGCCCACTTTTCGGGATCAGGCGCTGGCGCTCAGCGCGGCATGCCGCGCAGGCCGAAATGCGTGCGTGGCTTGACGGGGCGAAGCGGCGGTGCCGGCTTTCGCCGCGGCGGCTTCAGGATCGCGACCGGTATTTGCTCCGAAAGCGCGGCCGCTCCGGCTGCGCTCCTGCCGGCCGGCCGCCGCGAGCGCCTGACCGCGTACACCAGCAGCCGGACGGTGACAAAGACCGCCGACAAAAACCCGAGCGCATGCAAAGCCAGCGGCAGCCGCAGCGGATGCGCCGAATTGCACAGCAAATCTAGCAGGCTGAGCGCGCCGTCGCGGCAGAAGAGGGATGCGCCGAATGGTTTTCCGCCCAAATCGGGCGAGGTCACCGGCCACAGGGCGATATAGCCGAGGCCGGAGAACCAAGTCGCAAATCCCGTATAGTCCTTGAAACGATTCACCGCCGCGCTCCCCCGCGCTTGATCGCGCGCTGAAGATTGCGGATTTCCCTTACGAGAATCTTGCGCCAATTCTCGACACGCGGGGGTTATCCCCAATGTGCCCGTCGCCATCGTTAGTGCTGGCTTAACGCGATCGCAGACTCAAGGGCACAATAAATGGCGCATCAACCGCCGCGTACCGCCGGCATCGCGATGGTGTCGCGCCGGCAGGCGCGGCGCGTCAGCTCGCCGCAGTCGCGGAAGGCAAAGTCCTTGCTCAGGCACACGCGCACTTCGTTGAGCCGCTTGCTGTCGCAGGCGACCGCCACGCTCGCGCGCGACAGTCCCGGATTGGCCTTGACGAAAGCTTCGGCGACGTCGTCGGGCGTCACGGTGATCGGCTTGTCGAGCGCGAGATAATCCGGCGGGATCTTCACCAACGCCGCGCGCTTGGATGTGCCCTTGCGTGGTGGATGTTTTGCCGCGCCGCATCATCCGCTTTCTGGCGGCAAGAACACACACATTGCCACCTTGGTCGAGCGTCAATCCAGATTCGTACTGCTCGTCCACGTTGAGGGCAAAGATAGCGACAGCGTCGTGAGTGCCCTCGTCAGACAGGTAAAGCATCTTCCTGCTGGGCTG
>DATBZY010000112.1:0-7401 GCA_036512915.1 Pseudolabrys sp. | reverse complement strand
CGGCGGCAGAAGAAATCCGGTCTGGCGGTCAATAGTGCGGAAATTGTTCATCGGGGCGACGTTCGTTGCAATGGAGAATCATCGCACCGATTCTATCCCAAACGATTCCTATCCCGTTAAGTCCGACAGGCTGCTAGAGTCTGGTCCGGTCAGACTGAATCCGTAGCGTCCCTAACATTCTGCTGGCGCATGATCTTTTCCGAAAACCGGTTGCCACTTTTCGGCATCATGCGCTCGCCCCGGCGCGGCTTTAAGGCTGAACGCCGTCCGGGCTTCCCCTTGCGCCCCGAGCCACCTATAAAGCGCGGAACGCTTGCAACCGCGCCTCGGACTCCCACATCGGCCGCGCCCCAATGGCTAAAACCATCTACGTCCTCAACGGACCCAATATGAACATGCTCGGCACGCGCGAGCCGGAAAAATACGGCCGCGCCACGCTCGCCGACGTAGAAAAGCTTTGCCGCGCCACCGCCAAGCGGTTCGCCCTCGACGTGGTGTTCCGCCAGTCGAACATGGAAGGTGAGCTGATCAACTGGATCCAGGAAGCGCATGCCAAAAAGGCGGCCGGCCTGCTGATCAATCCGGCCGGCTATACCACGACGTCGATCTCGATCATGGACGCGCTGCTGGCGATCAAGCTGCCGGTGATCGAAATTCACATCACCAATATTCACCAGCGTGAAAGCTTCCGGCACGATTCATATGTGTCGAAGGCGGCCAAAGCGGTGGTTTGCGGTTTCGGCATCGACGGCTATGCGCTGGCGATCACGGGCCTCGCCGGATTGATCGGCGCCAAGGCAAAGCACTGAACCGGAATCGCTCGATGGCAAAATCGCCGAAAGCCCCGATCGTCAACCGCGAGCTGATCCACGAGCTCACCAAGCTCCTGGACGAAACCGGCTTGACCGAAATCGAGATCGAGCAGGATGGTCAGCGCGTGCGCGTCGCGCGCGGCACCGTTGCGGCGGCAGCACCGGCGCCCCGCCCCGCCAGCGCGCCGGCGCCGCAGCCGGTCGTTGAATCGGTTGCAGTTCCGCTCGATCCCGCCAAGCATCCCGGCGTCGTACTCTCGCCCATGGTCGGCACCGCCTATGGCAGCCCTGAGCCCGGCGCCAAGCCGTTCATCGATATCGGCAGCAAGGTGAAAGCCGGCGACACGCTGATGATCATCGAAGCCATGAAAACGATGAACCAGATTCCGGCCCCGCGCGCCGGCACCGTGATCCAGATTCTATTCGAAGACGGCCAGCCGGTGGAGTTTGGCGAGCCGTTGGTCATCATCGAATGACGGCGCGCGTTGGCCGGACCGATCCGATGTTCGATAAAATCCTCATCGCCAATCGCGGCGAGATCGCTCTGCGGGTGCTACGCGCCTGCAAGGAGCTCGGCATTCCGACCGTCGCGGTGCATTCCACCGCCGACGCCGACGCCATGCATGTGCGCTTCGCCGACGAGAGCGTGTGCATCGGTCCGCCGGCGGCCAAGGACAGCTACCTCAACATTCCGGCCATTCTCTCGGCCTGCGAGATCACCGGCGCCGACGCGGTGCATCCCGGCTACGGCTTCCTGTCGGAGAACGCGCGCTTTGCCGAAATCCTCGCCGACCACGACGTGCAATTCATCGGTGCGAAGCCCGAGCACATCCGCCTGATGGGCGACAAGATCGAGGCCAAACGCACCGCCAAGCGATTGGGAATTCCGGTGGTGCCGGGCTCGGAAGGCGGCGTCACCAACGACGCCGAAGCCACCAAGATCGCCAACGAGATCGGCTATCCGATACTGATCAAGGCGGCCGCCGGCGGCGGCGGGCGCGGCATGAAGGTCGCGCGCTCGGCCGCCGAGCTTTCCACCGCACTGTCGACCGCGCGCTCGGAGGCGAAAGCCGCCTTCGGCGACGATGCGGTCTATCTGGAAAAATATCTCGAGCGCCCGCGCCACATCGAAATCCAGGTGCTTGGCGACGGCAAGGGCAATGCCATTCATCTCGGCGAGCGCGACTGCTCGCTGCAACGCCGCCACCAGAAGGTGCTGGAGGAGAGCCCCTCGCCCGCGCTCAACACGCAGGCGCGCGATGTCATCGGCGAAACAGTGGCGAAAGCCATGCGCGAGATCGGCTATCTCGGCGTCGGCACCGTCGAATTCCTTTACGAAGACGGCAAGTTCTATTTCATCGAAATGAATACGCGCATCCAGGTCGAGCATCCGGTGACCGAAATGATCACCGACATCGACCTGATCTTCGAGCAGATCCGCGTCGCCGCCGGCGCCAAGCTCACGCTCAAGCAGAGCGACGTCGAATTTCGCGGCCATGCCATCGAGTGCCGGATCAATGCCGAGAATCCGGTGTCGTTCCGGCCCTCGCCCGGAAAGATCCTGCACTACCATCCGCCCGGGGGCTTAGGCGTGCGCATCGATTCCGCCGTGTACCAGGGCTACACTATTCCGCCCTATTACGACTCGCTGGTCGGCAAGCTGATCGTGCACGGCAAGACCCGCACCGAATGCCTAATGCGGCTCAAGCGCGCGCTCGACGAGGTGGTGGTGGACGGCATCGAAACCACGCTGCCGTTGTTCCGCGCGCTGGTGCGTGAGAAAGACATCATCGACGGCAACTACCACATCCATTGGCTGGAGCAGTTCCTCGCCCGCGGCGGCATGGAACCGTAAATCACGTCGGATTCGTTGCAACGTCGTCCGAAACCGTTGCGCTAGTGAAGCTCGGTGAGCCGGGCGATCAATATCCCGACCTCGGCTAGATCGTAGGGCTTCGTCACGAAGATCGAGCGCGGGACGAGCGCACCGATGTCTGCGGGGCTGTATCGTCCGGAGGCATAGACGATCGGCAGATCGGGCCGCAGCACCCGCGCGCGCTCCGCCAGTTCCGCCCCATTCATGCGGCCGGGCAGGTTGACGTCGGTGAACAGCACATCCAGGTCGGCGCCGGAACCGATATAGCGCAACGCGTCGTCGGCCGTCGTCACCTCGTGCACGGTGAAGCCGCGTTCGCTCAGCGACTCGGCGACAAGATTGCTGATCAGCACCTCGTCTTCCACCAGCAGCACGGTCAGCGGTGTAGCGACTCGCCGCATGGGTTCCCACATTCAGGCTTGGTCTATATCCGACCTACGCCAACGCGCGGTGCGTCGTTATGTTCAACCTTTTGGAAATGTGCGCCATTTTTGGTGAGCAGATCGTTAATCGCCTCCCCAACCGCGCCGGCAGGGCTTAAACTCGCCGCGATCCACCAGCTCCCGTGCCATGGCCAACCGCGAAAACACATTCATCGAGATCACGCCGGAAGTGCTGCTCAAGGCCTATGCCTGCGGCATCTTCCCCATGGCGGAAGACGCGGACGATCCGGCGCTCTACTGGATCGAGCCGGAAATGCGCGGCATCATCCCGCTCGAAGGGTTCCATGTGCCGGCGCGGCTGGCCCGCACCGTCCGCACGATACCGTTCACGGTCTGGGTGGATCGCGATTTCGACGCGGTCATCGACGGCTGCGCCGAGGCCAAGTCCGACCGTGCCCGCACCTGGATCAACGAACGCATCCGCAAAATCTATCGCAGCCTGTTCGAGCACGGCCATTGCCATACCGTCGAAGTCTATGACGGCGACAATCTGGTGGGCGGCCTCTATGGCGTCTCGCTCGGCCGCGCCTTCTTCGGCGAAAGCATGTTCCACCGCGCCCGCGACGCCTCCAAGATCGCGCTGGTGCATCTGGTTGCGCGACTGCGCGCCGGCGGCTACCGGCTGCTCGATACGCAATATGTCACCGAGCACCTGAAGACGTTCGGCGCGGTCGACGTGCCGAAGCGGCGCTATCACCGGATGCTGGAGGAAGCGATCGTCGGCGAGGCCGATTTCGGCGCGCTTGCCATCGAGCGCCCGGTCAGTGGCGGCGAGGCGCTCGGTCTTCTGCAGAAAAATTAACGTAACGCCGGCAGGAAACCCGGCTGCTGCTGCGTCCGCGGCTGCGCGCGCGGTTGCGGCGGCGGCCGCTGCGGCGTGCGGGCGGGCTGCTTGGCCGGCTCGGCCGGCGCTTCCGCCACAGTCGGTTTTTGTCCGCCTTTGCAGTCGGTGACCCACACGTCGTAGACGGGATGCTCGACCGCGTGCAGCCCCGGGCTCGCCGCGAACATCCAGCCATTGAAAATGCGCTTGATCTCGCCCTGCAGCGTCACCTCGTCGACTTCGACAAAGGCGTCGGTGTTCGGCGTCTCGGTCGGCGGGCGCGAATAGCACACGCGCGGCGTCACCTGCAGCGCGCCGAACTGCACCGTCTCGTTGATGGCGACGTCGAACGAGATGATGCGGCCGGTGATCTTGTCGAGCCCGGAAAACACCGCGGTCGGATTGGCGATGCGTTGCGGCGGCGGCTCCACCACCACCTCGTCGCCCGGCTGCGGCGCGGTATTGGCCGGTTCCGGCGTACCGCGCGGCTGACGGATGCCGGGCGGCAGACCGGGCAGCGGCTGCGCCGGACCGGTGCGGGCCGCGCCTTGCTGCGGCGGAGCTTCGCCCGGCGGGGCCTGCGGCGCCACCGGAATGCCGGGCGGCGGCGCCAGCGGCTCCGACTGGATCGAGCGGGCACCGGGGCGGCTCGAGGGCGGCAGGCTCATCGGCGCCGGCAGCGGCTGCGCTGGCGGCACATTGGAGCGGGTATCGGACGGCGGGCGCGGGTCATTGCGACTGGGGAAATTACCCGGCTGCTGGGTCGGGAAATTCGACGGCGGCTGGCTCGGCACATCGGCCGGCGGGCGCGGCGGCTCGTCCCGGAAGATCGAGCCGAATTGCGCAAACGCCGGCGAAGCCGTGAGCAGCGCGGCCATCGCAAACAGATAAACTGGGAGCCTGGGTCGCGCCATTAAAACGGGGCTTTCCCGACGAGAGTCTGACCAGTTCATCCTGAATCAGAGCCGTATCTAACATTTTGCTTGCGCATGATCTTTTCCGAAAACCGGTTCCCACCCTCGGATCAAGTTCGCGGGCAGGCTTTTTCGGGATCATGCGCCAGGGACCGGCGCGGCGCCCGGTTAACACGGGGAATGCGGCAGCGAAAGGGCGGCAGCGGCAGGCTGGCCTGCCGCGGCCCGGCGCTGCGACAAAGCAGCCATCGCAGCAACGGCGCCCCTGCCTTGTCGGCCCATGCCGGATCGCGCATTCTCCGACCAGCGATACCGCACTTGAGTGCGGAATAAGGGGGCGACACCATGAGGCTGTTTCGAGGTTGCGCGCTGGGCGCGATGGCTTTTGTCTTGACCGCCATCTTAGCTGGCACGCAGGCGCCGGCACAGGCGCAAGACTATCCGACCAAGGCCATCACGATCGTGGTGCCGCTGGCAGCCGGCTCCGGCATGGATTCGCTGGTGCGGCTCTATGCCGACAAGCTGCAGCAGTCGCTCGGCAAGCCGGTGATTGTCGAGAACAAGCCCGGCGCGGCCTTGATGCTGGCGGCCGCCGCGGTCGCGACCGCGCCGCCCGACGGCTATACGCTGATGGTATCGACCAGTTCCGCGATGGCGATCAATCTGGTGCTGTACAAGAAGGTCAATTACGACGCGGTGAAGGATTTCGTGCCGGTCTCGTTCTACGTGAAGTCGCCCTTCATCCTGGTCGTCAACCCGGATCTGCCGGTCAAGACCGTACCCGAGCTCATCAAGCTCGCCAAGGAAAGCGCGACTCCGCTCAACTACAGCTCGCCCGGCGCTGGCGTCGCGCAGCATTTGTCGATGGAATACCTGAAGCAGCGTTTCGGCGTGAACATGGTGCACGTGCCCTACCGCAACACACCGCAGTCGATCACCGACATTGTCGCCGGCCATGTCCAGCTCGGCTTTGCCGAAGCCGGCGCCTCGTTGCCGCTGATCCGCGAAGGCAAGCTGCGCGCGCTGGCGGTGTCAGCCTTGACCCGCATCCCGACGCTGCCCGACGTTCCGCCGTTCGCGGAAGCCGCCAACGCCCCGGACTTCGAAGCGGTGTCATGGCACATGCTGTTTGCGCCGGCGGCGACGCCGAAACCGATCCTCGACAAGCTGCATGCCGAAATGAACCGGATCATGAGCGATCCGGAGATGAAGCAAAAGGCTGCCACGATCGGTCTGTTGCCGATCGACCCGCCGTCCATTGCCGACACCGAAAAATATCTCGTCGCGGAGCGGGAAAAGTGGGGCTCGCTGGTGAAAAAGCTCGGGCTCGAAGGCTCGCAATAGCGACTATTGCTTGCGCATGATCTTGTCCGAAAACCGGTTCCCACTTTTCGGGATCATGCGCTCGTCAGCGCTCGGGATTCACAGCGAGCGCGTCAGCGCTCGGGGTTCCAAGCCTTGTAATCGCCGGTGGCCTTGGGCCGCCGGCCTGCGGCAAGCGTCGAGCCGGGCGGCCGTATAGCGCCCGCCGTGCCGGTCATATTGGACCGGTGCGGCATCTGCCAGGGGCGCGGCTTGTAGCTCTGCTGCGTCGGCGGCGTATCCACCGTGTGGTGCATCCAGCCGTGCCAGGACGGCGGAATCGTCGATGCCTCGGCATAGCCGTTGTAGACCACCCAGCGCCGCTCGAAGCCGAGCGCGCGGTCGATCTTGCCGCCGCGGGTGCGGTAATAGCGATTACCGAATTCATCGTCGCCGACGGCTTCGCCATACAGCCAAGTCGCGACCATGGTGCCGAAGGTCTGCGAATTCCACCAGGTTAACATCAGCAGCAGGAAACTTTTCATCGCCATTGCGCATTGTTTGCTGTGGAGACGCGGGCGTTTTGCCACCTCCGTGGCCCTGTGTCCAGCGCACCCGTGCGGACGCCGGTTTCGTCACCTTTTTCTCGTTATTATCAGGGCTGCATGGATTCGATCAGAATTGCGTTGACCCAGATCAAAGACTGGCTCGATTGGCTGCCCAACCCGGTGGTCGCGGTGCTCATTGTCGCGCTCGCGGTGGCGATTGCCTATTCGCTGCACAGAAGCTTGCGCAAGCTGCTGCGGCATTTATTGGCCGTGCGCTATCCTTACGTGCTGTCGGTTTTCACCCAGATGCGCGGGGTGACGCGGCTGGCGCTTCTAATCCTGGCCATGATCATCGCCATCCCGGTGGCGCCGTTCGATCCCGACACCGCCGGATGGCTGGCGCGGCTACTGCTGATCGCGGTCATCGGCCTGGTCGGCTGGACCGCGATCACCGCACTCAATATCGCCGCCGACCTTTACCTGCGCCAGTTCCGCATCGACACCGATGACAATTTGCTGGCGCGCAAGCACCTGACGCAAGTGCGCGTGTACCGCACCCGGTTCTTTGGACACAAGTTTGAGTTAAGCGGCTTGCTTCATGCTGGCTTGCTCCCAGACGGTGCGGGTTTGGCGCGGACTGCATAGTCCATTTTTCTCGATGAGCCACTCGGCATTGTAGCGCT
>DATBZY010000111.1:0-2283 GCA_036512915.1 Pseudolabrys sp. | reverse complement strand
ATTCGAAAACTACACCGCAATCCTCGACGCTTGTCAGGTCGCCTGGCGTAGCCTTCTCAACGAGCTCGGACGCATCGCATCCATCGCCAGCCGCGATTGGGCCACCATAGGTTAATCAATTTGAACTCTGGTATTAGCTGTCATACTCCGCGAAAGCGGAGTATCCAGCAATCACCGCCGTGCATGATCGCTGACGTTCTGGAATACTGGATCGCCCGCTTTCGCGGGCGACGACGTTGAGAGACTACGCCCCCACAAACTCGTCCCGCCGATACCCCTGCGCATAGAGCAGCGCCGTGAGATCTCCGTGATCGATCCGTGCGGCCGCCACTGCTGCGACGGCGGGCTTGGCGTGGTAGGCGACGCCGAGGCCGGCGCTCTCGATCATGCCGAGATCGTTGGCGCCGTCGCCGACCACTAGCGTGTCGATGTCGTCGAGATCGAAGGATTCGCGCAGCTCGATCAGCGTCGCGAGTTTTGCCGCGCGGCCCAAAATCGGCTCGGCAACCTCGCCGGTCAGTTGGCCGTCGCGGACCAGCAACCGATTGGCGCGGTTTTCCTCAAATCCGATCATGGCCGCGACCGCGTCGGTGAACAGCGTAAAACCGCCCGAGATCAGGCAGGTCCAGGCGCCGTGCGCGCGCATGGTCGCGACCAGCTCGCGGCCGCCCGGTGTCGGCGTGATGCGTTTTTTCAGCACTTCATCGACCACGCTGACGGACATGCCCTTCAAGAGTGCGACGCGCTCGCGCAGCGCCGGCTCGAACTCGATTTCGCCGCGCATCGCGCGTTCGGTGATCCCTGCGACATGCGCCTTCAGGCCGGCGAAGTCGGCGAGTTCGTCGACGCATTCCTGGCCGATCATGGTGGAATCCATGTCGGCGAGAAAAAGCTTCTTGCGCCTGAAGGCCTGAGGCTGCACCACAATATCGACAGGCAGATCGCCGCGCGCCTCGCGCAGGCGGGTGACGATGGCGCCGATATCCTCGCTGCCGGTGAAGGGAATATCGACCGCCACTTCATCGAACAGCCATTGCGCCCCGCCGGGCGAGGGAAGAACGGCGCGCGCGCCGTTCACCACCGTGCTATCGAGCGCGGGATCGGCGGGATTGCAGATGAGCGTGGCGACCAGGGACATGCAGGTGAATTCGCCAGGGGTGAACGACAAGGCCGTGCTTATCGCAGGGCCGACCGCTAGCGGCAAGTCGGCGCTGGCGCTTGAACTGGCGCAGGCGACCGGCGGCGTCATCATCAATGCCGATTCGATGCAGGTGTATCGCGATCTCAGGGTGATGACGGCGCGGCCGACGCCGGAAGAAGAGGCGAGGATTCCGCATCGGCTCTATGGCCATGTCGATGCCGCGGTGAATTTCTCCGCAGGCAACTGGGTGGCCGATGCCGCCACGGTGCTTGCGGAGGCGCGCGCGCAAAACCGCCTGGCAATTTTTGCCGGCGGCTCCGGGCTGTATTTCAAGGCATTGACGCGCGGGCTGTCGGCGGTGCCGCCGATTCCGCCTGGGTTGCGCGAAAGCATACGCGCGCGGCTGGAGCTGGATGGTGTCGAGGCGCTGCATGCCGAACTGGCGCACCGCGATCCCGCGAGCGCCGAACGGCTGCAGCCGCGCGACCGCATCCGGATCGCCCGCGCGCTGGAAGTCTTTGAGGCCACCGGGCGCTCGCTGACCGACTGGCATCGCGACGGATTGCCGCCGCTATTGCCACCGGGTCAATTCAGCGCGCTGTTTCTTAGCCCCGACCGCGACGAGCTTTATGCGCGGATCGATGCGCGCTTCGATGCGATGCTGAAAGCCGGCGCGCTGGAGGAGGTCGCGGCATTGGCGGCCCGGCAGCTCGATCCGCTGCTGCCGGCGATGAAGGCCCATGGCGTGCCGGCGCTGCTGCGGCATCTCAAGGGTAAGATCACGCTCGAAGAGGCGGCCGTGATCGGCCGCACCGATACCCGCCACTACGCCAAGCGGCAGTTCACCTGGTTCCGGCACCAGCTGCCGGAATTCGAGTGGGTCAAGCCGGACGGGGTCCGCGCATGGCTCTCCTCCCGATTTTCCCTCTCGCCGAACGCCGGGAACCCCGCTAAGCTCTAAAAGATGCGCGTCCTGCCGCCTTCCCTTGACTTTTGGGGGTTGGCCGTTATGGTTCGCGCAACCTTTGGGAAATTCGAGCGTCATATGCGTAATAAAATTACCAAACTCCTTATCGTCGTCGTACCCAGGCGCACCGCCGGGGATGGCTGAGGCCATCCAAATTCGGGCGGTGTGCATGGGG
>DATBZY010000110.1:0-13123 GCA_036512915.1 Pseudolabrys sp. | reverse complement strand
GACCTCGAACGCTCGGTGAAGGAAAGCCTGGCGCATCTGCGTGTCGACGCCATCGACCTGTTACTGATCCATTGGCCGAACCCGCGCGTGCCGCTATCGGAGACGCTCGGCGCCATGGCCAAGATGAAGCGCGATGGCTATGCCAAGCAGATCGGCGTGTCGAATTTCACGGTGGCGCTGCTCGACGAAGCCAATAAGGTGTCGAGCGAGCCGCTGGTCTGCAATCAGATCGAATGCCACCCGTTTCTCGATCAGGACAAGGTGATCGCAGCCTGTCGCAAGTGCGGCATGGCGGTGGTCGCCTACAGCCCGATCGCGCGCGGCGGCGCCAAGGGCGACAAGCTGCTCGAACGCATCGGCAAGGCGCACGGCAAGACCGCGGCGCAGGTGTGCCTGCGCTGGCTCACGCAGCAGGGTATCGTGGTGATCCCGCGCACCAGCAAGGTCGAGCGGCTGGCGGAGAACTTAGCCAATCTGGATTTCGACTTGTCGGATGCTGAGATGAAGGAGATCGCCGGGCTCGCTCGCCGCGGCGGCCGGATCGTCGATTGGTCCTGGTCGCCGAAGTGGGATTGATCCACGCTTGTCATCACCGGGCTTGTCCCGGTGATCCCGCTTAGGTAGGCAACGCCATGCCAGATAAATCGGGATGGCCGGGACAAGCCCGGCCATGACAATCCAGTGACCCTAAGCACCGACACCGCCCTCGTCCTTTTTTCCGGCGGGCAAGACTCGACGGTCTGCCTGGCTTGGGCGCTCGAGCGCTTCGCACGCATAGAGACGGTCGGCTTCGATTACGGCCAGCGCCATGCGATCGAGCTTGAGCTGCGGCCGCGCCTGCGCTCTGCGCTGGCGGCGCTGCGGCCGGCCTGGAAAGCGCGGCTGGGCGACGACCATACGATCAAGCTCGATGCGCTCGCCGCGATCTCCGATACGGCGCTCACCCGCGAGACCGCCATCGAGATTGCCGACAACGGGCTGCCGACCACCTTCGTGCCTGGCCGCAATCTGATCTTTTTCTGTTTCGCCGGCACGCTCGCCTATCGTCGTGGCGCTCGTCACATCGTCGCCGGCATGTGCGAGACCGATTATTCCGGCTATCCCGACTGTCGCGACGACACGATCAAAGCCATGCAGGTCGCGCTCAGCCTCGGCATGGACAAGCGCGTCACCCTGCATACCCCACTGATGTGGATCGACAAGGCCGACACCTTTGCCATGGCCGAAGACATCGGGGGCGCGGCCTTGCTTGATCTCGTGATCGAGGACAGCCATAGCTGTTACCTGGGCGACCGCACGCAGCGCCACGACTGGGGCTATGGCTGCGGAAAATGCCCGGCCTGCGAGCTACGGGCAAAAGGCTTTGCCAAATTCATGAGCCGGCGAAAGACGACATGACAGCGATCGACAACGAAAAGCGAAAAAAACGCGAGGGCGGGATTTTTCTCGTCCTGTTCTGCCTGACGATCCCGGCGGCCAATTGGATGATCGGCCACATCGGAACCGTCTGCCTCGCCAATGGCCCATGCCTGCTGCCGGTGGCGCCCGGCATCGCGGCGCCGTCCGGCGTGTTGATGGTCGGCGCCGCATTGGTGCTGCGCGACCTGGTGCAGCGGCGGTTGGGCGTCGAGTTCGGCATCGGGGCCATCGTCGTCGGGGCTGCGATTTCGGCTGGGCTGGCGCCGGCGGCGCTGGTGATCGCCTCGGCGGCGGCGTTCCTGCTGTCGGAATTCGCTGATTTCGCGGTCTATACGCCGCTGGCCCGCCGCCGGCTGGTGCTGGCGGTGGTGGCGTCGAGCCTGGTCGGGTTGGTCGTGGACTCGATTATTTTCCTGTGGCTCGCCTTCGGCTCGCTCGACTTCCTGCTCGGCCAGATTATCGGCAAGCTCTGGATGGTGCTTCTAGCCGTCCCGTTTGTCGCCTATCTTCGCCGCCGCGACGAGCGGCTCGGCCTTAAAGCCGCTTAGCGCATGATCCCGAAAAGTGGGAACCGGTTTTCGGATAAGATCATGCGCAAACAAAACCAGACTCCGCCATCACGGGGATATCGATGACCGCCACGCTCGAGACGCTGCGCAACGTCACCACCGGCACCATCACCACCATGCTGCTGAAGAAGGGCATCCGCCGCTGCTGGATGGCGGGCGCGATGCCGCTCGGCTTTTCCGGCAAGCGCGTGGTGGGTCCGGCCATCACGCTGCGCTTCGTGCCGGTGCGCGAGGATCTGGCGACGCCGGAGAGCTGGTCGAAGCCGATCTCCACCCGCGGCGCGATCGAAGCCATGCCGGAAGGCTGCGTCGTCGTCGCCGACGCCATGGGCGTGACTGGCGCCGGCATTTTCGGCGACATCCTGTGCATGCGCATGGTCAAGCGCGGGGTCAACGCGTTGATCACCGACGGCGTGATGCGCGACAAGCACGGCGTCGTTGCCACCGGCCTGCCGGTCTGGTGCGCCGGCATCGCGGCGCCGGCCTCGGTCAATCAGCTCACCTTCGTCGGCTGGAACGAACCGATCGGCTGCGGCGACTGCGCGATCTTTCCCGGCGACATCATCGTCGCCGACGACGATGGCGCGGTGGTGATCCCGCAGGCGCTCGCCGATTTCGTCGCCAATGAAGGCGCCGAGCACGAGCTGCTGGAAAGCTGGCTGGTGCAGGAAGTGGAGAAGGGGGCGAAGCTCCCCGGGCTCTATCCGCCCAACGAAGAAAACAAGAAACGCTATGAGGACTGGAAGAAGACGCGCTAGCGCATGATTCCGAAAAGTGGGAACCGGTTTTCGGAAAAGATCAAAGCGCCAAACAAAATGTTAGGCAGATTTCTGTTTCGGTCTGAATAGATCGGACTCTCATGTTTTTTATCCTCTCCAAGACTGTCGCCTTTTTGCTGCTGCCGTCGAATCTGCTGATCGCGCTCGGGCTCACCGGCATCGTGCTGATGGCCACGCGGTTCAAGCGCGCCGGCCGGCGGCTTGCGGTGGCAAGTCTGATTGTCTTGGCGTTGGCTGGCTTCATGCCGGTGGGCAGAGTGCTCACGCATGCGTTGGAGAACCGCTTCCCGCCGTGGGATCCGGCGCGCGGAGCGCCGGACGGCATCGTCGTGCTGGGCGGGGCCATTACACCCGCACTTTCGCGGGATCACGGCGACACGATGGTCGGCGGTGAAGCAGGACGTGTCATTGCAATTGCCAAGCTCGCGCGCGCCTATCCGAATGCGCGCATCGTCTATTCCAGCGGTGATGCCAGCCTGTTCGCCGATGGCTTGCCGGAGGCAAATTACTTGTATCCGTTGCTCGACAGCTTCGGCGTCCCGCGTGCGCGCGTGATGCTGGAATCGCGGGCCCGCAACACCACGGAAAACGCCGCCTTCAGCAAAGAGCTTGTGAAACCGAAACCGGGCGAGCGCTGGCTGCTGGTGACCTCGGCGCAGCATATGCCGCGCGCGGTCGGCTGCTTCCGGCGCGCCGGATTTCCAGTCGAGGCCTATCCGGTCGGTTGGCGCACGCGCAAGCAGGGCAATCTTATGCCGACTTTTGTTTTCGCGCGCGGGCTGGCGACGTTGGATTTCGCCACCCACGAATGGATCGGCCTAATCGCCTATTGGCTTACCGGGCGGACCAGCGAATTGCTGCCGGGGCCGGTCGCTGCCCACTAGCGCGGCGCGAGCGCCGCGTCGCCATCACGTCATGATTGTTACGAATGACCGGCGGAGCTACTCTTGCCGGCCAAGGGCGATTCGTGCGCCCGAGTTCGCGTCGGCGTTCTCGCGCACCATCCAAGTGATGCTCGCAAGGGGGTTTCGCCTATGTCGTTCGACTTTCATTCCGCATCCTCGGCCGAGCCGGCCAACTACGACGATCGCGGGCTGCATTCGAACTGGCGCGAGCACATCGTCACCATGGTCGCCACCAGCGTCGCCGTGCTGATCGTGGCGGTTATCGCCGTTTTGATGGGGATGGTTTGAGCGCGCGCTATTTCGGCGCCGTGACGTCCGCGCCATCGGCCTCGAACGCCTTGCGCGATTCCGAGGTGAACTGCCGCCGCCACATCACGATCACGATTCCGGTGGTGGTCAGCGCCAGCGGCAGCGGGCCTAAGAACCAGCCGAGATAGCCGAGCGCGAAGAAGAAGGCGCGCTGGCCGCGATTGAAATGGCGGCCGGCATCGGCGCATAGCCGGGAGGCGCGGTGGGCGAAAGCCTGCGCTTGCGCGGTGTCTTTTTCCGCGGGCGGCGGTGCCGCGCCCACCATGATGGCGAAATAGTTGAACAGCCGGTACGACCAGGCGAACTTGAAGAAGGCGTAGACGAAGATGATGGCGAGCCCCAGCATCTTCAGCTCCCATAATTCGCGCGAGGACGCGGCGCCGAACGGCAGCACCGATACGATGGTCAAAATTTCCTCGGTCGAGCGCAGCAGCGTGAGGGTGCCGCCGATGGCGATCAGGCTGGTGGAGGCGAAAAAGGCGGTGCCGTTCTGCAGCGCGGCGGTCACCTGCGCATCCACCATGCGCATATCGCGCGCCAGCAGCCGCTCCATCCATTCGTCGCGATAGGCGTTCATCAGCGCGTTGAGGCCGCTGCGCCCCTTTTCGGTCTTTTCGATCACAATTGAATAGGCGGTCCAGACGGCGAGGAACCAGGCGAAGGCAAGCAGATCGGGCAGGGTGAAGGCCGGCATGTCGACTCAACTCCTGGCGACTATGGTGCCTGCTCGCGCGGCCCTCTTCAACCGCCATTGGCTTGAGCGCAGGCTAAGGCTCTGCCACCATCGGCGAAAGCAGGAGGACCCATGCCGCAGACCATCACCACCGGATACAAAGCGTTGGTGGACGCCGCCGAACGCGAGATCGAGACGCTGCCGGTCGAGGAGGCGATCAAGCTCGCCGGCCGCGACGATGTCGTACTGGTGGATATCCGCGACGTCCGCGAATTGCAGCGTGAGGGCAGGGTGCCCGGCGCCTTTCATTGCCCGCGCGGCCTGCTGGAATTCTGGATCGATCCGCAGAGCCCCTATCACAAGCCGGTATTCGCGCAGGACAAGCGCTTCGTGTTCTTCTGCGCCGGCGGCTTGCGCTCGGCGTTGGCGGCGCACACCGCCCAGCGCATGGGGCTCAAACCCGTCGCCCATATTCAGGGCGGCTTCGGCGCCTGGAAGAAAACCGGCGGTGCGGTCGAAGCGCCGGATACCATGCCGGGCGAGCCGAAGAAGGCGTGAGCCAAGCGAAAGATCGGGCGATGGCGCTGACGCTGATCATCGGCAACAAGAACTATTCGTCATGGTCGCTGCGGCCATGGATTGCCATGAAACTTGCGGGTATCGAATTCGACGAGCGGGTGATCCCGCTCTACGAGCCCGGCAGTCGCGAGCAAGTGCTGAAGTTTTCGCCGGCCGGCAAAGTGCCGGTGCTGATCGACGGCGACATGCCCATCTGGGAGTCGCTCGCCATCCTCGAACATCTGGCCGAGAAATTTCCCCAAGCCGGCCTCTGGCCGGCGGATGCGCGCACGCGCAGCCATGCCCGCGTGGTGGCGAACGAGATGCATGGCGGTTTTATGCCGCTGCGCCGGAACTGCCCGATGAACATATGGCTGCCGCCGAAACAGCGCCCGCAGCCGGACGAGGTCATCGACAATGTGCGGCGCATCGACGCGCTGTGGAGCGATTGCCGCGCGCGCTTCGGGCAGAACGGGCCGTTCCTGTTCGGCGCCTTCGGCGCGGCCGACGCCATGTACGCGCCGGTGGTTTCACGCCTGCACAGCTACGGGCTCGAGGTCGGCCCGGTGTCGCGCGCTTATATGGACGCGGTGATGGCGCTGCCGGCTTGGGGCGAGTGGCGGGAGGCCGCGCTCAAGGAGCCCTGGGTGATGAAGGGCAACGAGCCGGACTGGCCGCTGGTGCGCGGAGTGAGCTAGCGGCGACGTGCCTAACGAAAACCCGGCGCATGCGCCGGGTTTTCCAGTTCAGAGTACGTGGCCCGCGGGCCGTCAGTTGTCGACGGCTTCCTTCACCGCGTCCTTGAAGCCGCCGACGGCGTTCTGCACTTTGCCGGCGACCTGTTGCGTCTTGCCTTCGGCTTGCAGCTTGCTGTCGCCAGTGGCCTTTCCTGCGACCTCCTTCACTTTGCCCTTGGCCTGCTCGATGCTGCCTTGAATGCGATCTTTGTTCATTTTGTTTGTCCTCATGGTGAGTGCTGTAGCAACCGTCGCGATAACGTTCGAGGGTTGGCGGGGGTTCCGTGCGAACCGATATGCATAACGCGTATTATGAACAGTGCGGACAGCCTGAAACCCCCCGCCGGATTGCTCCGGAACGGGGCATCAGTCACGTCAGCTGCGTGAAGTTACTTCGAGCCGGTCGTGCCGCTGGTCGGATTGGGCGAACAGGTCTGGTTGTTCACCTTGGCGTCCTTCTCGCAGGCCGCCAGGCTCGCATACTTGCAGTTCATCGCGCCGCCGGCCGCGCTGGTGATGCAGAACTTAGCGCTGCCGATGGTCTGCGAGCCCTGCGTCGAGCTGCTGCCCATCGAGGAGCTGCTGCCCATCGAGCCGGCCTTGCCCTGGTTCGTCGGAGTCTGAGCGCTGGCAATCGACATGCCGACGATAAGCGCCGCGACGGCGGTGAGAGTGGTAAGGGTTTTCATTATTAGCCTCCTTGGAAGATGCCGCGGGGGCGGCACCCTGACACAACGGGCGCGTGCGAACTGTGTTCCTGGAACTCGTCCGGTTTATGGAAAAAAGTTTCACAACAAGGCGACAACGTGGCAGGCGGCCGGGAGGGTTCCCGGCCGTACGCCGTTGTCGTCAGGCTTCGAGGATCGCAACGATCTCGTGCGTGCGCGGGTCGATGATCACGATCTGATCGCCGACCAGGATGTAGTTGTAGCCGCGCCACTCGGGGTAAAACACGACCACTTCCACCGGCAGCGGATAGAAGTGCACGCTTTCGGGCACGCGGGTTCCCACGCGTACCGACACGGTGAGATGCGCCGGCTCCACCTTCTTCTGTTTGATGATCGAGGTGATCTTCGTGCGTTGCTCGGTCGAAAGCTTGGCCGAGCCGGCGGCCGCGCCTTGACCGCTGGTCGCGCGGTTCTGTTCGGTCGTGGACCGGCTCGACTTCGACGACGCGGCGTCTTCGGCGGCATTGTCCTTGCTCTTCGACTTGCTGTCGACGCTGCCATTGGCGTCTAAGGAGCTCTTTCCGGCGGCGCCTTTATCCATGGTCTTATCCATGGCGCCCTTGTCGGTGGCGCGAGTCTTGTCGGCGTCCGACGCTTTCGGCGCCTGGCCCAGCGTTTCCGGCGCCTTATGGGTCACGGCTTTCGGTTCGCCGGCCTTCATCGACGGCGCGATTTTCTCGGCCGGCATGTTCTGCTGGGCGGCAGGGGCAGGCGCGGGTGCTTCATCCTTTTTCATGTCCTGCGCCGATGCGGCGCCGACGCTGAGCAGCAGCGTTGCCGCTACGGTCGATAACAGTCGTGCATTCTTCATCGTTTCCTCCTCGGAAGCACCGCCGCCACGCTCGGCATGAAGTGCATAACGAGAACGTCGCCGGGACCCGCCAGTTCCAAAATCGCTGTGGTGCCGCAGTTCCCTTGCCATTGCGTTCCGGGTTCCGCCAAGGCACCTTTCAGCGGGATTAAGGGGAGGGCGTTTTGGCGATTCTGTCATCGTCGATCGATCGCAACGGGGCCGAATTCCGCACCAATGCCGAGCGCATGCGTGCGCTGGTCGCTGACTTGCAGGCGCGCCGCGCCGAGGCCGTTTTGGGCGGATCGGAAAAGTCGCGCGAGCGGCACGTCGCGCGCGGAAAACTTCTTCCCCGAGAAAGGGTGATGAACCTGATCGATCCCGGCTCGCCGTTCTTGGAGCTCTCTCCGCTCGCCGCCAACGGCATGTATGACGACGCCATCCACGGCGCCGGCCTGATCACCGGCATCGGCCGCATCGAGGGCCGCGAGTGCATGATCGTTGCCAACGACGCCACCATCAAGGGCGGCAGCTATTTCCCGATGACGGTGAAGAAGCATCTGCGCGCCCAGGAGATCGCGCGCGAAGATCGGCTGCCGTGCGTCTATCTGGTCGACAGCGGCGGCGCCAATCTGCCGACGCAGACCGAGGTGTTTCCCGACCGCGAGCATTTCGGCCGCATTTTCTACAACCAGGCGACCATGTCGGCGTTGCGGATTCCGCAAATTGCTGTGGTGATGGGTTCCTGCACCGCCGGCGGCGCCTACGTGCCGGCGATGTCGGACGAATCCGTCATCGTGAAGAACCAGGGCACCATCTTTCTCGGCGGCCCGCCGCTGGTGAAGGCAGCGACCGGCGAGGTGGTGAGCGCGGAGGATCTGGGCGGCGCCGACGTGCATGCGCGCAAGTCGGGCGTTGTCGATCATTACGCGCAGGACGACCATCACGCACTGTCGATCGCGCGCCGCATCGTCGCCAATCTGAACAACAAGAAGAGTGTGGACATTCCGCTCCTCGCGCCGCGCGAGCCGGCGCTCGATAGTGCGGAGCTCGATGGCATCGTGCCGGTGGATCTGAAAAAGCAATATGACGTGCGCGAGGTAATCGCGCGTCTCGTCGACGCCTCCGAGTTCGACGAGTTCAAGGCGCTGTACGGCATCACGCTGGTGACCGGCTTTGCGCATATTCACGGCATGCCGGTCGGCATCCTCGGCAACAACGGCATCTTGTTCTCGGAAAGCGCGCTCAAAGCCGCGCATTTCGTCGAACTGTGCTGCCAGCGCCGCATCCCGCTGCTGTTCCTGCAGAACATCGTCGGCTTCATGGTCGGGCGCGACTACGAGGCCGGCGGCATCGCCAAGGACGGCGCCAAGATGGTGACGGCGGTGGCCTGCGCGCAGGTGCCGAAGATCACCGTGATCGTCGGCGGCTCCTACGGCGCCGGCAATTACGGCATGTGCGGGCGGGCCTATTCGCCGCGCTTCCTGTTCATCTGGCCGAACGCGCGCATCTCGGTGATGGGCGGCGAGCAGGCCGCCTCGGTGCTGGCCACCGTCAAGCGCGACAATATCGAGGCGGAGGGGCGCCAATGGTCGGAAGTCGAGGAGGAGGAATTCAAGACGCCGATCCGCGAGCAATATGAGACCGAGGGCAATCCCTATTACGCCACCGCGCGGCTGTGGGACGACGGCATCATCGCGCCGTCGGAGACGCGGCGCGTGCTGGCGCTAGCATTCTCGGCCGCGCTGAACGCGCCGGTGCCGGAGACGAAGTTTGGGGTGTTTAGGATGTAGCGGCCGCGAAGTCGCGGTAGCTGCGCCATGTCGCCCGCGCCAGCCCGACCGCCGTCGCCAGCCACGACGCCAGCGCCACCCACACCATCATGAGCGAAATCGAGTGCAGCGGCGGAAAATCGGTCGCGAGCGAGAGCCGCAGGCTGGCCAGCGCATACATGCCGAGCGGGAACACCAGGCTCCAGAGCATCGGCGTATAGGTGATCGGCACGCGGCAGACGCCGTGCTTCCAGATGCCGAACAACAGCAGCAGCGGGATCCACCATGTCCCCCACGCCCACATGATCAGCGTGACGCCGTCGATGAACGGCCGCATCGATTGCAGGAACGGCAGCGCGCTGTCGGTGAGGATCAGGGTCGAGCCGGCATTGGTGCTGATCGCCGCCGCGCCCATCACCACCCACAGCAGCGGCGTGATGTCGTCGGGATCGAACGCGAGGAAAAAGATGCGGTGGGCGAACAGCACGATGAAGATGCCATAAAATGCAAGGCCGACGCCCCACAGCATGTGGATGAGGACGAAGATTGCGGTGCCGAGTTGTCCGAGCGGCGGCGCCACCAGCGTTCCGAGGATGACCAGCGATTCCGTGCCAACGATGGCAATGAGCCAGCCGCCATGGACGACATTGGCGCCATGCGCGGTGTTGAGGAAGGTGAGCACGCCAAAGCTCAGATAGATGAGGCCGAACCAAAGCACGAGGGCGAACAGCCACAGCACCAGCGCGAGCGTTGCGAAGCCGCGCAAGTGCAGGCCGACGCCGAAGACGTCGGTGCCGGCCACGATCGTGAAGAAGGAAAACACCAGACGGGGATCGATGAGGTCGGCCCACAGCGCCTGGCTGAAACGGACGGCGCGGAGCAGCGTCGCTGCGAGCAGCCAGGGATAGGCGATGACGTTGCAGACAAAGAGCGCGTCGGACAGCTCGCGGCGGCCTTCGAAAAACAGCGCATTGGAAATGATGCCGGTCGCCATGACGAGCGCGAACGAGCCGGGATAAAGCGTTGCGACCTGCCGCGCGAGCCAAGCCGGCAGGACAGCAAGGCGGCTGGGCGATGCCGCCGGGCGCCGCATTGGCGCGCTTTTTTGCTTCGGGGTCATGCAAGCCACCGCAAGACAGCCATTCGAATCGGCTCTAACCTAGCATTCCAGCGAATGCCTGCGCCGGCCTCGTGCCCGCTTAGCAGAAATAGAAAGGACGACGCGCGATGCCGATGCCCACGATCTCGTCTGCCGCACTGTTCGGACTGGTCGTCGCGGCCAGCCTGCTCGCCGCCAATCCCGCCCGCGCCGTCATCGAGCTCGATCCCGGGATGTGGCAGGACACCGAGACCGGCGACGAGAACGGCCAACCGTCAAAGCCCGAGGTCACCAGCGATTGTATGACTCCGGAGGAGGCCAAGGACCCGGTCAAGTCGCTGTCGGTGATGAAGGACACCGGCGGGCAGTGCAAAAAGTTTGAGATCAAGGAAAAGGGCAACGTGGTCTCGATCGACATGCAATGCGGCGACCCCAAGGAGATGTCGGTCGAGATGATCGGGACCTATACCTTTCTGGATCGGCGGCACTACACCGGCACGATGAAATCGGCCGTCACCCTTGCCGGCAAAAAGACCACCGCCAACAAGACCGTCGATTCGAAATGGATCGGGGCGTGCAAGAATGAGCCAGGGAAGAAATGAGGCTTGGTCCTTGCGAGCGATGATGGGGTTGGGTCGATGGGTATGAACTACACATCCGCCCTCATCGTCGGCGCCGGCTCAGGGCTCTCCGCCTCGCTGGCGCGCGCCTTCGCCAAGGCCGGCATGAGCGTCGCGCTGGCCGCGCGCTCGACCGAGAAGCTCGCCCACCTCGCGCAGGAAACCGGCGCCAAGACTTATTCATGCGACGCCAGCCAGCACGCGCAGGTCGAGAAGCTCTTCGCCGACCTCGACGCCGCGGCGGGCGCGCCCGATGTCGTGGTGTACAACGCCAGCTATCTTACACGCGGGCCGCTGATCGAACTCGACCCCGCTGAGGTGGAAAAATCGATTCGCGTCTCGGCGTTTGGCGGCTTCCTGGTGGCGCAGGCGGCGGTGCGGCGCATGCTGCCGCGCGCCCACGGAGCCATCCTGTTCACCGGCGCGTCGGCGAGCGTGAAGGGCTATGCGCAGTCGGCGCCGTTCGCCATGGCTAAGTTCGCGCTGCGCGGTCTGGCGCAGAGCATGGCGCGCGAGCTGTCGCCGCAGGGCATCCACGTCGCGCATTTCGTGATCGACGGCGGCATCAAGAGCGCACTCCGCCTGGAGCCGCCTTCCAGCCCGGATTCGCTGCTCGATCCCGACGCCATCGCCGCGAGCTACCTGCAGGTGCTGCAACAGCCGCGCAGCGCCTGGACCTCCGAACTCGAGCTACGGCCGTGGGTGGAGAAGTTCTGAAGTCGCGCACAGGCGCGCGGCGTGTTAAACGCCAGCGCATGGCCAATCCCGACGACCTCAAAGCACTCGCACCCACCGGAAAACTGCGCGGCGGCATCGTGGTCTCGCCGGCGGCCTCGGCTTTTTTCGCCATCAAGGACGACAAAAGCGAGGTGCGCGGCGTCACCGTCGATCTGATGCGCGCCTTCGCCGAGGCGCTCAAATTGCCGCTGGCGCTGCAGATCTATGACAATTCCGGCCAGGTGACCGATGCGGTCGCCACAGGCGCCTGCGATGTCGCCTTCATGCCGCAGGATGCCGAGCGCGCCAAGAAAGTGGATTTCGGCCCGGCCTATTATTTTATCTCGAGCACTTATCTGGTGCCAGCCGGCTCGACCATCCAAAGCATCGACGCGGTCAACCGGCCGGGCGTGAGCATCGTCGCCATCTCCAACACCACGACCGCCCGCAGCGCCCGCCGCACCGCGCCGAATGCTGCCGTTCAGGAAGTGGCGAGCGTCGATCAGATGACCGAGATGGCGCGAACCGGCAAGGGCGACGCCTTCGCGCTCTCGCATGACTCGTTTGCCGGCTTGTTGCCGAAACTTCCCGGCGCGCGCGTGTTGCCCGGGCATTTCCAGCAGACCGGCATCGCGGTGGCGGTGCCAAAGGGCCGTAACGCCGCGCTGAAAATCGTCAGCGGCCTGATGGAAGACGCGAAAAAATCCGGTCTGGTGCGGCGCGCGCTCGACCGCGCGGGCTTCACCGACGCCGCGGTGGCGCCCTAACCCTTGTCATTCCGGGCCCGGCCCTTCAGGCCGTCGCGGAATGACGACTGCGAACTCCCCGCCGTCCAGCGCCGCACGCCCGCGACCGCGAGATAAAGCAGGGCAGCACCCGCGAGCGCCCAGCACACAGTCGGCGTCCATTGCAGCGCCGCCTTGAGCGCCGGATCGGCATTGATCCCGGTCGCCACCGCGGCCATGCGCGCCAGCGTCGCCAGCGCCAGCGCCGAGAACAAAAGACCGGACATGCGGCCTTCCGCACCGTTCTGGCCGATGGCAAAAGCGACCGTGAAGGCGCTCATCAGGATGGCGCCCCAGGCGGCGCCGGCGACGAATTGCGCCACCACCAACAGTCCCAGTCCTTGCGCGACATGTGCGCGAGAATGGCGAGGGCGCCGATCAGCGCGGCTGCGCCCATCACCGCGTAGCCGCCGAGGCGCTTGGTAATGAGGCTGGCCGGGAACATCGCGATGTTGAAGCCGATCCAGAACACCGGCATCAGCCATTCCAGATCCGCCGGCTGGGCGAAGCGCAGAAACAAGGGCGCGTGTACCGCACCCGGTTCTTTGGACACAAGTTTGAGTTAAGCGGCTTGCTTCATGCTGGCTTGCTCCCAGACGGTGCGGGTTTGGCGCGGACTGCATAGTCCATTTTTCTCGATGAGCCACTCGGCATTGTAGCGCT
>DATBZY010000109.1:0-9400 GCA_036512915.1 Pseudolabrys sp. | reverse complement strand
TGCAAGCAAGGCCTCGTAGCGTGTGCGAACCGCATTCTCGTCGATCATCCAGTGACAATACACTCGCCACAGACCACCGGGAATCCACTACACCTTGCCGCTGACGCACCCCGATTCATTAATTCTTGGGCGTCGCCTAAGGGCTCACCCGCTTCCGTCTGTTCCGTGCCAATTGTAGAAATAGAACCTCGATGGCGGCTTTATTTATCACGGCGAATGGAGGACAGTAATCGGCCTTTCTATTGGAGGCCTACGGCATAAACGACGGCAAACAAGAAAATATTGCCGACGACAAAAAGTGGGAGGACGCCAAATGTCGAGGTGGAAGGCTGTGTATTTCGCCGTTCTGGCCGTCATGGCCGCGTGCGGCGGGCCGGCGGCGGCCGAAAACTACCCGGGGCATCCGATCACATTGGTCGTTCCCTTCCCGCCCGGCGGTAGCACCACCATCGTGGCGCGCATCATCGCCGACAAGATGAGCGCGACGCTCGGCCAGTCGATCGTCATCGACAATCGCGGCGGCGCTGGCGGCACGGTCGCCACGCGCGCGGTCGCAAGAAGCAGTCCGGACGGCTATACCATCGTGCTGGGCTATACCGGCACGCTCGGCATCGGACCGAGCCTCTATCCCAATGTCGGCTACGATCCGACCAAGGACTTCGCGCCGATCGGCCGGATCGGCACGGCGCCGAACACCTTGGTGGTGCACCCGTCCTTTCCGGTCCATTCGGTGGCCAAACTGATCGCCTACGCCAAGGCCAATCCCGGCAACGTCAATTACGGCTCGGCCGGCATCGGCACGGTCAGCCATGTCTGCGGCGAATATTTTGCCGCCATTGCCGGCATTAAGCTCACCCACATTCCGTACAAGGGGACCGGCCCGGCCGTTACCGATCTCCTAGGCGGACATATTCCCATGGCTTTCGCTCCGATCCCGGCCACGCACGAGAATGCCAAGGCGGGACGCCTGCGCATGCTCGCAGTAACGAGCGCGGTCCGCTCGAGTCTGTTGCCGGATGTGCCGACGGTCGCCGAGCAGGGCCTGCCCGGCTTCGAGGCGGTGCTGCGCTATGGCCTGGTCGCCCCGGCGGGCACGCCGCGCGCCATCATCGACCGGCTCAACAAGGAGCTCAACGCCGCGCTTACCAACGACGAGGTGCGCAAACGGCTCGCCATCGAGGGTGCCGAGCCGCTGCCGAGCACGCCGGAGCAGTACGGCGCCGACATCGAGCGCGAGGAAGCGCAATGGTCGAAGGTGGTGAAAGCCTCGGGCGCCAAGGCTGAGTGAGGAGGCGACCGCCATGTCGAAGGTGAGGCTGTTCGCAAAAATCCGGTTCCTGGCGGCGGCGCTGGTCACGTCTTTTGTCACGCCGCAGCCGGCAACGGCGCAGGACTATCCGACGCGGCCGATCACGCTCGTCGTTCCCTATTCGGCCGGCGGCGGCAACGATGCGATGGCGCGCGTGGTCGCCGACCGCATGAGCAAGACGCTCGGCCAGCAGATCGTGATCGAGAACCGCGGTGGCGCCGGCGGCTCGATCGCGACACGGCAAGTCGCCAAGGCCGCCCCCGACGGCTATACGCTCGGGCTTGGCGGCACCGGAACGCTCGCCATCGATCCGACGCTTTATCCGAATGCGGGCTACGACCCGCGCAAGGACTTCGCGCCGGTAGGCCTCATCGCCACCAGCCCGCTGGTCATCCTGGTGCACCCATCGCTGCCCGCGCGCAATGTGCGGGAGCTGATCGCGCTCGCCAAGGCGCAACCCGGCAAGCTCAATTATGCGTCGGCCGGCAGCGGCAGCGGAATTCATCTCGGCACGGTGCTGTTTGCCGCCATGGCCGGAATCGAGCTCACGCATATTCCCTACAAAGGCACCGGCCCGGCGCTCACCGACGTGCTCGGCGGCCATGTGGCGATCTATTTTGCTTCGCTGCCGCCGGCCATCGGCCTGGTAAAGGAAGGCAAGCTGCGCGCGCTCGCCGTGACCGGATTGAAGCGATCCGCGGCATTTCCAGAGGTGCCTACGGTCGCCGAATCCGGTCTACCCGGTTTCGAGGCGGTCCTGCACTACGGCATCGTGGCGCCGGCCGGTACGCCGCGTCCGGTCATCGACAAGCTCAATGCGGCGCTGCGCGAGGCGCTCGGCGCCGCCGACGTATACGGCCGCCTCGCCATGGAAGGCGCCGAGCCGCTGCCGACCACGCCGGAAGAATATGCTGCCGACATCGACCGCGAGGAGACCAAATGGTCGGCGATCGTGCGCAAGGCGGGAGCAAAGGCGGAGTGAGCGCATGAATTTCGAATTCTGCGACGAGCAAAAGCTGTTTGCGGAATCGGTCCGCCGCTTTGCGCTAGCGCAACTGGAAAAGGACGCGCTCAAGCGCGCGCACAATCCGCGCTTCCCGTTCGACGTGGCGCGGTTGATGAGCGCGCAAGGGCTGATGGGCATCACGATTCCCGAAGCAGACGGCGGCCAGCGCGGCACGCTGATGGACGCGGTCATCGCCATCGAACAGGTCGCGGCAATGTGCCCGCGCAGCGCCGACGTGGTGCAGTTCGGTAGCTTCGGCCCGATCCGCACCTTCGCGGAATACGGCACGGCGGCGCAGAAGGCGCGCTGGCTGCCGGATCTGCTTGCCGGCCGCGTGGTGATGAGTCTCGGCATGACCGAGCCCGACGCCGGCTCGGCCGTGACCGATCTCAAGACCACGGCGACGCGCGACGGCGCGCATTACGTCATCAACGGCAGCAAGGTGTTTTCTACCTTCAGCCCCGACGCGCAGATCTTTCTCATCTATGTGCGCTTCGGACCGGGCTTAAGCGGCATCGGCTCGGTCATCGTCGAGCGCGGCACCAGGGACTTCCAGATCGGCCAGCCGTCGAGCTTCATGAGCGGCGAGGAATGGTGCGAGCTGCATTTCGACAATTGCCGCATTCCGGCGGAGAACGTCGTGCTCGGGCCCGGCGGTTTCAAGAAGCAGATGGCGGGCTTCAACGTCGAGCGCATCGGCAACGCCGCGCGGTCGCTCGCCCTCGGTCGCTACGCCTACGGCAAGGCGCGCGAGCACGCCGCCACGCGCGTGCAGTTCGGCCGGCCGCTGTGCGAATTCCAGGGCCTGCAGTGGAAGTTCTCCGACATGGCGATCAAGCTCGAAAGCGCGCAACTCCTGCTCTACCGCGCCGCCGCCAACGCCGACCGCGGCTTTCCCTCGGCCTATGAGACCGCCATCGCCAAGGCGGCCTGCAACCAGACTGGCTTCGATGTGGCGAGCGAGGCGGTGCAGGTGATGGGCGCGCTCGGCTATAGCCGCGAGACGCTGGTGGAATATTGCATGCGGCGATGCCGCGGCTGGATGATCGCCGGCGGCTCGATCGAGATTTTGAAGAATCGCATCGCCGAACACATTTTCGACCGCCGGTTCGAACAGCGCGGGCGTCATGCCGATGCGGTCGAATAACCTCTCCCCGCCCGCGGGAGGAGGTGAAGGAGCGCGGCTCGCCCGCGCGCTGTTTTCGCCGCGCGCGGTCGCGCTCGTCGGCCAGTCGGACGACGCCGGCAAGACCGCTGGCCGGCCGCTCAAATATCTGCGCCAGGCCGGCTATCGCGGCCGCATCTATCCGGTCAATGCCCGGCGCGAGACCGTGCAGGGCGAACGCGCCTGGCCTTCGCTGGCGGCGCTGCCGGAGGTGCCGGAGCACGCTTATATCGTGACGCCGACGCAAGCCGTCATCGCGGCGGTGGAGGAATGCGGCCGGCTCGGCGTCGCGGTGGCGACCGTGCTCGCCAACGGCTTCGCCGAGGCGGGCGCGGAAGGCGCGGCGCGCGAGGCGCGGCTGCGCGAGATCGCGGCGGCGACCGGCATCCGCATCGTCGGGCCGTCAAGTCTCGGAGTCGTAGACCTGCGGCACCGGACATTTCTCACCGCCAACGCCGCCTTCGCCGAAACGGATTTTCCGGTCGGCCGCATCTTCGCCGCCTCTCACAGCGGCAGCTTGATCGGCGCGCTCGCCTCGCGCGGCAAGGCGCGCGATATCGGCTTTGCCGGCCTGGTCTCGGTCGGCAACGAGGCCGATCTGTCAATCGGCGAGATCTGCGCGGCGACGCTCGACGATCCGGATATCGACGGCTACGTGCTGTTCCTCGAAACCATGCGGCGGGCCGACGCACTGCGCGCCTTCGCGCTCGCCGCCGCCGAACGCGGCAAACCGATCGTCGCCTACAAGCTCGGCCGCTCATTCGCCGCGCGCGAACTGGCGGTCTCGCATACCGGCGCGCTCGCCGGCGAGGACGACGTGGCCGACGTTTTTCTTGCCGCATGCGGGATTGCGCGCGTCGATACGTTCGAGGGGCTGATCGAAAGCCCCCGCTTGCTGACGCGGGTGCCGATGGCGCCGCGCGATGCGCGACATCCGGTCGTCGGCGTCGTGACGACCACGACCGGCGGCGCGGCCATGGTGGTCGATCCGCTCGCCTCACGCGGCGTCGCCGTCGAACCGCCAAGTCCTGCGACGCTCGCGCGGCTCAAGACCGCTGGCATCGAGGTCGCCCCCGCGCGGCTCGTCGATCTCACCACGGTCGGGACGCGCTACGAAGTCATGAAGGGCGCGCTCGACATTCTGCTCGCCGCCCCCGAATTCGATCTGATCCTCGCCGTCGTCGGTTCCTCCGCACGTTTCCATCCCGAGCTTGCCGTGCAGCCAATCATCGACTGCGCCGGCGCCGGCAAGCCGCTCGCCGCCTTCCTGGTGCCCGAGGCGCCGGAGGCTTTGGCACGCCTCGGCACCGGTGGCGTGCCGAACTTCCGCACGCCGGAGGCCTGCGCCGACGCCATCGCAGCGACCCTGTCGCGGCGCGCGCCCAGGCCGCCGGTTGCGCGCCCGCACACCGCGCCGCGCGGGCCCGGGCGAACGCTCGACGAGCTCGCGGCCTATGATCTGCTCGACCGCCTCGGCATCGCGCGCGCATCCGCCGTTGCGCTCGATGCGCAGATCACCAAGGCCCCCACCCTGCCTTTTCCCTATCCGGTCGCCGTCAAGGCGCTGTCGGCGGGACTCGCGCACAAGTCGGACGTGGGCGGCGTGGCGCTGGGCGTGCGCGACAGCGAAAATCTGCTCGCTGCGATACGAAAAATCCGCAACAGCACCGCGGTCGATCGCGTGCTGGTGCAGCCGATGGTCAGCGGGCTCGGCGAGGTTCTCGTCGGCTATCGCGTCGATCGCGACGTCGGCCCGCTCGTGATGGTGGCGGCGGGCGGGCTTTTGACCGAAATCCAACGCGACCGCGCCTTGCGGCTGGCGCCGGTCGATCTCGCCGAGGCGCGCGCGATGATCGGCGAGGTGCGCGCATTACAAGCGCTCACCGGCGTTCGCGGCCGGGCCACGAGCGATCTCGACGCGCTCGCGCACACAATCGTCAAGCTTTCGCAGCTCGCCATAATCGACGATCCGGCAGTGGCCGAGGCCGAGATCAACCCGCTCATCATGCTGCCCAAGGGCCAAGGCGTCGTCGCCGTCGATGCGCTAGTGAGATTGTCCGGGAAAGCCTAGGCTATAAGCATGTCACAGGCCGAAAACATCCACTCGCTCAATCCGGCCGCGGGCGCCACTGAGGCGCTGGTCAAATTCGTCAGCGCGCTGCGTTACGACGCCCTGCCGGAAGACGTGCGGTACTATGCCCGCCGCCATCTGCTCGACACCGTCGGCGTGATGATCGCGGGCGCGGGAGGCGAGGTTGCCACGCGCGCCGAAACGGTGCTCGCCTCGGTGCGCGCAGACGGGCGAATTCCGGTCCCGGGTCGCGCGCGGCGCGCCGATCTGCTCGACGCCGCCTTTCTTGGCGGCACCGCCGCCCATGGCATCGAGCTCGACGACGGCTACCGCCAGGGCTCCGTGCATCCTGGTTGCGCCGTGGTGCCGGCCGTACTGTCTGTCGCCCACGAACGGGGCTTAAGCGGCAAGTCGGCGATCGAGGCGCTGGTCGCCGGTTACGAAACCGCCATCGCCATCGCGCGCGCCTGTCATCCCGACTTGCGCCAGCGCGGCTTCCATCCGACCGGCGCCTGCGCCGTGTTCGGTGCCGCGGCCGCGACCGCCAAATTGCGCGCGCTCTCCGCGCCGCAAGTCGCGAACGCCATCGGCATCGCCGCGTCGAGCGCCGGCGGGCTGTTCGCCTTCGTCAATGGCGGCGCCGACATCAAGCGCCTGCACGCCGGCCACGCCGCGCGCGAGGGATTGCAGGCCGCGCTGCTGGCGGAGCAAGGCATCGAGGGGCCGCCGCAGGTGATCGAGGCGCGCGACGGGTTCATGCAGGCCTTCGCCTTCGGCCGCCTCGACAAAACGCGCGCGCTGCAACTGCCGCCCGCGGTGCCCTTCGGCATTACCGATTGCTACATCAAGCCCTATGCCTGCTGCCGGCACATCCAGCCCGCGGTCGAGGCGCTGATCGGGCTCATCGACGAGCAGAAGATTTCGGCCGACGATATCACGCGCATCGAGGTCGAGACCTACCGCATCGCCGCCGAGCACGCGCATGCCGGCTGGAACGACTATGCCAGCGCGCAATTGAGCTTCCCGTATCTGATCGGACTGGCGGTCCGCTTCGGCGGCATCAAGCTGGAGCATTTCAGCGAGGCGATGCGGCGCGATCCGGCCGTCGCCGCCATCGCGCGCAAGCTCGCCGTCAGCGCGCCGCCGGAGATCGACAAGCTCTATCCCCGGCTGCGCCCGGCGCGGGTCACGGTCATGACCGGACGTCATGTTTTCACCCGCCAGGTTGACGAGGCGCTCGGCTCCCGCCTGCTGCCGCTCGACGATGAGAGATTGCGGAGCAAGTTCCACGGGCTCGTCGAACCGGTGCTCGGCGCCGCGCGCGCCGCGGAGCTGGCCAATCGCCTATGGGCGATCGAAGAAGCCAGCGATGTCAGGCCGCTTGTCGAGTCGATGGCGAAGCCGGCGGGCAAGACGTAGGCCGCATTTCTGATCTTGCTCAGAAAGTGGATGATGCTCAGGCGTCTCGGCGCTTCGGGCCGAGCACACCCTCGGTGACAAGTTGATCGATCCGTGGCTGCTCGTATCCGAGTTCTTCTGCGATCGTTGTGCTGTGTTGCCCCACGCGCGGGACGTCATGCCGCAGACCAAAGCGGCGGCCTTTCATTTCGATCGGCAGGGCTGGCACCGGACATGTTCGCCCATCGGCCAGTGTGACCTCTACCATCGCGCCGGGACAGGCGAGATGAGGGTCGTCGAACAGCTCTTCCGGTTTGGTGATCGGTGCAAACGGAAGCTGCGCTTTTTCGCAGCGATGCACGATTTCCGCGCGGCTGAGGCCCAGAAACAGCTCGCGCAAGATCGGCATGAAGCGCTCGCGCGCCATGACGCGCTGGGCGTTGCTCACGAGCGCCGGGTCGGACAAAAGCGCCGGCATATCGAATTCGGCGCAGAAAGCGCGCCACTGCGTGTCCGTGACGACGCCGACAAACACCTGCTGGCCGTCGCCGGTATCGAACACGTCATAGACGGCCCAGGCGGAGAGCCGTGCCGGCATGGGCGCCGCCGGCTTCCCAGTCACCGCATACTGCGTCATGTGCTGGGCGACGAGGAACATGTTGCTTTCGAACAAAGCGCTCTTCACGAACTGACCGTGGCCGGTGCGCTCGCGCTCATGCAGCGCGGCGAGAATGCCGATAGCCGCGAACATGCCCCCCATAATGTCGTTTACGGAGGCGCCAGCGCGTAGCGGCCGGCCCGGAGGACCGGTCATGTAGGCAAGGCCGCCCATCATCTGTACGACTTCATCAAGCGCGGCGCGGTGCTCGTACGGCCCCGAGAGGAAGCCTTTCAGCGAACAGTAAATCAGGCCAGGATTGTCTACACCGGGACGGAAGTTTTCCGTCACCACGTCGGCACGCTTGATCAGGCGCTTGGCAAATTCCAGACCTGCCGGCATTCTGAGATTGAGCGCAACACTGCGCTTGTTACGGTTGAACGTCGGAAAGAATCCGGCGCCCGAGCCCTGCAGCCGGCGCGTATTGTCGCCTTCCGGCAGCGGCTCAATTTTGATCACGTCAGCACCGAGATCGGCCAGGATTAGTCCGCAGCTTGGGCCCATGACCATGTGCGAAAACTCGACGACACGAATGCCGTGAAGGGGAAGCTGCTCACTCATGCCGCAGCCCGTGAAGCTGGCACGAAGCCTTTGGGCAGACCTGCATCTGCGACATGGCCGTACAACGGTTCTCCCGGCAGTCCCTCATGGATGATTGCGCGGGCAGCGATGAGCCGGTCGATATCGATTCCGGTACATAGGCCCATCGATTCAAGCAAAAACACGAGATCTTCGGTGACGATGTTGCCGGTCGCACCCGGCGCGTAAGGGCAGCCGCCGAGGCCGGCCAGTGACGCCAGCATCGAGTGCCGCCACCACATTGGCGAGGCCTTGACCACGGGTGTTATGGAAATGCGCACCGCCTGCCCTGTCGCCGAGCTCCCGCTTAAGACGCATAAACATGCGCTTCACCTGAACCGGATTGGCGTAGCCGGTCGTGTCGGAAAGATTGATTGTGTTCGCGCCGGCTTCGGCGAGCTGGACGGCAATTCGCATCACCCAATCCTCCGGCACCGGCCCTTCCATTGTGCAGCCGAAAGCGGTGGAAACGCCCGCTTCAACGGCGGGGCGGCGCTCCGGCGGCAGGCCGTCGCAGAGAGCGCAGATCTTTGCTACCTGCTCGATCGATTGTTCCGGCGTCATACCGACATTGGATTGGCTGTGTGCACGCGAGGCGGAAACTGGGATGGTGAGCTTGTGCGCGCCGGAGGCGACGGCGCGTTCCGCGCCTTTGAGATTCGGCACCAACGCGAGCACGGTAAGGCTCGGGATTTTGATGGCCTCGCGCACGACCACCTCGGTGTCGGCCATCTGCGGAAGCCGTTTCGGCGAGACAAAGGAGCCGACTTCGATTTCGCCCAAACCCGCCTGCGCCAGCGCGGCGATCCAGCGGTGCTTAACTGCGGTCGGCATCGTTCGCTTCACGCTTTGTAGCCCGTCACGTGGGCCCACTTCACTGACAAGAATATCCGGCATCTCTCGCGGCGCGGCCATTGCGTGTCCTTTCCGAAAATCCCATCCAGACATTAGTTCTTGCGATCAGTCAGAATCAATGCAGGGTTTATCCGGGAAATGTCGGAATAGATGGCCGACGAGAATGCTATCAACGTGAAGCATGCATTTCGCCGCGCTATTACGGCGAACGCCAGCATTTAGAGCATTTTCCGATTGATTTCACGCATAGCCTGCGTGCCTGAAATAGTTGGCGCATTCGCCTTCAGAGAACTCGGTGAGGAGTTCGCCGATCTTGTCCCACAGTCCCGCGACCGTTCGTTCGGCGGCCTTGCGCAGCA
>DATBZY010000108.1:0-24605 GCA_036512915.1 Pseudolabrys sp. | reverse complement strand
CTGGCCGGCCATATTGGCCAAAACTACCCTCAGGCTATACGGTGAACCGGACGAAGACCCTGACGGCGAAGGACGCGAAGTGCGGCTTTGTCTGTAAAGTAGGAGTGAGATGCCTCGGATCTTCGACAACATCGAGTTCGCGCTTTTACCTGCATTGCGACAGACGCTCGACCTGTCCGCCCATGCCGATTTCTGTGTTGGCTATTTCAATCTGCGAGGCTGGAAATCGATAGACCGTTCCATCGAGCAATGGCCCGGTGGAGCAGGCGACAAACTCGCCGACTTGGTCCTCTCGTTGCACGAGGAAGACCGGCTCTGCATCCCGAAGGACGATGTTGAAGCCCGCGAACCAAAAATCATCTGCTCCCTCGGCATTCGAAAAGATTGACCTATGTTTCTCAGCTTCCAACGCACCCGCCCACTCCTGCAAAGCTGCGATCTACCCAAGCTCTTCGTCGAGGAACTTGGGTGGGAACCGTGCCGCCAGAAACTTACCCTCCGTGCCGGCGAACAGGACTACGCCTTAACCGCGCTCGCCGAGAAGCGCGGCTTCATCGCCTGGCTCTGCGAATCGCCCACCGGCGGTCTGCCCGACCATGCCACCCGCCTGAAACTCGACCGAAAGCTCTCCGAAACTAGTTTCGAGCATCTGATAGTCTTCGTGACTGGCGATCGCTCGCGTCAGTCGTGGATGTGGGTTCGCCGCGAACAAGGTAAGCCGCTCGCCGCGCGCACCCACGAGTATCACCGCGGCCAGCCCGGCGACTCGCTTCTCCAGAAGATCCAAATCCTCTACGTCTCGCTCGAAGAGGAGGAAGCCGGTCTGTCCACCGTGGTCGTCGCCGGACGCGCCCGCGCCGCCTTCGATGTCGAGCGTGTGACCAAGGCCTTCTACCGCGACTTCGACACCCACCGCAAAGCCTTCCTCAAGTTCATCGACGGCATCGGCGAGATAGGCGACCGCGAGTGGTATGCGTCCGTCATGCTCAACCGCCTGATGTTTGTGTATTTCATCCAGCGCAAAAATTTCTTAGACGGCGATCCTGATTACCTCCGCAATCGCTTGCACCGCTGCCAGCAGGAAAAGGGCAAGGACAAGTTCTACACCTTCTATCGCTATTTCCTGCTCCGCCTGTTCCAGGAAGGCTTCGGCAAACGCCGCAAGGATCGCGCGCCCGACCTAGAAAAACTGCTCGGCAACATCCCGTATCTCAACGGTGGCCTGTTCGACGTGCATGAACTTGAAAAGCCAGAGCGTTACGGAAAGGACATCCAGATTCCCGACAAAGCCTTCGAGCGCGTCTTCGATTATTTTGATCAATACCAGTGGCATCTCGATGAACGCCCCCTACGCAAAGATGACGAGATCAATCCCGATGTCCTCGGCTACATCTTCGAGAAATACATCAACCAGAAGCAGATGGGGGCCTATTACACGAAGGAGGACATCACCGAATACATCTCAAAGAATACGCTGATCCCCTTCCTGTTCAACGCCGCGAAGATCAAATGCAAGGTGGCCTTCGAGAACCCGGGTGGGCCGACGATTTGGGGGCATCTGCGCGATGACCCCGACCGTTACATCTACCCGGCCGTCAAGCATGGCCTTACATGGGACGTTCACTCAAATACGCCGCTGAAGCAACCATTGTCGCTCCCGGACGAGATCGCGGCGGGCATTGCGGACGTTTCAGCGCGCACCCAGTGGAACCGCTCCGCGCCCGCCGAATTTGCATTGCGTACCGAGATCTGGCGCGAGGTCGTGGCGCGCCGCACCCGCTACAACGAGGTGCGGGCGAAACTGGCCGCCGGTGAGGTTCGTGAGATCAATGATCTCATTACGCTCAATCTGGATATCCGGCAGTTTGCCCAGGACGTAATCGAACGCTGCGAAGGGCCGGACCTTCTCCGCGCATTTTGGAAGGCGATTGAGGGCGTCACGGTACTCGATCCCACATGCGGCTCGGGCGCATTTCTGTTCGCCGCACTCAACATCCTTGAGCCGCTTTACGAAACTTGCCTTTCACGTATGGAAGCCTTTGTCACCGACCTTGAACGGTCGGCAGAAGACCACGCACCCAAGAAATTCGAAGACTTTAAGTCGACTTTGGCAACAGTTGGAGCGCACCCCAACGCGCGCTATTTCACGCTAAAGAGTATCATTCTGAACAATCTCTTCGGCGTCGATATCATGGAAGAAGCGGTCGAGATTTGTAAGCTCCGCCTATTCCTGAAGCTCGCAGCGCAGGTCGATCCAGACAAGAAACACGAAAACCTCGGCATCGAACCGCTACCGGATATCGACTTCAATATCCGCGCCGGAAATACCCTGGTCGGTTATGCAACTTACGATGAGTTGAAAAAGGCACTGACGAGCAAACTCGATCTCGACAATTCGCTCGATGCAATATCGAAGAGTGCAGCCGACCTACAACAGACTTTTGATGCGTTCCGGAAACGACAAATCGAGGGCGATGGAACAGTTCCATTACAAGATAAGCAAGAATTGCGTCAGCGGCTCAAGACCCTCGACGAAAAACTAAATCATCATCTAGCGCGTGAGTATGGCGTTAAAGACGGCAACGCGGCGGGGCACGCGAAATGGCTGAAGTCGCACCAACCTTTTCATTGGTTTATTGAGTTTTACGGTATCATGAGCAGTGGCGGCTTCGACGTGATCGTCGGCAATCCACCTTGGAAGGAATATTCAGCTGTAAGAAAATCATACAGCGTGCGCGGCTACACGACGGAACCAAGTGGCAATCTTTATGCCATATGCACAGAGCGGTCAGTGAGCCTTCTGTCTCAAAGCGGCTTTCTGAGTTTCATCGTTCAGCTGCCGATTGTCAGTTCGTCGCGAATGGATACGACCCGCAACTTCTTAGCCCATAGCTCGTCTTTTGTTGCGACGATAACCTGCGACGACCGTCCTGGTAAATTGTTTGACGGGCTCCAAAACTGCCGCAGCACAATATTTGTGTTGCAACATCGTACTAGTTCCATACCGCCCCGTATTTGGTCGTCCGGCTATCGCCGTTGGGCAACCGAAGTGCGTGATATGCTTTTTCCACTGACACCATTTGCAGAAATCAGTGATGAAAAAATTCAGCAACGACAGTTCCCCAAAATTGGTTCTGATCTAAATATTTCAGCGTATAAAAGAATTTTCTCTAAAGAGAATCGACCATTAAAATTGTCTGTCAGCAGCTTCGCGACATCGAATTTCGTCTTCTATCAAGAATCTGCGCGTTATTGGGTGAAGGCATCCGTTGGCATACCATACTATGAAAAGAATGGCAGTGTTGGCGCACCTGCTCATGGACGTTACCTTTACCTCACCAACGACCGAGCCGCCAAAGCCGTATGCGCTATTCTGAATAGCAGTCTGTTTTACAGTTATTTTATCGCTTATGGCGATTGCTTCCATGTCAGCGACAATTTGGTGACCAGTTTTCCTGTGCCTTCCGGGGCGTTGGAAGACAAGACGTTAGGATCACTTGGCGCAAAACTTATGCGCGATTTAGAACGCAATGCCGAGAGGAAGACAATCAACACGAAGGACGGGGACAAGATTTCCTACGCCGAGTATCGTGCCGGTGCGTCTAAGTTGGTGCTTGATGAAATCGACAAAGTGCTCGCGGGGCACTACGGGTTCACGGCGGAGGAGTTGGATTTTATCATGAGCTACGACATTAAATACCGCCTCGGCGGTGATGCAGAAAATGAGGAGGGTTGAGCGATGCCGCGACTGGCACCGTGCCGAAGCGCACCGGTGGCCGCCAGAACTCCTCCCATAACGATTTCACTCCGCCCGTGTTTTGGCGTCTTTGCCAGATTAAATATCTTCCAATTGGATGCCCTCTAACTCTAGGGCGGCTAGACATGCCAGCATGAATGTTGCCGAAAATGTCCCCCGCTTGAGCTTCATCGTAATGCCGCCCTCGGTTTCCTTAAGGCCGTGCCTTTTGAGCCTTTTCGCTAACTCTACATAGGTCACTTCGCGTTCTTTCAGCTTTGCTTTGAGGAAAGACGCTGCCCGTTCGGCCCAGTCTTCCGCAGTCTTTGGCGTAACCATCTGAAAATACTCACATATTTGTTAGCTCACAAATATGTTAGAATACTATTGACAGGAAGGCAAACTAACACATATGTTAGCTCACACAAACGTTAGGTATGAGCTATGGCCCAACATTTTCTCCTGTCCCGCGCTGCCAAGTCCCTCAGCCTAGCTGAGGTATTCCGCATGTCCGACGCGGAAGCCGAGGGCGCGTTCCGCCGGGTCCGTTGGCCCGAGACAGACGGCGCTCCGGTTTGCCCGCACTGTGGCGGCGTTGACCCTTACGATTGCCGCCGTTCCAGCGGTGCGCCTCGTTTCGAGTGCCGCGCCTGCGGCAAGGATTTTAGCATCACGTCTGGCACGTTGTTCGCCAGCCACAAGCTGCCGCTACGTGGCTATCTCGCGGCCATCGCTATCTTCTGCAATGAGGTGAAGGGCAAGAGCGCGCTGGCGATCTCCCGCGATCTTGGTGTGTCTTACAAAACGGCTTTCGTCCTGCTGCACAAGCTTCGTGAAGCGATGGCCGAGGAGATGAAGGGCCGTGTTGTCGGCGGTGAGGGCAAGGTAGCCGAGGTCGATGGCGGCTATTTCGGCGGCTACATCAAACCGGCAAACATGCGCGAGAACCGCCGCGACCGTCGCTTGGTCCGCAATCAGAACGGCAAGCGCAAGGTGGTGGTGGTCATCCGCGAGCGTGGCGGCAATTCAATTCCGGCGGTGTTCAAATCGGAAGCCAAGGCCATGTCGTTCCTTCGCGCCCATGTCGCCAAGGGAACGATCTTGAACGCCGACGAAGCCGGATCGTGGGATGAACTGCATAAGCGTTACGAGGTGAAGCGGATCAATCACCAAGAGGCTTATTCGGTCGATGGCGCTTGCACGAATTGGGCCGAGGAATTTTTCAGCCGGATGCGCCGTGCCGAGATCGGCCACCATCATCATATTTCGGGCGCGTATCTGCTGCGCTACGCGCAAGAGGCATCATGGCGCGAAGATAATCGACGCGTCTCTAACGGCGATCAGGTTGGCCGTCTTGCCGGGCTGGCGATGAAGCGAAAGCCGTCAGTCGATTTCAGCGGCTATTGGCAGCGTCACATTGAATTGCAACGTGCATAACAAAATTAGAAAGATAGCATTACAAAATTATCATGACCGCAATAAATAAGCCGTCCATCTTTCAACATATCGCGACCAAGAAGGCCTTGATGACCTTGCGACAGATAATGACCATCAATAATAGCGACAGCGGGGACATGCCTTGCTTGCGTTGGACCGGGGATTGTCAGTTCAACATCGTAAGTAGAACACGTATGAGGGATAAGCCCGGTCGATGGAGTGCGGATACCGACAGTTCCAGTCGGTTGCAATCCGAGCTGATCGATTACGGATGAGTCAACGCTTGTCACGCTGGCCCCCGTATCGATTAGAAGATTGGCTATGATTGGACCTGGCACCGCGACTCCAGCGGCTAGCATTGCGGCTTTCCTTGGCACGCTAACGCCCACCAAGACGGTAAGCAAAGGTCCTTGAGGACCTAGGACGACGGCGAAGTGTGACAAGCGCTATCAATATCGCGCGAGAAATAAGCTATCGTTTCAGTGCCAGAAATTTTTTTGACAAGAAACGGTTCGAGCTTAGCCTTATCATAGCCGGCCTTTAGAGCTTCTTCATAATCTGTAAATACGCCGATAAGCTCGGTGCCGAATATGAGTGCATACTTGCCCTCCTCAACCATCAGGCCAGGAAGAAGCTTTTGATACGTATCCAATTCTTTGGCGAGATGCGTGACCATTTGCCCACTCGCTAGTGATTGTGGCTGGATGCTTCGAAGTTCCGGCATCGCTGGGGTCCCCGTAAGAACCCCATTATACACAGAACTATGAAGGTAAAGGAAAGGTTTCAACATCAATTTGCCCTTTAAAATTGAGGTATTCTGGATACCACTTCAAGATGGGCCGCTGCCTATGGCAACCGCCACACGCTGACGCCCTTCCTCTTTCCCTCCAAAACCAACTGTCCTTGCTTCTCCCGTATCCGCAGCGAGTGAATGAGCTTGCTGCCGATCACCTTCCGCATCACGGCGTCGCCGCCGTCCAGGCCTTTAGCGTTGGCGACATAGACCGCCAGTTCACGCGTGGTCTTAGGGCCGGACGCTAGGGCTGCTGTGCAAAGCTTGAACGCCTCGCCATAGCGGAATAGCCGGTGGAGGTCCGAATAGGACGGCAAGGATTCATCGCCGCCCTTGGCCTCGAAAATGGCAATAGCGGCTATCAGGTGAGTCAGGTCCGCTCGCGCCTGGTCTAGACACCGCTCATATTTGCGGACTGCCTTGCGGACTTCATCGCGTTTGCGGCGTAGCGTTGTGACTGTGCGTATCTCGGCCATGACGCCAAGATAATTAGCGCCGCTCTAGTACCAAGCGGAATGTTCCGGTGTTTGCGCCATAATACCGGGGTAATCAAGCCGTTCGATCGCCGACAGCAACCCGTCGACCGAAGCTGCTTCGTGGTACAGCGCCGAGATGACGGTGTAGACCGGCAGCGCACCATCGGCCAGGCGGCGCGACGGATCGCGCGCGGGCGAATCGAAAAAAACGCAGGTCAGCCGCAAGCCGAGCCATGCCAGGAACACCGCCGCCAGCATCACTTCGAATACAAGTATGGATGCCGCCGGCGCCAAGACGACGGCCGCGAGCGTCAGTAGTCCGAGGATCGCGACCGGAACGATATTGCCGAGCCAGCGCGGCGGGGCGGGGCGGCGGAGAGTACCGGCCATGTTTGTTTAAGCCGGTCTGACGCGCGGGCAGCGAGCGCCTTGCCGGTACAGCGCAACACGAAGCGGTTGAGACGCTCGGCGCTGGTGAAGCGAAATCGCTGCGCCCGCGCGGGCTGATCTCCAATCATAGCGATGATGCGGCGTGCCGCGGTGCCGCGCGGGGCGACCACGAGATAAAGCGCGTCATCGATCGCGAGCGGCAACAGGCCGACGGCGGCGGATTCGATCAGGCGGTCGTCGTTGATCGGGCACAGTGCGCGGGGAATGCCGTCGAGCGGTTCGAACGCCACGCCCAGCGTCTCCGCGAGCGCGCGCAGATAGGTTTCCTCACGCAGCGCGCCGCAGGCAACCAGAACGCGGTCGGCGCCGACGCCAACCACCGCCGCTCGTTGCTCCGCAGCGGCGAGTACATCGGCAGCGAGCAGCGGCCGGATGCAGTCGATTTCCGGGAAATGGCGAGCGTCGCCTGTGCGGGTGTCGGCGAATTCCACCGCCCAGGGGTCGAGCGAGGGGCTACCGGCTGAGTCGCCGACAAATGCCTGCGAGCGGGCGATAGCCGCTCCGGCGCGAATTCCAAAGCCCATACCCCCACCCTGTCGGTATGCTTATCCGCGGAGGGTAGCCAGAACACAACCATCCCGCGAGTCAAATTGTGCAATGGTTGTTGGGGTAGGGGCCTGTCAGCAACGATGGCCGAGCGCGGCGGCCGGTGCTAGAAGGCGCTGCCCATGTCGGATTTCATGTCACATTATCTCGTGCCGGCCGCCATCGTCGCGGTGGCGATCGTGTTGCTGCTGGGCCTCGTCAACATGCTGCGCGGCGGCTCGCCCAACCGCTCGCAACAGCTGATGCGGTTGCGCGTGCTGCTGCAATTCGCCGCCATTATCGTGATCATGGCGACGATCTGGGCGATGCGCCGCTAGCGCGGTCACTTCATCGGCACCGCGCGCATATACTCCACCTTTTCCTTCGTCCTTTTCGCGGTCTTTCTGATCGGCTTCTTGGTCGCGGCGGACAGATCGGCCGAGGCAGCCTGCGCGGAGTGCATGGAAGGTCCGCTGCAGGCCGCTGCCGGCGCGGCAGCGGACAGCATCAGCAGTGCGGCGGTACCCGCTATCGCTAAGACTCGCATGGTCGTCACCTCCCTGGTTTGCCTGCGCTTGTTTGAGACCGAAACCGGATAGGATACAGATTAGCCCGAATTCCGAGGCGAGGCGAAGAATCAGGCGAGGCCGTCATGGTCGTGCTCAACCGCATTTATACCCGCACCGGCGACGACGGCACGACGTCGCTCGGTTCCGGCGCCCGGCGCAAGAAGTACGACCTGCGCGTGGCGGCCTATGGCACAGTCGACGAGGCCAATGCGGTGATCGGCCTGGTGCGCCTGCATGCCGCCGGCGACGTTGCGCTCGATGCGGCACTTGGGCGCATCCAGAACGACCTGTTCGATGTCGAAGCCGATCTTTGCCTGGCTGAAAAAGGCCCCGGCGGCGCCCGGCTGACGGTCACCGATGCGCAGGTTGCATGGCTGGAAGCCGAGATTGATCGGCTCAATGCCGAGCTCGCGCCGCTGAAGTCCTTCATCCTGCCCGGCGGCAGCCCGGCCTCGGCCTATCTGCACTTGGCCCGCACGGCCTGCCGGCGCGCCGAGCGCATCATGGTCGAGCTCAAGGATCAGCCCGGCGAGGGGGTTTCGGAGCCGTCGCTCAAATACGTCAACCGGCTGTCGGACTATCTGTTCGTCGCCGGCCGCTATGCCAACAATAAGGGCGCCGGCGATGTGCTATGGGCACCGGGCCAGAACCGCTAGCGCATGATTCCGAAAAGTGGCTACCGGTTTTCGGAAAAGCTCATGCGCAGCTAATCCTTGGCATTGCGTGCGGCGCAGCATAAACGTTGACATGCCAGCGGCCCGGCCTTTAGCTTCCGCCCGCTCTCGTTAGCCCCCATCTGGGATGCATTATGAAAATTCTGGTGCCCGTGAAACGGGTGGTCGATTTCAACGTCAAGATCCGCGTCAAACCGGATGGCTCCGGCGTCGAGCTCGCCAATATCAAGATGTCGATGAATCCGTTCGACGAGATCGCCGTCGAAGAGGCGCTCCGTCTCAAGGAATCCGGCAAGGCGACCGAGATCGTGGTGGTGTCGATCGGGCCGCCGCAAGCCTCCGAGACCATCCGCACCGCGCTCGCCATGGGCGCCGACCGCGGCATCCTGGTGAAGGCGGAGGGTGCGGTCGAGCCGCTGGCCGTGGCGAAGATCCTCAAGGCCATCGTCGAGGCGGAAAAGCCCGGCCTGGTGATCCTGGGCAAGCAGGCGATCGACGACGACTGCAATCAGACCGGCCAGATGCTGGCGGCGCTGCTGGGCTGGGCGCAGGGCACGTTCGCGTCGAAGGCTACGATCGACGGTGACAGCGTGACCGTCACGCGCGAGGTGGACGGCGGCTTGCAGACGGTGAAGCTGAAGATGCCCGCCATCATCACCACCGATCTGCGGCTGAACGAGCCGCGCTATGCCAGCCTGCCCAACATCATGAAGGCCAAGAAGAAGCCGATCGATGATAAAACGCCGGATGCCTATGGCGTGGACATCAAGCCGCGCTTGCAAGTGCTGAAAACGACCGAGCCGCCGGGACGCAAGTCGGGCGTGAAGGTCGGCTCGGTGGCCGAACTGGTCGGCAAGCTCAAAGACGAGGCGGGGATACTCTAAATGACAACGCTTCTCGTCGCCGAGCACGACAACAAGACGCTCAAGGATTCAACCAACAAGGCGCTCACCGCCGCCAAGGCGATGGGTGGCGATGTCCATGTCCTGGTCGCCGGCAAGGATTGCAAAACGGTTGCCGATGCTGCCGCCAAGCTCGACGGCGTGAAGAAAGCGCTGCTGGCGGACGCCGCTGTTTACGAGCACCGCGTCGCGGAGCCGCTCGCCGCGCTGATCGTTTCGCTGGCCGGCGCCTATGACGCCATCGTTGCGCCGGCGACGACGAATGGAAAGAACGTGATGCCGCGCGTGGCCGCGCTGCTCGACGTCATGCAGATATCCGAAATCATCAAGGTGGTCGCGCCCGACACGTTCGAGCGTCCGATCTATGCCGGCAACGCGATCCAGACCGTGAAGTCGTCCGACGGCAAGAAAGTCATCACCGTACGCACGTCCACGTTCCAAGCGACGGCTGAGGGCGGCTCTGCGAGCGTGGACAATGTCCAACCTGTAGCGGATCCGGGACTCTCCACATTTGTCGGCGAGGAGTTGTCGAAATCCGAGCGCCCCGAATTGACCTCGGCGAAGATCATCATTTCCGGCGGCCGCGCCATGCAGAGCCGCGAGAACTTCACCAAATATATCGAGCCGGTGGCTGACAAGCTCGGCGCTGCCATGGGCGCCTCGCGCGCGGCGGTCGATGCCGGCTATGCGCCGAACGATTGGCAGGTCGGGCAAACTGGCAAGGTGGTGGCGCCCGACCTTTACATCGCGGTGGGAATTTCCGGCGCCATCCAGCATCTCGCCGGCATGAAGGATTCCAAGGTGATCGTCGCGATCAACAAGGACGAGGAGGCTCCGATCTTCCAGGTCGCCGACTATGGTCTGGTCGCCGATCTTTATCAGGCGCTGCCGGAGCTGGTCGCAGAACTTGGCAAACTCGGGCGTTGACCACGCTTTAATTCTATAGTTCCGCCGGTGGTGTCATCCGGCGGGTTGTCGTAAAAGTGACAAGAATATATCGAAGCCGAGAACCGGGCTTCGCATCGATCGGAAAAAATCATGGCGGTCAATATTCAAAATGTTGGGGTGATCGGCGCCGGTCAGATGGGCAATGGCATCGCCCATGTCTGCGCGCTGGCGGGCTTTTCGGTGATGCTGAATGACGTGTCGCCCGATCGCATCAAAGCGAGCCTGGCGACCATCAACGGCAACATGACGCGGCAGGTTGCCAAGAAAGTGATCAGCGAGGACGCCCGCAAAGCTGCGCTCGCGCTCATCAAGCCGGCGGAAAAATACGACGGCCTAGCGGCCTGCGATATCGTGATCGAGACCGCGACCGAGAAGGAAGAGGTCAAGCGCAAGATTTTCGCCGATCTGTGCGCCTCGCTCAAACCCGAAGCCATCGTCGCCACCAACACCTCGTCGATTTCGATCACCCGGCTCGCTTCCTCGACCGACCGGCCCGAGCGCTTCATCGGCATTCATTTCATGAATCCGGTGCCGCTAATGGAGCTGGTCGAATTGATCCGCGGCATTGCCACCGATGACGCGACCTTCGAGTCGAGCAAAATATTCGTCAGAAAGCTCGGCAAGACTATCGCGGTGTCGGAGGATTTCCCGGCCTTCATCGTCAACCGCATTCTGCTGCCGATGATCAACGAGGCGATCTACACGCTGTATGAAGGCGTCGGGAACGTCGAGGCGATCGACACCGCGATGCGGCTCGGCGCGCATCATCCGATGGGACCGCTCGAGCTGGCCGACTTCATCGGCCTCGATACCTGTCTGTCGGTGATGCAAGTGCTGCACGAAGGGCTTGCCGATTCGAAATACCGGCCGTGTCCGCTGCTGGTGAAATATGTCGAGGCCGGCTGGCTCGGCCGCAAGACCCAGCGCGGCTTCTACGACTATCGCGGCGAGAAGCCGGTGCCGACGCGCTAGCGGACCGCTCGCGCTATTTTCCGATTGCCGCCTGGATCAGCTTGACCGCGTCGTCGCTGGCCCATTCCGCCGGGCCGGCGATGGTGCCGATCTCGCAACCGTTCGGGTCCACCAGCAGCGTGGTCGGCATGCCGAAGGCGCGGCCGATGCCTTTGAGGTCCTGAAACGTCCGGGCGCTCGGATCGGCGTAATAAGCGAGCTTGTGCACGCCGACCTCGTTCAGCCAAGCCTTCGGCTTGTCGGGATTGCGGGTATCGATATTGACCGCCACCACTTCGAAGCCGGGGCCGCCCAGGCGGCTTTCGAGCGCATCGAGCGCCGGCATCTCCTTGCGGCAGGGCACGCACCAGGTGGCCCACAGGTTGAGCAGCACCGTGCGCCCGCGCCAATGCTCGAGGGTCCGTGGCTGGCCGGAAGCGTCCTGGAACGCGAGCTCGGGGACCTTCAGCGGGCTCTGGGCGATATTGACCGCGGCCACCTCGCCGCGCGCCAAAGGAGCCACTTTCCGGGCCAATTCCATGGAAGGCCGGCAGGCTGCATCGCCGCCCGCATTGCGAGTCAGGGTCGCAATCCCGTATACCCCGGCCAGCCCGACGGCGACGCCGGCAACGCCAGCCGCCAGAATCAAGGCGAGCCGTTTCTTGGCGAAGCTGGACGGCGGACGTTCGGTCATGATCGGCGAAACCTTGGTAGCGATGCCAATAAGAGCGACACCATGAGCAACAAAATGTGGGGCGGACGGTTCGCGTCAGGCCCCGGCGCCATCATGGAGGAGATCAACGCCTCCATCGATTTCGACCGGCATCTCTACCGCCAGGACATCGCTGCGTCCAAGGCCCATGCCGACATGCTTGCCAAGCAAGGCATCATTACGGCCGACGATGCGAAAAAGATCGCTCACGGTCTAGACACGATCCTGTCAGAGATCGAGTCCGGCAAGTTCTCCTTCAAGCGGGCGTTGGAAGACATCCACATGAACGTGGAGAGCCGGCTGGGCGAACTGATCGGGGAGGTCGCCGGCCGGCTGCATACCGCTCGCTCGCGCAATGACCAGGTGGCCACCGATTTCCGGCTGTGGATGCGCGACACCATCGACGCGCTCGATGCGGCGCTCGCAGGCTTCCAGCGCGCGCTTTGTGAGAAAGCGCTCACCCATGCCGGCACTGTCATGCCCGGCTTGACCCATCTGCAAACCGCGCAACCGGTGACCTTCGGTCACCATCTGCTCGCCTATGTCGAAATGGCGGCGCGCGACCGCGGCCGGCTCAGTGATGCGCGCAAGCGGCTCAACGAATCTCCGCTCGGCGCCGGCGCGCTCGCCGGCACCTCGTTTCCGCTCGACCGCGAGATGACCGCGACGGCGCTCGGCTTCGACCGGCCGGCAGCGAATTCGCTCGACGCCGTGTCCGACCGCGACTTCGCTTTGGAGACGCTGGCCGCAGCTTCGATCGCGGCGGTGCATCTGTCGCGGCTCGCCGAGGAAATCGTGATCTGGACCTCGCCGCTCACCGGCCTCGCCAAGCTGTCGGACAAGTTCACCACCGGCTCCTCGATGATGCCGCAGAAGCGCAATCCGGATGCCGCCGAGTTGGTACGCGCCAAGGCCGGCCGCGTGATTGGCGCCTTGCAGGCGCTGCTGATCGTGATGAAGGGCCTGCCGCTCGCCTATGCCAAGGACATGCAGGAGGACAAGGAGGGCAGCATGGACGCGCTCGCCGCGCTTGCGTTGTCGATCGCCGCGATGGCCGGCATGGTGACCGATCTCGAGCCGGATACCGCGCGGATGAAGAAAGCGGCCGGCGAAGGCTACGCCACCGCCACCGATCTTGCCGATTGGCTGGTGCGCGCGTTGAAAATCCCGTTCCGCGAGGCGCACCACCTCACCGGCCGGATCGTCGCCAAGGCGTCGGAGGCGGGTTTGCCGCTGCACCGGCTGGCGCTTGCCAACATGCGCGAGATCGAGCCGCGAATCAGCGAGGACGTCTTTACCGTTCTGTCGGTCGACCGTTCGGTCAAGAGCCGCACGAGTTTCGGCGGCACCGCGCCCAAGAATGTGCGGGCGCAGGCGAAGAAATGGCTGCGAAAGCTGGAAAAAGCGAAATCCTGATTTCGCCTTTTTGCCCCGGTTTGGTATGGTGACCGTCATACAAGGAGCGCGTTTTTTGCCCCATTTTTGCGACCGCCCGTTTCTCCGTCTGGCCCTGATCGGCGCGCTGGCCGCGTCGCTCGGTCTGGCCGCCTGCGGCCGCAAGGGTCCGCTCGATCCGCCGCCCGGCGGTTCGCTCGCCGGCGAGCCGCAGCCGCACGCGGCGCCGATCGGCGGGCAGGCGACGGACAACAACCCGGGCGTCGGTGCTGACGGCCAGCCGCTCGCGCCCAAAGGCGCCAATAAACGTATCTTCCTCGACGGCCTCCTGAACTGAGCGTGTCATGCACCACTTTGCTTATCGCAACGGCGTGCTGCACGCCGAGGCGGTGAATCTCGACACGCTCGCCGCCGCGGTCGGAACGCCATTCTATTGCTATTCGACCGCCACGCTGGAGCGGCACTACAACGTGTTCGCCGGCGCGTTCGCCGACGTGCACGCGCTCGTCTGCTACGCCATGAAGGCGAATTCCAACCAGGCCGTGATCAAGACGCTGGCCAAGCTCGGCGCGGGCGCCGACGTGGTGTCGGAAGGCGAACTCAAGCGCGCGCGCTTAGCCGGCATTCCCGCCGACAAGATTATGTTCTCCGGCCTCGGCAAGACCGCCCGCGAGCTCGCGCTCGCGGTCGACGAGGGCATTCTTTGCATCAATGTCGAATCCGAGCCCGAGCTCGATTTGCTGTCCGCGATCGCGGCGTCGAAGGGGCGCACCGCGCATATTTCCGTGCGCGTCAATCCTGACATCGACGCCAAAACTCATCACAAGATTGCCACCGGCAAGGCTGAGAACAAGTTCGGCATTCCGATCAGCCGCGCGCGTGAGGTCTACGCGCACGCCGCCAAGCTGCCGGGCCTCAAGGTCGCCGGCGTCGATATGCATATCGGCAGCCAGATCACCGACCTCGATCCGTTCGGCAATGCCTTCGCGTTGCTGGCCGAGTTCGTGCGCACGCTGCGCGGCGACGGGCACACGATCGCCCATGTCGATCTCGGCGGCGGGCTCGGCATTCCCTATCACGACGACAATGAACCGCCGCCGCATCCGGATGCCTATGCGGAAGTGGTCAAGTGCGCCACCCACGATCTCGATTGCCGGCTGATCTTCGAGCCCGGCCGGCTGATCGTCGGCAATGCCGGTATTCTGGTGACGCGCGTGTTGTTCGTGAAACACGGCGAGGCGAAGAACTTCATCGTGGTCGATGCGGCGATGAACGATCTGATCCGGCCGACATTGTATGACGCGCATCACGAGATCTGGCCGGTCGGCAAGCCGGCCACATCCGCCCGCCGGATTCGCGCCGATGTGGTCGGGCCGGTCTGCGAAAGCGGCGATTTCCTCGCCCGCGACCGCCATCTGGCCGAGCCGCCAAGTGGCGCGCTGCTCGCCGTCATGTCGGCGGGCGCCTATGGGGCGGTGCAGGCCGGCACCTACAACAGCCGGCCGCTGGTGCCGGAAGTGCTGGTGAACGGCGCGCAATGGGCCATCGTCCGCCCCCGCCTTGAAGTTGACCAATTAATTGCGCTCGATCGCCTGCCGGATTGGCTGTAGGCGCCTAAATCCACGCGTGGCCTGGAATTTGCCTGCGTGTTAGCGTGTTGATCGACGGATTCTCCACAGGCCTAAGCGACGGAGCGGCTTTTGGACGGCTTGGACGAGCAGCAACACCACCGCGGGCAGCCGACCCGGGTTCTGCTCGCGCGGGCCCTCCAGCGCGCGCGCGGCAGCCTGCTGTGGGAGCGGTTGTGGCCGGCCTTGGCCACGCTGGCCACGGTGGCCGGGCTGTTCCTCGCGCTTTCCTGGGCCGGCTTATGGATTGTGCTGCCGCCGATGGGTCGCGCCATCGGGCTAATCGCATTTCTGTTGCTCACCGCGGCAGCCGCAGTGCCGCTGCTGATGCTGCGGCTGCCCAGCGCGTATGACGGCCTGCGCCGGCTCGATCGCAGCAGCGGCGAGACGCATCGGCCCGCCACGGCCATCGCCGACGAAATTGCCGCCAATCAGAACGACCCGGTCACGCAAGCGCTCTGGCGCGCCCATGTCGAACGCGCGTTGCTGTCGGCGCGCAAGCTCAAGGCCGGCTGGCCGCAGCCGAAGCTGTCGTTGCGCGATCCGATGGCGCTGCGCGCGCTCACGCTCATTTTGGTGGTCGCGAGTTTCTTCGCCGCCAGCGGCGAGCGCGTGAAACGCGTCACCGCCGCTTTCGACTGGCAGGGCGTGGTCGCGCCGGCGAATTTCCGTGTCGATGCCTGGGTCACGCCGCCGGTCTATACCAGCCGTCCGCCGGTGATGTTGCCGGGCCTGCGTCCGGGCGAAACCGCGCAAGCTACGGCGCCGGTGGCGGTGCCGGCGGGCAGTCAACTCGTGATCCGCGCCACCGGCAAGGTGCGCTTCGATATCGTACCTAAGGGCGGCCTGGAGGATGCGCCGGCCAATGCGAGCGCACCACTTCCGGCGGGCACCGAGGAACGCCGCTTGGTGATCAAGGGCGACGGCTCCGCCGCCTTGCATGGGATCGGCGGCAGCGATCTGGTCTGGAATTTCACCGCCATTCCCGACCGCGCGCCGACAATTGAATTGATCAAAGATCCAGAGCGGCAGGCACGCGGCTCGCTGCGGCTCGATTACAAGATGGACGACGACTACGGCGTGGTCGAGGCGCAAGCCACCTTCGCGCTCAAGGACCAAGCGCCGGCTGACAAGCCGCGGCATCCGCTGTTCAGCGCGCCCGATTTCCCGCTCACCTTGCCGCAGGCGCGCACCCGCAGCGGCGCGGCGCAGACCACGCGCGACCTCACCGAGCATCCGTGGGCCGGCGCCGACGTCGCCATGACGCTGGTGGCGCGCGACGAGGCCGGCAATGAGGGCCGCAGCGAGCCGCGCGAGCTGCAGCTTCCGCAACGCATCTTCGTCAAGCCGATCGCGCGTGCGCTGATCGAGCAGCGCCGCAACCTGGCGCTCGATGCCGATACGCGGCCGCTGGTGCTCACAGCGCTCGATGCGCTCACGCTCGCGCCGGAACGCTTCACGCCCGAGGTCGGCATCTATCTCGGCCTGCGCTCGATCTACTATGGCCTGCAGAATGCCAAGACCGACGACGCGCTGCGCGAGGTGGTGGCGCGGATGTGGGACATGGCGTTGCAGATCGAGGACGGCAACGTCTCGCAAGCCGAACAGGCGCTTCGTCAGGCGCAGGATGCCTTGCGCCAGGCGCTCGAACGCGGCGCCAGCGACGAAGAGATCAAGAAGCTGATGGAGCAGCTGCGCGCCGCGATGGACAAGTTCCTGCAGGCGCTGGCGGAAGAGCTGCGCAAGAACCCGCAGCAGCTGGCGCGCCCGCTCGACCGCAATACCCGCACGCTCAGCCAGCAGGATCTCAAGAGCATGCTCGACCGGCTGGAAGCGCTCGCCCGCTCCGGCAACAAGGACGCCGCGCGCCAGCTGCTCGATCAATTGCAGTCGATGCTGGAAAATCTGCAGATGGCGCGCCCGGGCGCCCAAGGCGACGACGGCGACGACGACATGATGTCGGCGCTTGATGAATTGGGCGACATGATCCGCAAGCAGCAACAGTTGCGCGACAAGACCTTCAAGCAGGGCCAGGACCAGCGGCGCGACCGCCAGCGCAATCAGCGCGGCAAGGGCGACCAGCAGATGGGCGAGCTGCGGCAGGATCAGCAGGGCTTGAAGGACCGGCTCAACAAGCTGCTCGAGCAATTGCGCCAGCGCGGCCTCGGCAATCCCGGCCAAAATCAAGACGGTAAAGGCGAGAAGGGCCAAGGCGAAAACGAGATGGGCCAGCTCGGCGATGCCGGGCAAGCCATGGGCGAGGCGGAAGGTGAGCTGGGTGCGGGCGACGCCGAAGGTGCGGTCGACAGCCAAGGCCGCGCGCTGGAAGCCATGCGCAAGGGCGCGCAAGGGCTGGCGCAGCAGATGCAGCAGAACGGCATGGGCATGGGACCAGGCCCCGGTCAGCCCGGCCGCAATGGCCGCCAGCGCGCCGACCAGAATACCGATCCGCTCGGCCGGCCGCTGCGCGGCCGCGACTATGGCGACGACGTTACCGTGAAAGTGCCGGGCGAGATCGACGCCCAACGCGCCCGCCGCATCCTGGAAGAGCTGCGCAAGCGCTTCGGCGAGAGCTCCCGCCCGCAGCTCGAGCTCGATTACATCGAGCGGCTGCTGAAAGATTTTTGATCGCTAAAGAGTTGCGCAGGCCTCAATCCGCCTCATCCTGAGGAGGGCGCGCAGCGCCCGTCTCGAAGGATGGCGCGGCCACATGGTTCGAGACGGGCAGCTTCGCTGCGCTCCTCACCATAAGGCCGATCAAGCCTTCACGCAGCCTTCCGTTTTCCCGCCCGCTTCGTGCTCGCTTTCCCCGGCGCCGGCAGCAGCACATCCGCCGGCACGCGGAAGCGCGCGCGCAGGCGCTGCACCATGGTCATGCTGAGGCCCTTCTTGCCGCGCAGCACTTCGCTCACACGGCTCGCCGTGCCGAGGATCGGCACCATGTCGGCGCGCGTAAGGCCATGCTGGTCCATCAGGTAGCGCACGATCTCGGCCGTGCCCGCGGCGCGGCGCGGCCACTTCGTCTCCTCGTAGGCCGCGATCAGGCGCGCCTGCGCTTGCAGCCGCGCAATATCGCCGGCAGCGTCCGAGGCCATCAGCCGGTCGACCAGCGCACGCGCGCGGGCAAGCTCCGTGTCATTGTCGATCAAGATCAGGGTTGCATCCATCACACCGTCTCCGCATCGATGGCGTCGTATTCGGCATGGGTCCCGAAAAACCGGATCACCATGACGCCCGCCGGATATTTGATGGCCGCGACCAGCCGATAGTCGTTGCCTTTGATGTTGAACACCACGCGGCCGCCCTTGAGAATGCTCACCTTCGGGTGCGAGCGCTTCACATCCTCGGGCGTTCGCCATTGCGTCTGCGCAGCGATCGCGAGCCACACGTCGTATTGCGAGCATGCCGCCTTGATGGCTTTGTGTCCGGCCCGGGCCGCGAAGTATCGCTCCACGCGTTCCGTGCCGATCACAATCATTGAAAAACTCTAACACGAAATTCCAAAAAATGGAAGTCTTGGCCAGGACCGCAGGCGCCGCGTCTTTCGCCCGGCAATGACAGCTCAGAATTTGACGCTTGACAGGTCTTAAATCCTATGCTTATGATCCTATCACCTGCTCATTGAGGGGCGTCTTCGCGAGACGTTTCGAGGATGGAGCCAGGTGCGGCGCCCGCGGGCGGGGCTCGTAACGCCGCACTCGGGAGGTCCCGGGACCCGACCGGGGGGCATTCGACCCCTCTGCGAGGAGCTCGCTGGACAGGGCCGTCTCGGGCCTCGGTGGGGCCAAAGCGCGTTCAGGTGTTGAGCCTGCGCGCCAAAGACCCGCCGAACGAAGAGACGTGGACCTGGAAGCGCGGACCCGGGATCAGAAATCGCCGCGATGGAGCGCCGAGAGGCGCCCGCGCTCTCGAAAAGAGAGTGCGGCAAGACGGAAGACTGGTGCGCCGCTCGGTGCTCTATCCCCTCGGCTTGTTCGAGGGGGAACAAGGGGGAATACGGCGTACCCGGCGCCGCCAAGAATACGGGCGATAGCGCATGCCTGCTTGGAATTTGGCTGTTTGACAATCGGATCGGAAACAACGCGCGTAGTTCCTACGCGGCAGCGGGAGCACATTGATTTAGTGTCGCTTCACCAGTGCCTCGCGCACGGCGCCCTTGATCTGCTCGACCGAGAATGGCTTGGCGATCACATCGTGCACCAGCGCGTCCAGCCCGTGCGTTCGCTCGCGCTGATCGGCATAGCCGGTCATCAGCATGATCGTGACTTCCGGGTGATCGCGTCCGGCGGCGAGTGCGAGCGCGATGCCGTCCATCACCGGCATCTTCACGTCGGTCAGCAGCAGGTCGAATTCGCCGTTATGCTGGTCCAGCGCATCGAGCGCGGCGGCGCCGTCGGGTGTCGCAGTCAAGTCGTGGCCGTCATCGCTAAGCGCGCGGACGACGAGGCAGCGAAGGTCGTCGTTGTCCTCGCGATATCGGCTCATTTCGCTCCGGCGACCGCGTCCTGGGAATTAAAGAAGCGCACCATGACGTCGCTGGCGTCCGCCGGCGGCGAGGCAAGACGGCTGCTGAATTCGAGGCTTTCGCCGGAACCGAGAATGCTGCGGCTCGGCAGCGCGGTCCAGGTGTAGACTTCCTGCCCGGTGGCGTTGCGCGCGGCGAAGCGCAGGCGCGGCACTTCGGTCGGTTTGTCGGCGGTGCTTACGATTGTGCCTTCGATGATCAAGACATTCACACCGTCTTCCGCTTCCTTGGAAATCCGCACATTCTCGAATTTCAGATTGCGCAGATTGACCGGCAGGCCGATCGCGGCAAACAGCGACGCGGTTTGCGGCAGGTATCGAACTATTTCGTTGCGCGAGCCGATCAGCGCCACGTTGAAGGCGAACAGCACGAGAATGAGTGCGGCCCAGTGCGACGACTTGCGCGCATTCTGGCGGCGCGCCTTCAGCCGCTGGCGCCGTGCGGCGAAAGTTTCGACGTCCTCGGAATCGAGCTCGGCATTGGCGGCAGTCGGCAACGGCGCGTGCTCGATCGGCGGCACCAGCGACGGCGCATCGGTGATCGCGACCGGCCCCGGCGCATTGTCCTCGTCCGGCACAAGATCGGTATGGTGTGTGGCATGCTCGACCGGCGGCGCGGCTTGGGTGTCGGCCATTGCTTGCGACGGTTCGGTCAAAGATTCGGCCAAGCGTTCGGACGGCTCGCCATCGAAATCGTCGGCGGCGGTCGGCGCGTTGTCCCGCGCCGGCGCGGCATCGGCGGGTTCGTACGGCGAACCGGCAAAAGACGATCCGGCGGACTGCGCTTCGGCGGTCTTCGGCCCGCCGGCGAACCAGGTTGTCTTGCAGCGCGCGCAACGCACGGCACGGCCGGCCGGACCGACCGAGGCCGGATCGATCAGGTAGGACGTGGCGCAGCTCGGACAGACAATCAACATGGCATTTGCTGCATTTGGGTCGTCAAAACCTACCAGCCGTCCGTTAATGGACCGGAAACCATGGCCGACCCGGGCGCTTAGGCCAAAACGCCGGTTTTCCCGCTCCTGCGGCTATGGCGGCGCCGTGATATTCCTGTAAAAGCGCAGTTCCTGGCGTGCGCGAGGGCCCCGGACGGCTTAAGAGGACGGCTCCGCGGCCTTGTCGCCCAGGGCGGCTCCACGGGCCTTAAAGGGAATTTATCGGAGAGGGGCGTGGTCCGATTCGAAAATGTGGGCTTGCGCTACGGCCTCGGGCCGGAGGTCCTGCGCGACCTCACGTTCCGCATCGAGCCGCATTCCTTCCAGTTCCTCACCGGCCCGTCCGGCGCCGGCAAGACCTCGCTGCTGCGCCTGTTGTTTCTTTCGCTCAAGCCGACGCGTGGGCTGATCACCCAGTTCGGCCACGACGTTGCCACGTTGTCCCGGGACGCGGTGGCGACGCTTCGTCGCCGCATCGGCATCGTGTTCCAGGATTTCCGCCTGCTCGACCACATGACCACCTACGAGAACGTCGCGCTTCCGCTGCGCGTGATGGGCCGGCCCGAGGACAGCTACCGCGATGAGGTGATCGAGCTGTTGCGATGGGTCGATCTCGGCGAGCGGATGTGGGCACTGCCGCCGGTGCTCTCGGGTGGCGAGAAGCAGCGCGCCGCGATTGCGCGCGCGGTGATTGCACGGCCGCAACTGCTGCTCGCCGACGAACCGACCGGCAACGTCGATCCGAGCCTAGCGCAGCGGCTGCTGCGGCTGTTCATCGAGCTCAACAAGTCAGGAACATCGGTGGTGATCGCCACGCACGACATCGCGCTGATGGACCAGTACGATGCGCGCCGGCTGGTGCTGCATGACGGCCGGCTGCATATCTACGACTAGCGCATGATCCCGAAAAGTGGGGACCGGTTTTCGGAAAAGATCATGCGCAAGAAAAATGTTATGGATGGCAAAGATTTAATTTGATGGATCGGACTCAAGATCAATGATGACGGATTCCACCAGAAGCGATTTGACGGCGCCGTCGCGCATGCCGGGCGGTCCGCTGCCGCGCTTCGACACGCCGCTGGTGCCGCGCAATTCGATATCCGGGCGCGCCCTCGTGGCGGTCGTGTCCATCATGACGTTCCTGGCCTCGCTCACCACCGGCGCGGTGATCCTCGTGAGCGGGGCGGCGAGCGAATGGCAATCGGACGTGGCGCGCGAAGTCACTATCCAAGTGATCCCGGCGCCAGGGCGCGACATTGACGCCACGGTCGACAAGGCGGCGGCGGTCGCGCGCGCGTTCCCAGGCATTGGCGACGTGCGCGCCTACTCGAAGGAAGAATCCATCAAGCTGCTCGAGCCATGGCTGGGCAGCGGGCTGTCGCTCGACGAGTTGCCGGTGCCGCGGCTGATCGTGGTCAAGATTTCACCCGGCGCCGCGCCCGACATTCCGCAAGTGCGGCGCATGCTGGCCGAGCAGGTGCCAGGTGCGACGCTCGACGACCATCGCGGCTGGATCGACCGCATGCGCGCCATGGCCGGCACCGCCGTCGCGGCCGGCGTCGGTATTCTGATTTTGATGGTCGCCGCCACCGTTCTCTCGGTCACCTTTGCGACCCGGGGCGCGATGGCGACCAACAAGACGGTGATCGAGGTTCTGCATTTCGTCGGCGCCAACAACGGCTTCATCGCCGGGCATTTCCAGCGCCATTTTCTTATGCTCGGCCTGCAAGGCGGCGGCATCGGCGGCGGTGCGGCAATCGTGCTGTTCGCGCTCGCCGGCCTGATAAGCCGCTGGTTCACCGGCACGGCGGGGGGCGATCAGGCCGCGGCGCTGTTCGGGTCGTTCTCCATCGGCATTGCCGGCTATGTCGCCGTGCTCGGGCAAGTCGTGCTGATCGCGGCGGTGACGGCCATGACATCGCGGCAGACGGTCAACCGGACCTTGGAGGCGATCGACTAGGGCGCATGATCCCGAAAAGTGGGAACTGGTTTTTGGAAAAGCTCATGCGCAAGCAAAAATGTTAGGAATACCGTGACTCAGCCTGAATGGATCAGACGCTAGATGTTTGCAGGTCTCGCCCGCTGGATCGGCTTCCTCACCATGTTCGTCGGCGTCGTCGGGGCGCTGCTGCTCGCCGGCGGGTTCTTCTGGTTCGTCTGGCACATCCCGCCCGAGGACGCCTCTCTCGACCGCAAGGCGGACGGAATCGTGGTGTTGACCGGCGCCGCGTCGCGCATTCCAGATGCGATCGAATTACTGGCGGCGGAGCGCGGCAAGCGGCTGCTGATCACCGGCGTGCATCGCGCTACCAGCGCGCGCGAGATCGCACGGCTGACTCCGCTCTATGCCCACTTCTTCGCCTGCTGCATCGATCTCGATCGCTCGGCGCTCAACACCTTTGGCAACGCCCTCGAAACCAAGCGCTGGGCGCGCGAGCACAATTTCAACTCGCTGATCGTGGTGACCTCGAACTGGCACATGCCGCGCGCCATGGCCGAGCTCGAACATCAGCTTCCCGACGTCACGCTAATTGCTTTTCCGGTGATGTCGGAAAAGGTGAAAACCGAGCCATGGTGGTCGAATATCGAAACCGCGCGTTTTCTGTTCGCGGAATATCTGAAATATCTGTTCGCGCTCACTCGCATGAGCCTCGATTCCGACACCGCCGCGTGAAGGAGCGGATAGCCCGTGCTGATTCTCGTTCGCTCCATCGCTTTCAACGTGCTGTTTTATTTGAACACGCTTGTCTATCTGGTCGTCGCGCTGCCGACCTTCTTCATGCCCTATCGCGCGATCATTGCGGTGGCGAAATCGTGGGGTCGCGTCAACCTTGTGCTGCTGCGCGTGGTTACCGGTATCGATTGCGAGGTGCGGGGCCGCGAAAAAATCCCGAAAGGTCCGATCATCGTCGCCGCCAAGCACCAATCGGCGTGGGAGACCTTTGCGTTGCTCTCGCTGTTCGACAATCCGGTGTTCATCGTTAAGCGGGAATTGCAGTGGCTTCCGATCTTCGGTTGGCTCATGATCAAGGGCCGCATGGTGCCGGTCGATCGCAGTGCCGGTTCGCAGGCGCTCACCACCATGACCGAGCGCGCCCGCGTCGAGCTCGCCGATAATCGCCAACTCATCATTTTTCCCGAAGGCACGCGGCGGCCGGCCGGCGCCGCGCCGCGCTACAAATTCGGCGTCGCCCATCTTTACGCTGCAGAGGGCGTGCCGTGTGTTCCGGTCGCGCTCAATTCCGGTCTGTTCTGGCCGCGCCGCTCGATCAGGCTATTGCCTGGGACGGTGGTGGTGGAGATTCTCGATCCGATCGCGCCGGGCCTCGATAAGGACGTCTTTTTCAAGCGCCTGCAACACGACATCGAGGCGGCGACGGCGCGCTTGATCGCGGAAGCCAAGGCGAAAGCCCGACGCTGACGGGCGTCGTTATTTCTTGCTCTGCTGAGAATGATAGTTCGGCCGACTTGCAGCGTCGAGGTGCTGGCGCTTAACCCGCGCCCGACTCGTGGATGCCTTTGAGGCGCTCGCCCAGCGTGTGCAAGTCGGCGTCGCGACAGCCGAGCGTTTCGAGTTCCTTCACCGCCGCCAAGACGTAGTCGCGGCAGGCGCCCGAGCGACCGTGGCCCTGACGGACGTAGTGCAGTTGCTCGGCAAGGCTGAGGCGGCCGGCATATTGCCGGTGGCCGCGGTCCACCATGTAGCAAAGCGCATGCGCGCTTTGCTGCGGATCGTCATCGAGCCACACCCTGCGCCAGGCCTCGCGATAGACCCGGGTGACCTGCTCGCGCGCGCGCAAATAGTCGATTGTTTCGGTGCGCTTGGCCGTAGCCACCCGGTAAGCGATGCCGCGGCAATTGCCGCCGCGATCGAGACCGAGCACCAGGCCGGGCCGTTCCGGCGTGCCGCGATGGACGAAGGAATAGACGCAGAGCGCGCGGTGGGCGCC
>DATBZY010000107.1:0-7868 GCA_036512915.1 Pseudolabrys sp. | reverse complement strand
CCTCACCTCGATCTGGCACACCTACGCCATCATCGAGCGCTTCACCCCACAGCTGGTGCCGGCCATGCGCGCTGCGCGCCAGCAGCAGGGCGAAGTCAGCTTCACCACCATCAACCGGCTGCACTATCCGCTCGCCCTGATAGCGATGGCGCTGCTCCCCGCGATCATGCTGCTCGCCGGCGCCAAGACCCTTCCCGCCGACATCGGCGAATTGGCTGCCGCCGTCACGTTCGCCCTGCTCGCCAACGCCTTCGTCTGCGGCGCGCTCTCCAATCCGCATGACCGCTACGGCGCGCGCATGGTCTGGCTCGCGACATTCGCCCTAGCCCTGGCCCTGCTTCGGCTCTACGAGCAGCGTCGGCGCGGGCCCGCCCGCGACATTTAGACCCCTCGTCGAACCAAATCGTTCCGTCCGCGTTCACATGGCGGCGTACTGGGGGTAAGGTCTCCCGGCCGGCATGCGGTCGTGTGAGTGGGGCGAGTGATGGCGGACGTTTCGATTGTCGGTGGTGCGGCGCGGGCTGGCACCGCCGCGGCGATCCCGGAGTTTCAACGCAGCGTTTTGGCGTGGATCTTGGCGAGCATCGCCATGGTGGTGGCGCTGATGACGCCGGCGCTGTGGAACGGCTTTCCGCTCATCTTCCCTGACACCGGCGGCTACCTGACGCGGCCGATTGAAGGCACGCTTGGCATGGGCCGCTCGGCGCTCTACGGCCTGTTTCTGTATGCCGGGGTTCCGTTCGCGTTCTGGTCGAATGCCATCGCGCAGGCGGCTTTGACCGCCTGGCTGATCGTCTTGACCATGCGCGCGCAGGGCCTGGGCGGACGGCCCTGGCTGGCGCTGGGCATCGTGGCGATGCTCACCGTCGGCACCAGCCTGCCGTGGTTTGCCGGTCAGCTGATGCCCGACATCCTGTTTCCGGCCGCCGTGCTGGCGCTTTACCTGCTGGCGTTCCACGCCGGCCAGCATGCGATGTGGGAACGCTTCGCCCTGGCGGCGGTGATCGTCGTTGCCATTCCCAGCCATATGGCGGCCGCCGGAATGTGCGTCGCCGTCATCGCGGCGCTGTGGCTGCTCCCGCGCATTAAGCAGTTCGCGTTGCCCAAGCCGCGTCTATGGTTTGCCGCCGGCGCGGTCGCGGCCGGCGTCGCGCTCTGCCCGCTCTCGAATTTGGCCATCACCGGCAGCTTCGGTTTCACGCCCGGCGGCTCGAGCTTCCTGTTCGGCCGCCTGATCGAAGACGGCATCGTCGCCCGCTATCTCAACGAACGCTGTCCGGATCCGTCATTGCGCCTGTGCGCTTACAAAGCCGACTTGCCGGACGGAGCCGACGGCTGGCTCTGGGGCGACACCCCGTTCTACAAGCTCGGCGGCTGGGAGGACTACGCCGATGAAGAGAAGGACATCATTCTGGCCACTCTCGCGCGCTATCCGCTCATGTGCCGCTGCTCTATGCGCTGCGCGACAATCTGGCGCTGCACGGACCGCGCTTCGGCTGCGGTACCGGCGCATGCCGAGACCGCGATCGCCGCCACGGTCGGCGGCCTGATCTGGCGGCGCCGGCTGAAGACCTGCGCGCCAGCATGGACGCCGACGGCAACGTGACCGCGTGGGAATCGGAGTTCTTCATTCCGCAACAGACCGCGGGCGGCTTCCTGGTGCCGCTGGTGGCGGCGACGCTGACCGGAATGCCGGCCGACAATCACATCGCGCCCGGCAACATCTTTCAGAACTCGGCGATCGGCTACAAATTCCCCAACGTCAAGACCGTCTGCCACCGGCTGGAAACGACGCCGTTCCGTCCGTCCTGGATCCGGACGCCGGGGCGCCTGCAGAACACCTACGCCAACGAGTGCTTCATCGACGAGCTAGCGGCAGCGGCCAAGATGGATCCGCTCGAGTTCCGCTTGAAGTATCTCGACGCAGCCGACAAGCGCGGCCTCGAGGTAATCAACCGTCTGGCCGCGCTCGCCAAGTGGGAGAAACGGCCGTCGCCGCAGAAATCGGCGAGCGGCAACATCGCCAAAGGTCGCGGCCTTAGCTACGTAAAATACGAACTGGTGCGCACCTATATCGGCGCCGTCGCCGAGGTCGAGGTGGACCGCGGCAGCGGCGTTATCAAGGTGTCGAAGTTCTACGTCACCCACGACTGCGGCCAGATCATCAATCCCGACGGCCTGAAGAACCAGATCGAGGGCAACGTCATGCAGAGCGTGAGCCGCACGCTCTACGAGGAGCTCAAGTTCAACCGCTCGCAGGTGACCAGCCTCGACTGGCTGAGCTACCCGATCATGAAAATGCCGCAGGCGCCGGAGATCGTGCTGGATCTGATCGACCGGCCGAACGAGAAACCGTGGGGCGCGGGCGAGCCCGCCTCCGCGGTGATCCCGTCGGCGATCTCCAACGCGGTGTTCGACGCCATCGGCGTACGGCTGCGCTCGGTGCCCTACACGCCGGCCAAGGTGAAGGCCGCGATGCAGGCGAGCTGAGACACAAACCACTTCGGAGCGCCCCGCCCGGGGCGCTCCGCTCGTTCAAACCCGGAATTTTTACAAATGACAATCGCTCATCGCCTGCTCGCCGGTTACGTCACCGTCATGCTAGCCTGTGGAATGACCGCAACAGCCAAGGCAGATGCACTGGCCGACCTCGCCCCCAGCGGCAAGCTGCGCGCGGCAATCAACCTCGGCAATTCGGTGCTGGCGCAGAAGAACGCAGCCACCGGCCAGCCCAAGGGCGTCACGCCCGATCTCGCGCACGAACTCGGGCGGCGGCTGGGCGTTCCGGTCGAACTTGTCACCTTCGATGCCGCCGGCAAGGTGTTTGACGCGGCCGGCACCGGCGCGTGGGACATCGCCTTCGTCGCCATCGAGCCGGTGCGCGCCGCCGTCATCGAGTTCAGCGCGCCCTACGTCATCATCGAGGGCACCTACATGGTGCCGAAGGATTCTCCGCTAAAGGTGATCGCCGACGTCGATCGCCCCGGCGTACGCATCGCCGTCGGTCTCAAGTCGGCCTACGATCTTTATCTGACGCGCACGATCAAGAACGCCACCGTCGTCCGCGCACCGGCGGGCGGCGGCAAGGCAATGATCGACATGTTCGTCAACGACAAGCTCGAAGTCGCCGCCGGCGTGAAGCAGCCGCTGGTTGCCTATGCCAAGGACCATCCGGAAGTGCGGGTGATGGACGGCCACTTCATGGAAATCCAGCAGGCGATGGGCACGCCCAAGGGCCGCACGGAAGGCGCTGCCTATCTGCGCGCTTTCGTCGAGGACGTGAAGGCCTCGGGCTTTGTCGCCGAGGCGATCAAGCGCAGCAACCAGTCAGCGGCCGTGGCGCCGCCGGCCGCGCAGAAGCCTTAATCCCAACGCCGCATTTCACATTTTCTGGAGCACGTACCGATGGCCAACCCCGTCTCGCAACAACTTACGCCCACCGGCAAGCTGCGCGTCGCAATTGCTATTGCGCCGTCCCCGTCCGCGCAATTCGCCATCAAGGATGAGGCCAGCGGCAGCTATCGCGGCGTCGCCATCATTCTCGGCCAAGCGCTCGCCAAGAAACTCGGCGTCGCGGCCGAACTCATCGTCCATAACGGCTCCGGCGAAATTCAGAATTCCGCGGCGGATAATAAATGGGACGTGGCGTTCCTGCCGGTGGACGATGAGCGCAAGAAATTCGTCGATTTCGGCAACGCCTATCACCTGTTGCAAAGCACGTATCTGGTGGCGCCGAGCGCCAAGATCGCCTCGGTCAAGGACGCCAATACGCCCGGCGTGCGCATCGGCGGCGTCGCCAATACCGCGACCTTCCGCACCTCCAACAAGACCGCGCCGAACGCCACCCATGTCATCTTTGAGAAGGCCGATGCCGCGGTGGCGGCGTTGCGCGACGGCGCGCTCGACGCTCTCGCTTTTTCGCGCGAGTCGCTCACCGGGCTGCAGCCCAAGGTGCCGGGCTCGCGCATTCTCGACGGCGGCTTCCTGAATTCCACGACCTCGGTGGCGGTGCCGAAGGGCAAGCCGGAGGCGCTGGCTTATGCGACCCAGTTCATCGAGGAGGCGAAAGCCTCCGGCCTGGTGCGCAAGGCGCTCGACGAGCTCGGCCTGAAGACCTCGCAGGTCGCGCCGGCGAGGATGAAGTCTTAAGCCTGCTTCTCCGGCGTCCGCACCACCAGCCCGTCGAGCACGTCGGAGACCTTGATCTGACAGGACAGCCGCGAATTCGCCCGCACGTCGTAGCCGAAGTCGAGCATGTCCTCTTCCATCGGCGAGGGCTCGCCGACCTTGGCGCGCCAGGCCTCCTCCACATAGACGTGGCAGGTGGCGCAGGCGCAGGCGCCGCCGCATTCCGCCTCGATGCCGGGGATATTGTTGCGGATCGCCGTCTCCATCACGGTGGCGCCGACCTCGGCGTTGACCGTGCGGGCGGTGCCGCTGGAATCGATATAGGTGATCTTCGGCATGGCGAACGATTGCGGGAAATAGCTCGCGCCGGATGTGGCGCTGCGCGGCTTGCTATATAGTCATTCGGCCAAGCGCGCCAGTCTCGGCCGCGCTCATCCCTCCCGCAGCAATTCCGCGATCAGCACGCGCGCTTCGTCCACCGCCTGGGCCAGGCGGTGGATCGCGAGGCTGCATTCGGCCGGCGACGCACCGGCGGCAAGCTCGGCGGCTGCCGCGGCGTGCGCGACGCCGCCCGCGCCGATGCCGGAGGCCGACCCTTTCAGCGTATGCGCGAGCGGTGCAATCGCCGCCGGACCGCCGGCCCGCATGCGCACGATCAGCATCGCCGCCTGCCGGTCGAACAGCTCCAGCAATTCACGTTCGAGGCTGCGGTCGCCGAAGGTCATGCGCGCGAGATGGCGACGGTCGATCGCCGCCAAAACTCCCTGCGCATGGTCCGGCGCATCGGCCGCTGCCGGATCGCATGACTTGATCGCGAGTTGCGCCATGGCGTCCTCCCGGAACTCTGTCGCCCACTTGTCGCGGCGGAGTTTGACCCGCGCGGCACCAAATCCAGGTAAATGCGCGACCGTCCGGCAGCAGTTTGGTGCGGCCAAGACCGGCGATGGTTAAGGCCGCCGTAACCGCATGTGCAGGAAACGCGCCGATGGCGCGGGCGCGGCCGCATCGTGGCCGCAATTCGGCGGCCATGATCTGCTTGGCGCAACTCTCGGGGAGCGCTCGGTTTTTATGGTTAACAGTCGGTTATTCTTAAATGTAGCCTAACGCATTGATCTTGCGTGCTTATTGATCGGATTGTCCTTTTTCCGCTAACGTCGCGCTAACGACCTATTTCGGAGGATTTGCGGGGCTTAGGGGCGCGGCGAGGGGCCTCCCGCCACCGGGCGTGCCAGTGCCGCAAACCGCGCCCTTGCCGTTGCCTGGGCCGAATACGCGGGTGAAAAACGCCCGACAGGGAGCCGAGTACTGCGCCCGATGGCCCGCTTGAGCCCCGGGGCTACAGCTCGGGAGAACAGGAATTTAATCCTCGCGCCGACGGCGGCGGGTGGTTAGCTTGGACGGCCACAGGAGGCCGTTTTGCAGCCCAAGCTCGCCCAAGTGCAAGCGGCGATGCGCGCCGGCGACTGGCCGCGCGCCTTTCGCATCGCGGGCAAGTTTGCCCGCCTCGGGCCGCACAAAGCAGCGATCATGCGGGCGCAGGCGGCGCGCCTTAGCCCCGCTTTTTACCGCGGGTTAGGGTGCGACCCGGCGGCGATAATTGAAGCCGGCAAGGCCGCACTGCGCGAACGGTTTGGGGCAATGCGCGGCGGCCAATCGCGTGCCGGCGAGGCAATGCGGGGCGCTGACAAGGACGCGAAACGGCTCGGCACCTACGTTGACCGACGTCGTCGGCCGGCGTAACGACGCCATGCCCCGCGACGGCGCGATCATCTTCGGCGATCTAATCAGCAAGCTTGATGTGCTGCAGGTCGCGGGTGCTGGCCGGTTTTGAAATCGGGGGTGGCCGAAATTGAATTTGACCACTCAGGTTTGAAAACGCGCCACACCAAGATACAGTCTCTTATCGTCTTGCAACAGGCGGACTTATGAGCAAAGACTATCGCATCCTGGTGGCAATCGACTTGAAGACTGGAACGGACCGGCTGCTGGAGGAAGCGCAGCGATACGGGCAGGCGCTCAATGCAACAGTCGATATTATTCACGTTGCCGCGCCCGATCCTTATTTCGTCGGTTATATCAAAGGCGATCCCGGGTCGGAAGAAAACGTCGATAGCGGGCGGGACTACCACGCAAAAGATTTGCGCTTGGAGCATGAACAAACCCAAGCCTTTGCTACGAGATTGCGCGCCACCGGAACTCGCGTAGGCCAAGTCTTAACGGTTCAGGGGCCGACGCTGGCAACGGTTCTTGAAGAGACCCGCAAACTTAATGCGGATCTCCTTATCATTGGCTCTCACCATCATGGCGCGATTCATAATCTCTGGTTTGGAGATACTGCCGCAGATGCAGCCAAGCAGGCGCCATGTGCGCTGCTCGTGGTGCCCATGTAGCCTTGATGCATGGCCAACTCCGATCAAGAAGCGCGATGGCGAGCAACGTATGAAACCGTTGGATACGATGTCGTCCGTTGCGGACATAATCTTTTTGAAGAGCCGAAACGTCAGTTCGCCCTTCGCTGGCTTCGAGAAAAAGAAATCGCTCGCGAAACTCGCGACGAAGCTGCGCAGTGGTACTTGAAATGGACCTTCCGGGCCGCTGTCGCCGCCTTGATCGTTGGCATTGTCTCCGTGACCGTAGTCATCATCGGATTGACGTGGCACTGAAACGCCGCCCTACGCAGCGCCTCACTGTGCACCGCCCGCGCTAGGTCAACAGCAACCAGACTCGCAAAACGAGAGCGAGTATCATTGTAGGCTGCATGAGAGCGAAGGTCGCAGACCATGAAGCTCACGCTCACGCACGCATTCGCCGCCATCATTCTGGTGCTGAGCTTTGCCGCGCCCGTGGCCGCAGGTCCGGGCGAGGATGGCGTAGCTGCATATAACGATGGCGTAGCTGCATACAACAGAGGCGACTACGCGACCGCCCTGCGGCTTTTTCGTCCATTAGCAGACCAAGGCGTTGCCATCGCCCAGAACAACCTCGGGGTCCTGTACGAAAAAGGCCAAGGCGTGTCGCAGAACTACGCTGAGGCGGCGAAATGGTATCGCCTAGCTGCCGACCAAGGCGCTGCCGTAGCTCAGTATAATCTCGGAATTATGTACGCAACCGGCCATGGCCTACAGCGGAACTATATTTCGGCATACATGTGGCTCAACTTATCGGCGGCGCAGGGCAACCAAGGTGCAGAAAACAGTCGAGACAGAGTCGCGCGGCTCATGGCTATAGCGCAGATAACCGAAGCGCAGAAGCTCGCACGCGAGTGGAAGCCGGAATTGGCAGGTGCAAAATGAAATATTTAATCGTGGCGATCACTTTGCTTGCATATGCCACTCCGGCGGCAGCAGAGCGTTGGATAGAGCGTTGGGCATGCACATATGCTGATTTGGTAGGCAAACCGGTCTTACTAAGCTTCGAGTTGTCGCCGCCCGAGTTAGTTGAAACTGCATTGTTCCATGAGCATTATCGCATCCTGCAAAACAACAACTATGGAGTAGTGGCGGCCTCGTCAATTTCGATAATTCATCCGGGTGATACGCAACCCACAGTGGGGGCCGTTACCGTGGTTATCAACAAGGGGACCGGCGAATTTTGGCTTGCGATGTACTGCGGCCCGGTTTTGAGACACCCGGCTGAGCTTATTCAGGCGGCCAATGATAGGTCGGTTGTGACTGTCTGATCAACCCGGGATTGATCGGCTCGCACCTGAGCTGGGGTACGATAGCCGTGCCGGGCGACGA
>DATBZY010000106.1:0-4722 GCA_036512915.1 Pseudolabrys sp. | reverse complement strand
GCGGTCCGGCCCGAACAAGGACCAGGACGTGCGCTGGGTCTATACCCGCGCCGGCATGCCGGTGGAGATCACCGCCGAATTCGAGAACTGGCGGCGTATCCGCGACTGGGAAGGGGCGGAAGGCTGGGTCTACCACTCGCTTTTGTCCGGCAAACGCACCGCGGTAGTGGTGCCGACACTGAAGGACGATCTGGTGCCGCTGTACGAGAGCTCGGAGGTCGAATCCGGCGTGGTGGCCCGCCTGCAATCCGGCGTGCTCGGCCAGCTCAAATCCTGCAACGGAATGTGGTGCGAGTTCAGCGGCAAGAACTTCAGCGGCTGGATCCGGCAGGAGCGGCTGTGGGGCGCCTATCCGAATGAGAAGGTCGAGTAGCCGCGCACAGTCTGCTGCAGAAATGCAAATGCCCGGCATCGCGCCGGGCACGAATTGAAATCTCGCCGCGCCTATTCGCCGTCAGCTCTTCCGGCGCAGGCGCACGACCACGTCCACCCACGCGATCTCGTAACCTTCCGGCGGGGCCGGGGTCTTGCCGATAATCACCTCGGCGCCCGGGATGTCGAGCAGTTCGTCCTCGCCCTCGATGAAGAAGTGGTGGTGGCTGGAGATGTTGGTATCGAAATAGCCTTTCGAACCGTCGATTGTGACCTGGCGCAGCAGGCCGACTTGGGTGAACTGGTGCAGCGTGTTGTAGATGGTCGCCAGCGACACCGGCACCTTGGCGCGCGTCGCTTCTTCGTAGAGCGCCTCGGCGGTGAGGTGGCGGTCGCCTTTGCCGAACAGGATCCAGCCGAGCGCCATGCGCTGGCGGGTGGGGCGCAAACCGACTTGGCGCAGCATGGATTTCACGTCATGCCACGGGCACCCGGTGAGTTCCGTGCGGTGCGGAGCGCGCGCGGCGTCGGCCTTGGCGAGCGGCATTACCATGGTACCGTCTGGGTCATCGTTACGCTCAATCGGCTAGCCCCGAAGGGGCCAGCAAAACCATTTCATTTGTAACATATACGCGATAGCCGCCCAGATGCAACTCCCTCGCAACTGCGGCCAGGGCCAATTTGTCGCGGGTTTTGACAGGAAGATTGTCCGCACCCCGAGGCCCGCCATCTTTGCCGGCTCACCTCGGTGTGTTACGAATTCCGACATGGAAATTCAGCCAGCAGGCCCGCCGCGCGGGGATATCACGGCTATGGACAACCGGCGTCACAGCTTTGAATACGAAGATCTGCTCGCCTGCGGTCGCGGGGAACTTTTCGGCCCCGGCAACGCGCAATTGCCGCTGCCGCCGATGCTGATGTTCGACCGCATTTCCGAGATCGCGGAACAGGGTGGCGAGCACGGCAAGGGCCTGATCCGCGCCGAGCTCGACGTGAAGCCGGACCTCTGGTTCTTCCTCTGCCACTTCAAGGGCGACCCGGTAATGCCGGGCTGTCTCGGCCTCGACGCGCTGTGGCAGATGGTCGGTTTCTTCCTCGGCTGGCTGGGCGCGCCGGGCAAGGGCCGCGCGCTCGGGCTGGGCGAAGTGAAATTTTCCGGACAGGTGCTGCCGACCGTGAAGAAGGTCATCTACGGCGTCGACTTCAAGCGGGTCATGCGCTCGAAGCTGGTGCTTGGCATCGCCGACGGCTGGCTGGCGGCCGACGGCAACGTGATTTACAAGGCGAGCGACCTCAAGGTCGGTCTGTTCAAGCAGGATGAAGCGCTGCAGCCGAGCGGCGCTTGAGCGGCAGGTGCTTGAGCGGCAAGTTCTTAAACGGCATGTATTGATCTTCGGCCGGGCTGCGCGGCCGGCGGCCACGGGCGGAGGGCTTGGCGGTGGGGGCCTTGCGGAATGGTCCCGGCAGGTCAATCTGTAGCCCGATCACCAACCATCCGCGGCTCAGTTAAGGGTATTCGACTATGCGACGGGTCGTCGTCACCGGAATGGGCATCGTCTCATCCATCGGCAACAATACGCAGGAAGTCCTGGCCAGCTTGCGCGAGGCAAAATCCGGCATTGTGCGTGCCGATAAATATGCCGAGCTCGGGTTTCGCTGCCAGGTGCACGGCGCGCCGACGCTCGATGCCGCCGAGGTGGTGGACCGACGCGCCATGCGCTTTCTCGGCGGCGGCGCCGCCTGGAACCACGTCGCCATGGAGCAGGCGATCCGCGATTCCGGTGTCGAGGACAAAGACATTTCCAACGTGCGCACCGGCATCGTGATGGGCTCGGGCGGCCCGTCCTGCCGGGCGATCATCGAAGCCGCCGACACCGCACGGACAAAGGGTCCCAAACGCGTCGGCCCGTTCGCGGTGCCGAAGGCGATGTCGTCCACGGCTTCGGCCACGCTTGCCACCTGGTTCAAGATTAAGGGCGTGAACTATTCGATCTCGTCGGCTTGCGCGACCTCCAACCACTGCATCGGCAATGCCACCGAGATCATCCAGTGGGGCAAGCAGGACATGATGTTCGCCGGCGGCTGCGAGGAACTGGACTGGTCGCTCTCCGTGCTGTTCGACGCCATGGGCGCGATGTCGTCCAAGTTCAACGACACGCCGGCGAAAGCCTCGCGCGCCTATGACAAGGACCGCGACGGCTTCGTCATCGCCGGCGGCGCCGGCGTGCTAGTGCTGGAAGAGCTCGAACACGCCAAGGCGCGCGGCGCCAAGATCTACGCCGAGGTCGCCGGCTATGGCGCGACCTCCGACGGCTACGACATGGTGGCGCCCTCGGGCGAGGGCGCAGCGCGCTGCATGAAGATGGCGCTGGAAACCGTGAAAACGCCGATCGATTACATCAACCCGCACGCCACCGCGACGCCGGTCGGCGACCTTAAGGAGATCGAGGCGATCCGCGAGGTGTTCGGCGCCAAGTGCCCGCCGATCTCGGCGACCAAATCGCTCACCGGCCACTCGCTCGGAGCCGCCGGCGCGCAGGAGGCGATCTACTCGCTGCTGATGATGCAAAACGGCTTCATCTGCGAGAGCGCCAATATCGAGAACCTCGATCCCGCTTTCGCCGACATGCCGATCGTGCGCGAGCGCAAGGACAACGTGAAGCTCGGCGCCGTGCTGTCGAACTCGTTCGGCTTCGGCGGCACCAATGCCTCGGTGGCGTTCAAGCGGCTGGATGCGTGACCTTGCTTCGCATTTTAGTTTTTCCTGTCATGCCCCGCGAAAGCGGGGCATCCAGTATCCACCAGCCTTGCGATCTCGCGAGCGCCGGGATTACTGCATCGTCCGCTTTCGCGGACGATGACAATCAGTGGTGACATCTATGCCGGGATTGATGGACGGAAAACGCGGGCTGGTGATGGGGGTCGCCAACGACCACTCGATCGCCTGGGGCATCGCCAAGATGCTGAGCGACCATGGCGCCAAGCTCGCCTTCACCTACCAGGGTGACGCGCTGGCCAAACGCGTGAAGCCGCTCGCCGAATCGGTCGGCTCGTCCTTCCTGATGCCTTGCGACGTCGAGGACATCGCCTCGGTCGACGCGGTATTCGAGGAAATCAAGAAGCAATGGGGCACGATGGATTTCCTCGTGCACGCGGTCGCCTTCTCCGACAAGAGCGAGCTCAAGGGCCGCTACGCCGATTCCACGCGCGAGAACTTCATCCGCACCATGGTGATCTCCTGCTACGCCTTCACCGAGGCGGCCAAGCGCGCCGCCGCGCTGATGCCGAACGGCGGCTCCATGGTGACGCTGACCTATAACGGCAGCCTGCGCGCGATGCCGAACTACAACGTGATGGGCGTGGCGAAGGCGGGGCTGGAAGCCTCGGTGCGCTATCTGGCGGTGGACTTCGGTCCGCAGAAGATCCGCGTCAATGCGATTTCGGCCGGCCCGATCCGCACGCTCGCCGGTGCCGGCATCACCGACGCGCGCTATATGTTTGCGTTCCAGCAGAAATATTCACCGCTCGGCCGCGGCGTGACGCTGGAGGAACTGGGCGGCGCCGGGCTTTATCTGCTCTCCGATCTGTCGACCGGCGTGACCGGCGAAGTGCATTTCGTCGATTCCGGCTACAACGTCATCGCCATGCCGCACCCGGAGGCGCTCAAGGCCGCGCACGGCGCGGTCGATGGCAGCGACGGCGGGCAGTAGCGGCGGCACCTTTTGTCGACAGTAAATAAGAAAAAACGGCCGGGGATGTCCCCGGCCGTTTGATTTGGCGCTTGCGGTGTGGCGTCTACTCCGCCGCTTGCGCCTGCGGCATCTTGCGTCGCCTCGACCAGGTTCTGATCACCAAATATTCGGTCGCGGCTGCGCTCTAGAAGCCCTCGAAGAAAGACCGTTCAGCAGAGATCAGGCGAGGTCGAAGCGGTCCAGTTTCATCACCTTGGTCCACGCCGCCACGAAGTCTTTCACAAACTTCTCCTTCGAGTCCGCGCACGCATAGACTTCCGCGAGGGCGCGCAGCTGCGAGTGCGAACCAAAGATCAGGTCAACACGCGTGCCGGTCCACTTGAGTTCGTTCGTCGTGCGCTCGCGCCCTTCGAACACGCCTTCGGACCCAGCAGACGCCTGCCATTGCGTGCTCATGTCGAGCAGGTTGACGAAGAAGTCGTTCGTCAGCGTCTCGGGCCGCCTGGTGAAGACGCCGTGCGCGGACTGTCCGGTATTTGCGTTCAGCACGCGCAGGCCGCCGACGAGAACCGTCATCTCAGGCGCCGTCAGCGTCAGCAATTGCGCCCGATCCACCAAGAGCTCCTCAGCCGACAGGCGTTGGTTGCCGCGGAGATAG
>DATBZY010000105.1:0-6129 GCA_036512915.1 Pseudolabrys sp. | reverse complement strand
TGGTTACGACCGCCATCTCAAATCCAACACCTCAAAAACGCGCACGCATTCGCTGTTCCGTCAGGGCGCCATGCTCTATGAGCTCATACCGATGATGCCGGAGTTCCGCTTGCGACCGCTAGTCGAACGCTTCGGTGCCATACTGATCGAACTGCCCGCGTTTGCCGGCGTTTATGGGGTCATTTGAAAATGAGGGGATTCGTAAGGTATGAGGCGGCAATCCGCGCCGAGCACGCGCTTCCGCCCCGACTAGACTAACATCGAATCCGGGGAAAAGCTTCCCGGCTCAGAGCCCCGCCGCCGCCGCCGCCGGCATCGGCTGGGCGCGCCCGGAGCGCTCCTTCTTGAGCAGCTCGGCCAGCAGGAAGGCGAGATCGATCGCCTGCTCGGCATTGAGCCGCGGATCGCAGGCCGTGTCATAGCGGTCGTTGAGATCGGCATCGCTGATGGCGCGAGCGCCGCCGGTGCATTCGGTAACGTTCTGCCCGGTCATCTCCAGATGCACGCCGCCGGCATAGGTGCCTTCCGCCGTATGCACTTCGAAGAAGCTGCGCACTTCTTTGAGGATCAAGTCGAACGGGCGCGTCTTGTATCCGCTCGCCGAGGTGATGGTGTTGCCGTGCATCGGGTCGCAGGACCAGAGCACCACCCTGCCCTCGCGCTTTACAGCACGCAGCAGCGCCGGCAGATGCTCGCCGACCTTCTCGGCGCCGAAGCGCCCGATCAGCGTGAGCCGGCCCGCCTCATTTTCCGGGTTGAGGATATCGATCAGGCGCAGCAGATCATCGGGCTTGAGCGACGGCCCGCATTTGAGCCCAATCGGATTCTTGATGCCACGCGCATATTCGATGTGGGCGTGATCGTATTGGCGCGTGCGGTCGCCGATCCACAGCATGTGGCCGGAAGTGGCGTACCAATCGCCGGTGGTCGAATCGATGCGAGTGAACGCCTCTTCGTAGCCGAGCAGCAGCGCTTCATGGCTGGTGTAGAAATCGGTGGTGCGCAACTCGGGATGGCTTTCGAGATCGAGGCCGCAGGCCTGCATGAAACCGAGCGCCTCGGAGATGCGATCCGATAATTCCACATAGCGCCGCGACTGCGGGCTGTCCTTGACGAAGCCGAGCATCCACTGCCGCACGCTGGCGAGATTGGCGTAGCCGCCCTGCGCGAAGGCGCGCAGCAGATTGAGCGTCGCGGCCGACTGGCGAAAGGCCTCGATCTGCCGGCGCGGATCGGGACGGCGCGCATCCTCGGTGAAGGCGATGTCGTTGATGATGTCGCCGCGATAACTCGGCAGTTCCTTGCCGTCGCGCTTTTCGGTCGGCGAGGAGCGCGGCTTGGCGAATTGACCCGCGATGCGGCCGACCTTCACCACCGGCGAGGCGGCGGCATAAGTGAGCACCACCGCCATCTGCAGAAACATGCGGAAGAAGTCGCGGATATTGTTGGCGCCGTGCTCGGCGAAGCTTTCCGCGCAGTCGCCGCCTTGCAGCAGGAAAGCCTTGCCATTGGCGACCTTGGCGAGCGCCTTCTTCAGGTTGCGCGCCTCGCCGGCAAACACTAGCGGCGGGAAGGTCGCAAGCTGCTTTTCGACGTCGGCCAGCGCCTGCCGGTCCGGATAGTCCGGGACCTGCTGGATCGGCTTCTTGCGCCAACTATCGGGCGTCCAACGCTCGGGCATCACGAATAACTCCAGTATGTGCGGGGGTTATACACGAGAGCCCCCGGCCGAAGCCAGATATTCGAGCGACTGCGGTACCTTATGGCTATTCCGCGGCGGACCGGCCGTAGCTCATGGCCTTCTCGCGCATGGTGACCAGTTCCTCGGCCGCGGTCGGGTGCACCGCCATGGTGGCGTCGAAATCGGCCTTGGTCGCCCCCATCTTTACCGCCACCCCAACCAGCTGGATCAATTCGCCGGCGTCGGGGCCGACGATATGGCAGCCGACCACGCGGCCGGTGATGCCGTCGACCAGGAGCTTCATGAAGGAGCGGGTATTGCGCCCGGCGAGCGTCGCCTTCATCGGCCGGAAACTGGTCTTGTAGACGTCGACCTTGGCAAGCTGCTCGCGCGCCTGGGCCTCGGTCAGGCCGATGACGCCGAGCTCAGGCTCGGAGAACACGGCAGTCGGCACATTGGCGTGATCGACCGGAGTCGGCTTGCCGCCATAGATCGTGTCAGCGAAGGCATGGCCTTCGCGGATCGCGACCGGGGTCAGATTGGCGCGATTGGTGACGTCGCCGACCGCGTAGATATTCGCAACCGACGTGCGCGAATACTCATCGACGGCAATGCCGCCGTGCTCGGCGAGCTTGACGCCCACCGACTCCAGACCGAGCCCCATAATATTTGGGCGGCGTCCGATCGCGAACATCACCTTATCGACGGTGACCGTGCTGTCATCCGACAGCCGCGTCACCAATTTGTCGCCGGCCTTCTCGATCGCAGTGACGGTATGGCCGCAGGTGACCGTGATGCCGCGCCCACGCATCTCCGAACGCAAGTGCTCGCGCACGTCGTCGTCGAAGCCGCGCAGGATATTCTCGCCGCGATAGACCAGCGTCACCTCGCTGCCGAGCCCTGCGAAGATGCAGGCGAATTCCACCGCGATGTAGCCGCCGCCCTGAATGACGATGCGCTTGGGCAGCTCCGGCAAATGAAACACCTCGTTCGAGGAGATCACGTGTTCGAGGCCCGGAATTTTCGGGCCTGGGTGCGGCCAGCCGCCGGTCGCGATTAGGATCGTCTCCGCGCGCACGCGTGCGCCGCTCGACAGGAGACGCACGGTGTGGGCGTCCTCCAGCACGGCGCGGCTCTTAAGCAGCTTGACGTTGAAGCGTTCGAGCGTGGTGATATAGGCGGCTTCGAGCCGCGCGATCTCGCGATCCTTGTTGGCGATCAGCGTCGGCCAGTGGAATTTCGGCTCGGGGACGGTCCAGCCGTAACCGGCGGCGTCCTCAAATTCGCCGGAAAATCGCGAGGCATAGACTAAAAGCTTCTTCGGCACGCAGCCACGGATCACGCAAGTGCCGCCGACCCGGAATTCCTCCGCGATCATTACGCGCGCGCCGTAGCTCGATGCGATGCGCGCGGCGCGTACGCCGCCGGAGCCCGCCCCGATGACAAAAAGGTCGGCGTCGTGGTCCGCCATCAGCCGCTATCGCGCCATTATCCAAGCCCGCCGGACGGCGATCCGGTCATCGCTTGTCAAAGGGCGTGCCCTTTTTTCTTCAATTCCTCGCGCATCTTCGCGATCACTTGGTCGGAAAGACTGTTCGCCCAAGTTTGCGCGAATTTCAGGCTCGCATCGACGACCTTTGGCTGCTCGGAGACCAGCTTCTTGCCGGCCGGTGATTTGTAGAACGCGAGCACGTCCTTGAGTTCCTGCTCGGTGAAGAAGGTCGCATAATTTCGGGCCACCTCATTGACCAACTCGTCGAAGCGAGGCGCCAAGTCGCTGCGCAGTTTGGTGGCGATCTCGTTGAGATCCTTGGCCAAGCTCGGGTTCTGTTGGAGGAACACAAGCTTAGCCTGCTCGACGACGCCGGCGATCAGCGGGTTGAACAAGCTAGTGGCCCCGGTGACGGCGACAATTTCCTTGGCGGTCGACATTGCCGCTGCCGATGGCTGCTGGGCGTGCGCGGCCGGGCTGGCTATGGCCAGCGCGAACGCAACCGCGGCCCAGCGGCCTGCGCGGTGAGTGGCTTGCATGAAACGCATCATCATAACTCCGTTTGGCTCGATAACTCAGGGCCGCTCGACGATTTTGATACCGTCCGGCCCGCCGATAATGGCCATCTGGGCAAAATCGACAAACAGACCATGCTCCATCACCCCCGGGATACCCGAAAGCGCATGCGCCACCGCTTTCGGATCGTCAATCCGGTCAAGCGCGGCGTCGATGATCCAGTGGCCGCCATCCGTGACGAAAGCATGGCCGTCCTTGCCCTGCCGCAGGGTGAGCGGCCCAGGCCGCTGGATCGCGGCAATTGCCTTCTCGATTGCCCGCCGCGTCGCCGAAAAACCGAACGGGGCCACCTCGATCGGTAGCGGAAAGCGGCCAAGCGCGGCAACCCATTTGCTCTGATCGGCGATCACGATCATGCGCGCGGACGCCGCCGCAACGATCTTTTCCCTCAGCAGCGCGCCGCCCCCGCCCTTGATCAGGCTCAAGCCGGGCGCGATCTCGTCGGCACCGTCCACGGTCAGATCGAGCTCCGGCGTCTCGTCCAGCGTGGTCAGCGAAATGCCGTAGCGCTTGGCGTCGGCATGGGTAGCCTCCGACGTCGGCACCGCGACGATGTCGAGGCCGGCGCGAACGCGCTCGCCGATCAGCTCCACGAAATGCTTCGCGGTTGACCCGGTGCCGAGCCCGAGGCGCATGCCGGGCTGCACAAATTCGACGGCGCGAGCAGCGGCTGCGCGTTTCTGGGAATCGGCGTTCATCGTCACCGGCTGAGAATTCGATCGGTGGATCAAGGATATTATTGCCACGCCTATCTAGCCCCGATCGCCGTGCCTGAATAGCCGAAAATCGGCGGCCGCGGCAATTGGCCTTGCATCGATCGCGAGCGGGCGTTAGCGATCCGGCCATGCCAACCCAGACCATCGTTTTCGACCTCGACGGCACCCTGATCGATACCGCGCCTGATCTCGTCGACACCCTCAATGTAATGTTCGCGCGGGAGGGCTTGCCGCCGGTGCCGTACGCGACCGCGCGCAACCTGATCGGTGGCGGCGCCAGGGCGATGATCGCGCGTGGCATCGAGGCGGAAGGCCGCGTCATTGAGCCAGCAAAGCTCGAGCAAATGTTTGTGGATTTCATCGCGCACTATTCCGCACATATTGCCCACCGCTCGCGGCCCTTCCCCGGGCTCATCGATGCGCTCGATGCGCTCGCCGGCCGCGGCTGCCGGTTTGCCGTCTGCACCAACAAGCTCGAACGATTATCGGTGCTGCTGCTCGAAGAACTCAAGATTGCCGGCCGCTTCGAGGCAATCTGCGGACAGGATACCTTCGGCATTCAGAAGCCCGATCCGGAAGTCCTGCGCCGTACGATCGCGGCCGCCGGCGGAAGCCCGCAACGCGCGATCATGATCGGCGATTCCGCCACCGATATCCGCACCGCGCGCGCGGCCGGTATCCCGGTCATCGCCGTCGACTTCGGCTATAGCGAACGCCCCGTGTCCGAATTCGGGCCAGACCGCATCATCAGCCACTTCGCGCAATTGCCGGCGTCCGTTGCTGCCATTTTTTCCGCACAATGATGATAGCCATATGCCGTATGGTTAACGCGGTAAGGTTAACGGGGCGCGACAGGTTGCCTGCCCATGACCGCACCCATATCCTGGTGATGGGCGGGCGACCTCTGTCGCTCGAGTGGACGGATTAAAACGATGTACCGAGTCATTATGATCGTGAGCGCTGCGCTTGGTCTCGCAGCGTGTTCATCGAATCTCGACGCGTTGAAGCCATCGCCGATTATGGACGCCGTGCGTTTCGAATCCGAACCGCCAGGCGCCGAAGCCAAGACGTCCAACGGACAAACCTGCCGCACGCCCTGCGCGCTCGCGCTGCCGGTCAGTGCGCCACTGACCGTCACCTTCACGCTCAAGGGCTACCAGCCGGAAACGGAAGACATCGAACCGATCGCGATGACCGGCAACCCCACGCAGTTGCGGCCGAATCCGGTGGTCGTGGAACTCACGCCGGCGCCGCCGGCGCCGAAGTCGGTCAAGAAGCCCGCGCCCAAGAAAAAGACTTCCGCCAAGCCGGCCACCACGCGGGCGCCCGCTCCTGCCCCGATTTCGGCAGCACCGGCGCAGCAGCAAGCGCCCGCGCCCTGGCCGTCCGCACCGCCGCCGCCGCAGCGCTAGCGCAACCCCGCAAGCATTCGGTTTGACTGCACCGCGACTAAGTTCGCGGCCGCGTTAGCGCGCGCAGCGGCGCTCTGAACGCTATGGCCATTATCGGCCAGTACTCTTATATATCCCAAAATCCGCGATGGGATTTTGGATGACGCGAGTACGGCGGGCTAATGATGAATTTTCAGCCCATTTTCCATCGCGTGGCAAGGCCAAGAACTCGTCGAGGCTCCCGATGACGGCTTCAGCGTTCGGCAGTGGCGT
>DATBZY010000104.1:0-9328 GCA_036512915.1 Pseudolabrys sp. | reverse complement strand
CTCGTCGATCAGCGTGCCGACGTCGGTGGTGGGGTCCAGCGGGTCGCCGAGCTTGAGCTTTTTCACCTCGGCAACCACCAGCGCGACGAACTTGTCGTAGATGCTGCGGTGTACATAGACGGTCTGCACCGAGATGCAGCTCTGCCCGGCGAGCCGCATGGCGTTGCGCCCGCAGATTGGGGCCGCTTGTTCAATCGATGCGTCCTGATGAACGATAGTAACGCCGTTACCGCCCAGCTCGAGCGCCACACGGCGCAGGCCCGAGGCCGCCTTGATTTCGCCGCCGACGCGCGACGATCCGGTGAAGGTGATGAAGTCGACGCGCGGATCACGCACCAGCGCCGGGCCAATTGTTTCGCCATACAGCACGTTGAGCACGCCGGCCGGGGTGCCGGCATCGACGAAAATCCGCGCCAGTTCGTGGATGACGCCCGGCGATTGCGGCGGCGCCTTGAGTACCAGGGTATTTCCGGCCGCGATCGCGGGCGCGATCTTGTGGCAGGCGAGGTTCACCGGGGCGTTGAAGGGAGTTATCCCCGCCACGACACCGACCGGAAAGCGCAGCATGAAGCAGATTTTCCCGGCGCCCATGGCGCTGGCGTCGAGCGGCACATGCTCGCCTTCGATGCGCACGGCTTCCTCGGCCGACAGCGTGAGGGTGTCCTGCGAGCGCACGATCTCGGCCTTGGCGTCCTTGATCGCCTTGCCGGTCTCCCGCGACATGAACTCGGCGATGAAATCCGCCCGTTCGATCAATAGCTTGGCGGCACGGCGCAGCAGCGCGGCGCGCTCGTAGGCCGGCGTCGCCGCCGCCTTCGCCTTGGCTTGCACGGCGGCATTCAGCGCATCGTCGAGATCGGCGAGCGACGAGCGCGGCGCGTTTGAGACGACCGTGCCGCGATAGGGATCGCGCACCGCGTAGGTCTCGGATGCCGCGCGCCACTCGCCGTTAATCAGCATCGGGATCTCGGTCGGGGCCGCGGCCGAATTTTTGATGGCGGAAATTGGGCTCATGTGAGGCCTCCCGGGTTCGGCGCCATGCGTTTCAAGCTCGTAGAAGTGCCGATCCTCGGCGCCGAGGATGCGTTGCTCGGACGCTAAAGGATGGGCCGCCGCGGCATGCTCGGCCGCCATGGGGCGCAACCATACCATCCGTTATTCCGGAATGACAAACGTCAACTCATAATGTCGGATAGAGATTGACTCGGTCGCCGCCCGCTTTATGAGTGGCAGCCGCCGCGACCGACGGCGCCGCCAACCGCCACGACATAAGGGCGCGCATCAATGAACCGGGAGAGCAGCGTCCACGCGTCCATGTTCGGCTGCAACACCTATTCCTATATGCGCTCGTACAGCGCCGAGACTTGTCTGGCGCGGCTCGCGGATCTTGGCTTTCAGGAATTCGAGTTGATGGTGCACCCGGGCCATCTGTGGCCGGCCGAACTGTCGGCGGCTCAGCGCCGCACCATCCGCCGCCTGATCGAGTCGGGCGGCCTGCGGCTCACCGCGCTCAACATGCCGAACATCGACATCAACGTCGCCGGCGCAGCAGCAGAGATGCGGAGCTACTCACTCAACCTGTTGACCGCAACGGTGCGGCTGGCCGGCGAGCTCGGCGCCCGCGGCGTGGTGATCGGTCCCGGCAAAGCCAACCCGCTGTTTCCCGCCGACGCCGTCGAACTGGTCGGATATTTCTTTGCAGCGCTCGACCGGCTCGGTCCGGTGGCCGAAGCATCCGGTACCGCGCTGTGGGTCGAGAACATGCCGTTCGCGTATCTGCCGGCGATCGGCGGTCTCATGGATACGCTCACGCAATACGGCAATGACGCGGTGCGCATCGTCTATGACGTCGCCAACGCATATTTCATCGGCGAGGATTTCGCCGATGGCCTGCGGCAATGCCGCGAGCGGCTGGCGCTGGTGCATTTGTCGGATACCGGCAGGCAAGTCTATCGTCACGATCCGGTTGGCCTTGGCAGCGTGCCGTTCGCCCAAGTGCCGCGCGCGCTGGCCGCTGTCGGCTACCACGCGCGGCCGATGCTGGAAATCATCTCGCGCGATCCCGACCGCGACATTGTTGCCAGCGCCAGAAAAATCGCGCTACTAGGCTTCACCTTCACCGAATAAGTCCAATAAACGAGGTTTCAAGCAGTCATGAGCACAGTATTGCCCCCTTCCGTGGATGTGATTGTCGTTGGCGCCGGCAATGCCGCGTTCTGCGCCGCGCTGGCGGCGGCCGAGCAGGGCGTCTCGGTGCTGGTGCTGGAGCGCGCGCCCGAAGAGGAAGCCGGTGGCAACAGCCGGTTTACCGCCGGCGCGTTCCGCTGCGTTTACGATGGCGTCGAAGACCTGCGCGCGCTGATGCCGGATCTCTCCGACGAGGAGGTCGCCAAGTCCGACTTCGGCACCTACACCGAGGAAAAGTTCTTCGACGACATGGGCCGCGTCACCGAATATCGCACCGATCCCGACCTGTGCGAGGTCCTCATCAAGCGCAGCAAGGCGACCATGCTGTGGTTGCGCGACAAGGGCGTGCGCTTCATGCCGATCTGGGGCCGCCAGGCCTACAAGATCGGCGGCATGTTCAAGTTCTGGGGCGGCCTCACGGTGGAAGCCGTGGGCGGCGGGCCGGGGCTGGTGGATGCGCTGACCAAGATCGCGCGCAAGAACAATATCGCTATCGCCTATGGCGCGCGCGCGCTGTCGCTGATCGCCGACGACGAGGGCATCAAGGGTGTGCGCGTCAAGCACAACGGCAAGACCGTCGAGGTGAAGGCCAAATGTGTGGTGCTCGCCGCCGGCGGCTTCCAGGCCAATACCGAGATGCGCACGCGCTATCTCGGGCCGCTGTGGGAACTCGCCAAGATTCGCGGCACCCGCTTCAACACCGGCGACGGCATCAAAATGGCGCTCGACATCGGCGCCATGCCGACCGGCAACTGGTCGGGCGGCCACGCCGTCGCCTGGGACCGCAATGCGCCGGAGACCGGCGATCTCACGGTCGGCGACAACTTCCAGAAGCACTCGTATCCGTGGGGCATCATGATCAATGCCAACGGCGAGCGCTTCCTCGATGAGGGCTCCGACTTCCGCAACTACACCTATGCCAAGAACGGCCGCGTGATCCTGATGCAGCCCGGCCAGTTCTGCTGGCAGGTGTTCGACAACAAGATCATCCCGATGCTGCGCGACGAATACCGCATCAAGCGCGTCACCAAGGTGCGCGCCGACACGCTGGAGGAGCTGGTCAACAAGCTCGAAGACGTGAACGCCGCCAAGGCGCTGGAGACCATCAAGACCTACAACAAGGCGGTCATGACCGACGTGCCGTTCGACCCGAATGTGAAGGACGGACGCGGCACCAAAGGTCTTAATGTTCCGAAGTCGAACTGGGCGAACACGATCGATCAGCCGCCGTTCGAAGCCTATGCCGTGACCTGCGGGCTGACCTTCACCTTCGGCGGCCTCAAGATCGACACCAGCGCACGCGTCATGGACACCGACGGAGCGGCGATCCCCGGGCTGTTTGCAACGGGTGAACTGGTCGGCGGCATATTCTATTTCAACTATCCCGGTGGCACCGGCCTGATGAACGGCGCCGTGTTCGGCAAGATCGCCGGCACCACCGCCGGTCAGCGCGCCAAGCAATCGCCGTGACCGCCGAGGCCACCTTCGACGTCGTTGTCGTCGGTGGCGGCGGCAGCGGGCTGGCGGCCGCGATCGAGGCGCGCGCGCTTGGCCGCGACGTGGTGCTGATTGAGAAGAACTTAGCACTCGGCGGCTCGACCGCCTGGTCGATCGGCTCGGTGACCGCCAGCGGCACGCCGCATCAGGCGCGCAAGGGTATCGAGGACAGCCCCGCAGACCACTGGCGCGACATGGCGGGCTTCAACGGTGATCTCGATTCCCGCGATAACGCGGACTTGCGCCGCGTGCTGGCCGACGCGATGCCGGACACGTTCCGCTGGCTGCTCAAGCAGGGCGTGCGCTTCTACGGCCCGATGCCGGAGCCGCCGCACAGCAAGCCGCGCATGCATAATGTGCTGCCCAATTCGCGCGCCTTCATCACCCATCTGGAAAAAGCGGCGCGCCGCGCCGGCGTGGCGATTGTGTGCGGCGCGCGCGCGAGCGCGCTGGTGGTCGAGCACGGCCGCGTGGTTGCAATCGACTGCGCGACCGCGGACGGCCCACGGCGCTTGCGCGCGCGCGGCGGCATCGTGCTGGCGACCGGCGACTTCACCAGCGATCCGGAGTTGAAAGCGCAGTTCATGGGGCCGCAGGAAGCCAAGATCGACGGCGTCAATGTGACCGCGACTGGCGACGGCCAGAAGCTGGCTTTGCCGCTCGGCGCCCGCATCATCAACGGCGATCTCGCGCTGGGGCCGGAATTGCGCTTCGTGCCGCCGCAGCGGCGAAATATTCTGTTGAGCCTGCCGCCGTGGCGCCTGCTCGCTAACCTGATGGCATGGTCGCTCGAACGCATGCCGAGCGCGCTGCTGCGCCCGTTCGTGATGAGCTTCGTGACCACGGCGCTGGCGCCGTCGCCCGATCTGTTCGCCGAGGGCGCGATTCTAATCAACAAGCGCGGCGAGCGCTTCACCGACGAACTCGACCGGCCGGCTTACGCGTTGCCGGATCAGCCCGACAAGGTCGCCTATATTCTGCCCGACCGGCGCATGGCGGAATTGTTTTCGGGCTGGCCGCATTTCATCTCGACCGCGCCCGGCGTCGCCTATGCTTACGTGGACGACTACCGGCGCAACCGCGCCGACATATTCAGCAAAGCTGCGACGCTCGACGAATTGGCCGGCAAGCTGGCAATGCCGGCGGCGGCGCTGGCCGCGACCAGGCACGCGCACAATGCCAATGCCAACGCCGGCAACCGGCCGAAGCTGGGCGAGGGGCCTTACGTCGCGCTCGGGCCCGTGCGCGCCGTGTTCGTGCATGCGGAAGGCGGGTTGGCCGTCGACCACGAGCATCGCGTGCTGGGTGCGGGCGATCAGCCGATCATCGGACTCTACGCCGCCGGTTCGACCGGCCAGGGCGGCCTGCTGCTCAAGGGCCACGGCCACCATCTCGGCTGGGCCTTCGCCTCCGGACGGCGCGCGGGACGCAACGCGGCGCGGGCCTCTTCTTCACCTCTCCCCGCGGGCGGGGCGAGGTCGACTTCCGAGCGAAGCGAGGAAGTCGGGTGAGGGGGCGTCGAGGTCGAGCACGCTAGCGAGGCCCCCTCACCCGGCTCGCATCCTGCGGATGCTCGCCACCCTCTCCCCGCACGCGGGGAGAGGGAAGCAGGATCGTGCCGGCGATAGTTACGTCGCCGCCGATTTGGGCTATTAAGAAAGCCAATCCCTGGACCGGTGTGCGCATAGACGCTGAGGACAAGCTGATGTTGCGGATCGTTTCGGTCTTCGCCCTGATGCTGATGGCCGCGTCGGCGGCGCAGGCGCAAGCCTATCCCGAGCATCCGGTGCGGGTGATCGTCGGCTACGCGGCCGGCAGCGGGCCGGACATCCAGGCGCGCACCCTCGCGCAGCAGCTCGGCAGCAGCCTCGGGCAGTCGTTCTTTGTCGAAAATCGGCTCGGCGCCAACGGCACGATCGCGGCGCGCTCGGTGGCGCAGTCGAAGCCGGATGGCTATACGCTGCTGTTTTCCAGCTCGTCGATCACGCCGACGCCCTACATCTACAAGAACCTCGGCTACGACATGCTCACCGACCTGGAGCCGGTGGCGAGCGTCGGCATCCTCGACGGGTTGTTGATGCTGGTCGATGTAAACTCTCCGATCAAGAGCGTGCAGGAATTCATCGCACACGCCAAGAAGGAGCGCGTGTTGTACGGCACGCCGGGCGTCGGCAACATTCTTCACCTTGCGACCGAGAAATTCAGTAAGGCAGCCGGCATTTCCATGCAGCACGTGCCGTACAAAGGCGCATCGGAAGTCATGACCGCGCTGCTTGGCGGCAGCGTACAGGGGATGATCGTGTCGCCGCCCTCGACCATGGGTCTGCTCAAGGACGGACGCATACGCGCGCTTGCCTTTACCGGCAGCAAACCGTTCCCGCCGTTCCCCGACGTGCCGCTGATGAAGGACGTGCTGCCCGGCTTCGCGCCGATGGGCTCATGGGGCATGTTCTTCGCGCCCGGCAAGACGCCGAAGGAGATCGTCGATAAGCTCAATGTCGCCATCCGACAGGCTTTGCAGGTTCCGTCGGTGGCCAGCGTCATGGAGCGCGATGGCTACGTCCCGGACAACCGCAATGCGGCCGAGACGGCCGCGTTTTTCCGCAAGGAAGTCGAGCAGATGGCCGAGGCGGTGAAGGCCGCGGGCATCGAGCCCAATTGAGGCAAGACTAACCGACCGCGTGCAGCGGCTGGCCTGCGGCCGTCACCGGCTGGGCGCTGATCAGCACGAAGGCGATGACGCAGGCTTCGGTACCGCGATTGACCCATTTGTGGATGGTGCCGCGCTGCACCAGCACGTCGCCGGCCTTGAGCTTGACCACCACCTTGTCGTCGAGCTCCATCTCGATCGCGCCGGAGATGACGACGGCATAGTCGATCGAGTCGGTGCGGTGATTGCGCGGGGTGACCCCCGGCTCGTAGCGCACGATACGGAACACGCTGCCGCCTTCGACCGTCGTTTTGAACGAGCCGGTGGTAGGGTCCTCGAAGCCGTCGTTGTCGACCGGGAAACCCTTGGTCGACCAAACCACGCAGGATGACGCGCCCGGTCGGTTGGAGATCACGTTCTTCGCGATCTCGTCGACTTCGACTTTGGCATGTCCCTTGGCGTCATGGCCAGTGACGACCCGGCGAATTTGCAGACTCATCGCGGCTTCCTTCCGTTATAGACAGATGCGTGAATCAGGCCGGCGGCTTGCCGCTTTCGGCGCGCTTCAGAAATGCCGAGAAGATCTGCGCGATGCGCGGTTCGGCGTCGCGCCATTCCTTGCGGTCCCATTCCTTCAGCAGCTTGTCGTCGACGCGCTTTTCGACTACGTCGTCGTGCAGTTCGCTGTTGGCAATGAGACCGGCGGCCTTGCGCGCCGTCGCCGGCGTGTGAATGACGTCGTTGCCGGCGATCAGGCAGGCCGGCGCCCTGATCGATCGCAGATCCGCCTCGGTCGCGCCGACGATCGGCAGGCTCGCCGATTCGAGGAAACGCTCGCGCCAGCAGGTCATGACTTTGATGAATTGTTCCGGATCGGTCCGCATCAGCCGGTCGCGGTTTCCCGGCCGCGCCTTGATGCATTCACTGAAGTGTTCGCTCGCGCAGACCGCTTGCATGCCGCCGGCGCGCGCAATTCTGATGAATTGCCCGTAGTAATTCTCGGCCAGCCGGTCGACCGCCTCCTGGCCGCCGGTCACGCGCCAGAGCAGCATGCCGCGCAGCGCTTGTGGATGTCTGATCGCAAACAGGATGGCGAGCCGCGCGCCAGCCGAAGAGCCGCCGACATAGATCGGCAACGCGTCAAGCGCTTGGCCAAGCGCATGCAGATCGTCGGCCCAGATTTCGTGTTCCGAGCCCGATCCATCGAAGGCGACATCCGACGCGCCGCAATTACGGCGGTCGTGCAGCAGAACGCGATAGCCTGAAGACGCGATCGCCTTCGACAGGTCGACCAGTTCGCCGTAAGACCGGCGGCTACCCGGCGTCAGTGCGATCCAGGGGCCGGAACTGCCGATGACTTCGTAATTGATGTGAATTCCGCGAACGACGGCTTCCGGCATTTCAACTCCTTGAATCTGCTAGGCGGCGTTCTGCAACAATGCCAACAGGCCCGCAAGCAACGCCTTAGGATTGGGCGGGCAGCCGGGAATCGTGAGATCGACCGGCACCACGTCGTTGACGCCACCTTCGACCGCATAGCTGCCGGCGAATAGGCCGCCGTCGACGGCGCAGCCGCCGATCGCCACCACCCATTTCGGATCGGGCATGGCGTTGTAGGTGCGCAGCAAAGCCTCGCGCATGCTCTTGGTCACCGGACCGGTCACCGTCAGCACGTCGGCGTGACGCGGCGAAGCCACGAAACGTAAGCCGAAGCGTTCGAGATCGTAGAACGCATTGCTGAGCGCATGGATTTCCAGCTCGCAGCCATTGCAGGAGCCGGCATCGACGTGGCGAATGGAGAGCGAGCGCCCGAGCCGGGCGCGGGCGGCGCGGTGCACGCTCGCCGCGAGCTCGGCGAGGCCGGCCGCGTCGGGCTTAGGCGCCGGCTCGGTGAGCGGGCCGTGGGTGAAACCTTCGAACAGCGTCCTGCGCATCAGTGAGCCCTAAAGATCATGCCCCGAATACGAGCAGTTGAACGACTTATTGCAGAGCGGAAAATCCGCCACGATGTTGCCTTCGACCGCGGCTTCTAGCAGCGGCCACTGGAACCAGGACGCATCGCGCAGATGGCAGCGCTCGATGCGGCCTTGGCCGTCGAGCCGCAGCCAGATCAGAACGTCGCCGCGGAAGGCTTCCACCAGGCCGAGGCCTTCGCAAATCTTGGCGTTGGATTCGATCGGGCTTTGAATTTTGCCGGTCGGCAGGCGGCTGAGAATCTGATCGATCAGCGACAGGCTCTGCTCGACTTCGCGAATGCGGATCCACACCCGCGCATTGACGTCGCCGGCGTCCAGCACCGGCACGTCGAAGGCGAGATCGCCATAGGGCGCATAGCTTAGGCTGCGGCGCGCGTCGAAGGCGCGGCCGGCGGCGCGCCCAACATAGCCGCCGGCGCCGAACTGGCGCGCGAATTCGGGGCGCACGATGCCGGTGGTGACGGTGCGATCCTGCAACGAGGCGGTGTTGTCGTAGAGTTCGATCAGGCGCGGGAACACGCGGCGAATGTCGGCCAGCAAGCCTTGCAGCTGCGCGACGCCGTCGGCCGCGATGTCGCCTGCGACGCCGCCGGGCACGATCGCATCCATCATCAGCCGGTGGCCGAAGCAGGCCGCGGCCGCGCGTAGCGTGCGCTCGCGCAGAATTCCGCATTGCGCATGCATCAGGGTAAACGACGCATCGTTGCAGATGGCGCCGATGTCGCCGAAATGATTGGCGAGGCGCTCGAGCTCGGCCATCAGCGCGCGCAAGTAAATTGCGCGCGGCGGCACCTTCACCTGCAACGCGGCCTCGGCGGCTTGCGCAAACGCGAAGGCATAGGCAACCGTGCTGTCGCCGGAGGTGCGGGAGGCCAGTCGCGCCGCCGCATCGAGCGTGGCGCCCTGCATCAAGGATTCGATGCCCTTGTGCACATAGCCGAGCCGCTGCTCCAGCCGCACCACGTGCTCGCCATTGGCGGTGAAGCGGAAATGCCCGGGCTCGATGATGCCGGCATGC
>DATBZY010000103.1:0-9327 GCA_036512915.1 Pseudolabrys sp. | reverse complement strand
TCACGATGGTTGGCTCGACAGCGCCGACCGCGCGTATATGGCCGGAGGCGACGTCTACATCACCGGCCGCATCAAGGACATCATCATTCGCGCCGGTCGACACCTCTACCCGCAGGAAATCGAGGAGGCCGTGGCCGACATTCCAGGCATCCGCAAGGGTGTTCGGCGTGACTGATCGGGCCTCGGGCACCGAGCGCGTCGTCGTCCTGGCCGAAACGCGCGAAACCGACCCGGCGGCGCGCGCGAAGCTGCAGGCGCGTGCACACGAGATCACGACCGACATCGCGGGCACACCACCGGACGAAGTCGTGCTCGCACCGCCGCGCACCGTGCCAAAGACATCAAGCGGCAAGATCCGCCGCAGCGCGGCCAAGGCGCTCTACGAGAGCGGCCACATCGGCCCGATGCAGCGCGCCTTGTGGTGGCAGCTTTTACGCTTGGCGCTGTCTGCGATCGGTCCACAGACCAGGCTCTTGGCGCGATTGTCGCGCGAAACATTGTACGCGGCTTGGTGGTGGGTGACACTTGCCGGTGCGTTCCTGTTGGGATCGCTCGCCGTGCTTATCCTGCCGCGCGTGGCTTGGCGCTGGTCTGCGCTCAGGTGGATTGGCCGCGGGGCGCTTGCGGCGATGGGAATCCCGGTCGCGACCATCGGCATCGACCGTATTCCAAGCCGAGGCGCGATGCTGGTGTTCAATCACTCCAGTTACATCGATTCTCTCGTCCTCACTGCGGTTCTCCCGGGCGAGCCGGCGTTCGTTGCCAAGCAAGAATTGTCCGGGCAGTTCATTGCAGGCCTGCTTCTGCGGCGTCTCGGCATCCCGTTTGTCGAGCGCTATGATGTCTCCGGCAGCCTCACGGATGCTGAGGCGTTGATCGCGCTCGCACGCCAGGGCCGTATAATGGTTTTCTTCCCGGAGGGGACATTCACCCGGAGGGCGGGGCTTTCCGGCTTCTATCTCGGCGCGTTCAAGGTGGCCGCCGAGGCGAACCTTCCCATTCTGCCGGGCGTCATCCGCGGGACGCGATCGATGCTGCGCAGCGACCAATGGTTCCCCAGGCACACTGCGATCAACATCGAGATCGGGGAGCCGGTTATGCCGTCGGGTACAGATTTCAGGTCAGTGTTGCGGCTGCGCGATGAGGTGCGCGACATCGTGTTGTCTCATTGCGGCGAACCCGATCTCGGGGATTTGATCAAGCCCGTACTGTCACCGACCGCGACGTGAGCAAATGGCGGAATGAAGAGTCTGTGCGCCACAGGCCGCCATCCGATAAGTGAAACAAGGGCGGCAAGTGTGTCCAAATGACGAGGAAACGCACCAAATCGGCTTCTCGGGAATGGTCCGGGCCACGACCAACTCCCGAAGCCGTGCGGACGCCGCCTTATGCTTCCTCGCACCTCGGCAGAGTGCTATCGTTCACGCGGAACCATGGTCATCTGGAGAATGTCGGATCATTGTCTCCTGGTGGGGAAGCGGCGGAGGGGAGCTATGCGTCGAAAAGCGCTCGCGACGACCGCTTGGCTCATCACCATTCTCGCCAGTTTCGGTGCAGGTTCCGGTCAGGCCGCAGACCTAATCTGGCAGGTCGAGAATCCGTTCCGCTTCTTCAAGCCCACCCGCTCATTCGCGCTGCATGAGGCCGCGTTCAACGCGGTGCGCGGCGATCCCACCGGACCGCTGCCGGCAGACATCATCTGGCGCACCGAGCGCCGCCTCAACGATCCGGATTGCAAAGACGCCTCGACGCCGGATACCTGCGCGGCGACGGCGCGCGCGCGTTATGCGCCAAGCCGGCTCGGCTGGGCCGCGCAGACCCTTGGTGAGACCTGCTACGAGAGCGATGGACGTCCGCGTCGTTATTCCGTTGTCTGCGACCGCAAATATTCCTGGGGCACGGCGAAGGAGGACTACGTTCTACCGGAGGCACACACGGTCGCGATCCAGATCGCGCCCGGCCAGCTCGCCGGCGTCACCGGCGATTGCCTGTGGACCCGGCAGCCGCGCAAACCGGGCGGCAAGGCAGAGGCCAAGAAGCTCGCCTGCAAGGACAAGCTGACCATCGCGCGCGTTCCCTATGCACTCGACCGCGCCCATTCCGGCGTGTCGGTGACGGTCAAGCTGCCCGACGGCCACGAACTGGTCGATCGCGAGGTCGTGGTCGAGGATATATTCATCGTGGCGCTGGGTGATTCGTTCGCCTCGGGCGAGAGCAATCCGGATCGCCCCGTCCAATTCAGCCCCAGTCGCGAGATGGTCTATGAACCGAAATTGCTGCGCGACGAAATCGCGGCGCAAGTCGACACGAAGCCGCCGACCCTAGGCAACGTGACGCCGAAATTCGGCCTTGCTGGGAGCGATGACCAGTACAATCCGAAGGTACTGCCGCGACGCTACATGGACGACGAGGCGGCGGAGCGCTTTTACAAACTCTCCTCGCTTGATTTCCAAGCCGCTTTCGACAAGGCCGCCGCTCGCTGGCTCAGCCGCGATTGTCACCGTTCGCAATATGGCTATCCGTTCCGCGTCGGCATCGAGCTAGCGCTGGAGAATCGGCACCGCTCGGTCACGCTGGCGAGCTTCACTTGCTCCGGGGCGGAAGTATCCGAGGGTCTGTTCCTTGAGATGGACGCGCGCGAGGGATTCAGCGATCCGAGCGCGGCCAAGGTGCGCGCCCAATTCGACCAGTTGGCCGACCTGATCTGCCGCGGGGGGCAGCGGCGCGCTCGCAGAGCGCCAGCTACATGCTGCCGCTGTGGGCCCAGGGCAGCACCCAGATCGAGATGCGCCGGATCACCAAGACCTGGTGTCCGCCGCAACTGCGCAAGCGACCGATCGACCTCGTGCTGATGTCGGTCGGCGGCAATGACGTCGGCTTCGGTGCGCTCGCCGCCTATGCCATGACTGAGAGCGCCGGCGACATCGCGCCGATCGCAGCCTGGATCGGCAGACAGATCCGTTTTAGCCCGCAAGTCGCGCGCGTCTATCTCGAAGCCCTCGACGAGCGGATGAAGGCGGTCAAGGACGCGCTCGCCGAGGGTTTCGGCGTTGCGCCCGCGCGGGTGCTGCAGTCGTCTTATGAGCCGATCCAATTCGACGAAACGGACGCGTTGTGCGGCTCGCAGCCGACGCTCGGAATGGACGTGCATCCCGGTTTGGAGCTCAACCAGCAGCGCCTCAAGGAGACGGCCGACTTCTTGCGCGATCTGCTCGCGCGGCTGGAATGCATCACCAGCACCGCAGGACACAGCTGCCCGGCGGGCCTGGCAACCGGCACCGGCACCGGATTCACCCTGGTGACCGACCATATCCTCGAGTTCCCCAAGCGCGGCATGTGCGCACGCGATCCCAAGCGGGCGTTCGCCGACGGCATCGCCATGCGCATCCCGCGTAAGACGCCTACGGGGGACGAGTTCAAGCCCTATTCACCGGCGGCGACGCTGCCCTATGCGCACCGCTGGCGTCTGTTCCGCACGCCGAACGATGCCTTCCTGCTCGCGAATACGCATCGCGAAGGGACGATGCTGTTCGACATCCTGCAGCCGGCCTATGCTGGACTCTACAGCGGCGCGATCCATCCGACCGCGGAGGCGCACGCCATCGTCGCCGACTACGTCATCCGCCACGTGCAGTCGATCCTGGACAAGTCGGACGTTGAAAAGCGGGCGAAGCGGTGACGGGGGCTTAAGAGCTACTCCGCCGCCTCTCTTCCGTGTCCCAGTTGCTTGTTGAGTGTCTTCACCAGCGCCGCAGCCGCGCTGCATCGAAATCTCCCGGAAGCGGGACCGGAACCGACATGACGAACCTCCCTCGTTCGCCACGTTGAATCAGAGACCAGCTGATTTGGAAACCGTCGAAGGAGTCGCGCTTTCAGGGATTTGGTGTAAAGTCACGCAATCTGCGCAGGCTTGCTTGCTTGCGCAAAACCGGTGTCCACTTTTGCTAATCGCGCTCTAGGCTGCGGGCCCTGCCATGCACGTAGACAAGTCGCTCTCGCTCCGGTTGCTGTCGATGGCGGCGCTTTTCGTCGCCGTGACCTGGACCGTCGCCTCCGCGCAGACGACCGATCCGCAGGCGAACCCGGCGCCCGCGCGTCCCGCCGCCAAGGCCGTCAAACCGGTGAAGCCGCCCGCGGCGGCGCGCATTCCGCCGCGGGGCGTGCCGCCGGGTCGCGCGATCGGCACCCGGCCGGCCGGTCGCCTGCCGGCCGCCGCCGCTCCATCCTTGCCGGCGCGGACGGCGACGCCGCCACTGCTGCAAAATCTGAATATCGGTGGGCGGACGCTGTCGCTGCCGACAAATCTGAATATCGGTACGCGGCCGCCGTTCGGCGCCAACGTCAATGTACCGGGTGCCGCGACCGCGCCGGGCAGGATCGCGCCGGGACCCGCGCTTCCGGGCGGCGCGTCGCGTTCGGCGGCGCTGCCGCCGGGCGGCGGAGCCCCGGCGCTGAACAGCCGCACGCCGCTCACGTCGCCGCGCCAGAACACCGGGGCGCCGCCGCTCGGCGGTGCCAATGCGCGCGATCCGGCCGCCCGGTTACGGCAGTCATCCCTGCCACGTCCTGGGGGGGCGCTGCCCCGTCCGGGAGTGGCGTTGCCGCGTTCGACGGCGACGCTGCCGCGGGGCGCGGGCCGGTTCGGCGGCAGTCCGGCATGGACCGCGATGCGCCAGCGTTACCTCGTCGCTCCGCCGCGCAGCGCTGGGCCGCCGCCGGGACTCGGGATCGGCCGCACCCGTCACGAGATGAGCTACAGCGGTGTGCCGCCGCGCGGCGAGGTCCGCTTCGTGTCGAACGAGGTCGTGGTGCAGATCGCCAACACGGTACCGCGCGCCCAGGTCGAGACTGTCGCCCGCCAGCTCGGCGTCGCCATGGTCGCCACGCACGGCTTCGATGCCGCCGGCCGCACCCTCTATCAATTCCGCGCGTCCGACGGCCGCGACGTGCGCGACGTGATCCGCCAGCTTGAGCGGAATCGCATCGTCGCCGCGGCCCAGCCGAATTACGTGTACCAGCTCGACCAGAACGCGCCGGCGCCGACAAGCCTGCCGCCGCGCGTGCTGCCGGACGGCGATCCGGGCCAATATGTAATCGAAAGACTGCATCTCGGCGAGGTGCATCGGCTTGCGCGCGGGCGCAACGTCTCGATTGCCGTGATCGACTCGGAAATTGACGAGCACCATCCCGACCTGGAGGGCGCCATCGCCGAGCACTTCGACCCCTCAGGCCAACCCAGCCGTCCGCACACCCACGGCACCGGCATGGCCGGTGCCATCGTCGCCAAGTCTCGCCTGCTCGGGGTCGCGCCGGACGCAAGCATCGTCGCCATCAAAGCGTTCGACGACAAGCGCGCGGGCGCGGAAGCCACCAGCTTCCAGATCCTCAAAGGCCTCGATTACGCCGTACGGCGCGGCGTGCGCATCATCAACATGAGCTTTGCCGGCCCCTACGACGTGATGATGGAGCGCAAACTGCGCGAGGCTTACGACAAGGGCATCGTGCTGGTGGCGGCGGCCGGCAATGCCGGTCCAAAATCACCGCCGCTCTATCCGGCCGCCGACCCGAGCGTGATCGCCGTTACCGCGACCGACTATTCCGACAAGCCGTTCGCCATGGCCAATCGCGGCAACTACATCGCCATCGCCGCCCCCGGCGTCGACATCATGGTGCCGGCGCCCGGCGGCATCTACCAGCTCACCACCGGCACCTCGGTCGCCGCCGCCCATGTCAGCGGCGTGATCGCCCTGATGCTGGAAAAGCGGCCGGAGCTCACGCCCGAGGATGTGCGCGCGGTCCTCGCCGGCAGCGCCAAGACGCTCTCCACCGCGGCGGACAACGAGACCGGCGCCGGTCTGATCGATCCGGTGCAGGCGCTGAGCTACGAGCCCCCGGCGGCAGAGACGCCGCCCGTGGCGCAAGTTCATCAGCCCGCGGCGGGGGCCGCCGCGCGATAGCAGGCGCTACCCGCTCGCGAGCGGGTGTCGTTTTTCACGGCGGAGCATTGTCAAGCTCCTTTGTGAGGCCGTCACTCCGGTCCGCCGAAGCCCGCATCTCGATCGGCAGCTACTTCGGCTTCTACAATACCCGCAGGCCGCTTTCGAGCCTTGACCGGCCGACGCCGGATCAGGCCTACTTCAACTGGGTACCGCAGATCGCGGCGGCCTGAACCCGGCAGACGTTCCACTTATCAACCCCGAAAAGCTGTGCAGACAAACGGAGCCAGCTCTTATGGTGACGAGGCTCGGCAGCGGCCGGAATAAGTGGTGGCAGATTTTCCTTCGTTTGGATGTGTGGTTGGTTGCCCTCACTGCTGTGTACAGTTTTCTAGTTTTACAAACCGATGCGGTTACAAAAATTCCAGGAGGTTATCCAAGGGGCACGTTTTTGGGTGACTTGGTCGGATTGTTCGTCCCAATAGGACCAAATAATTTTTTGGCTTTTTTTTATGTTGGACTTGCTGCTTTGTCTGGCAGCGGTGCCGTTGCGTTCGTAGGCGTTGTGCGGTTTATGTTAGCCTTTGTAGCTGCACTGTTTGTACTGCTTTTTGGTGAATTTGTTTTGCGTCAGTTCCTCTTAATAAGGCCCGTCCAAAAGATTGTCATTAATCTCGTGATATTAATGACGCTGACACTGATTGTTGATCTGATTACATTCGGAAAATGGATGTCAATGATGATCTTGTTGTTTGCAGCGGGAGGTCCGTCTCCCTTTTAGTGCTTGTCCGGCCTGATCTAGTGGTGTCAGGAACGCGTTCATCGTCTGCGGCGCCGGTGGCCGATATCCGAGCGATGAATGCGGTCTGACCGTGTTGTCGTGCTTCCGCCATTGCTCGACGACAATCTTCGCCTCTTTCAGGCTGTAGAGGATTTCTCCGTTCAGCAGCTCATCGCGTAGTTCTGCTGCGATATGCCGGCATCCCGGCAAGCCACTGGCGTAGGTTTGCCCTGCGCCATCGAGACTTCAATCTGACGAAGCAACGTCACGATCTGCTCTGTCGCCTGTTGGCACAACGCGTCAGTTATTGCAGCGCGATATAATGGCAGCGATTGGGAGAATAGCGGACTCGACGTAGACATCGAAAATCCGGCGCGATTGCCCCATCTGCGCCATTAGGCGTCGGACCGGAAACAATGTAACTTCTTCGCTGAGCACGTTGGTGTGTTCTTCCAAGAAGGAGCGGTGCTATGAAATTGAGAACCCTGACCTTGACCGCGGCGCTGCTAAGCGCCTCTGCTTTTGCTTGGCTGAGCCCAGCCGCAGCTGTGCCGCTGGGCGCGACAGTGGGATCAATCACCTCCGTTGCACAGCCTCAGCAGGATAACATGCTAATTCAGGTCCAACATAGACGCGGTGGTGGAGGCGATGTTGGGGCAGGCGTCGCGGCCGGCATCGTTGGCGGGGTCATCGGTGGTATAATTGCCAACGAAGCTGTCCGGCAGCAGAACGAAGCTGTCCAGCAGGAGGACGACAGCGACCAGGCGGTCGCCTATTGCATGCGCCGGTTCAAGTCCTACAACCCCTCCACCGGAACCTACATCGGATTCGACGGGCAGGCGCATCCTTGCCCGTGAGCCGATCGAGTGGCGTCGCGGAATAATCGCCAGCGCATCCGCGATGACAAGAGTATCGCGTACATGCCGCTGCACTGCTGCTTCCGCAATTTGCACGGTTGGGATTTGCCAACCGTGCGACCGGATCATTATTCGTAGCTGGAGGTAAACCGGTTCGTCACGATGGCGCCAGATCGTTGGACAGCGCGTACAGGATCGCAAACATCGATCCGAATGATGCGATGATTCTACCGCACGACGTGAATCCAGGCCGGATCACATTTTCGGAAAGGACAGGTTCTCGGTACACACAAGACCGCAACCGAAACGATTGTACGCGAGAAGTGAGATCATCAGTCCATACCCTCGATTTTCGAACCACGCCGCATCTCGCTCGAGGTGTTGATCACTGCATGCAGTGCCCGCGCATATTCCACGGCTTTATTGATATCGATGGCTTGCGCATTGCGTGCGAATTCTTTAACCGCCAGCAACGCTGGCGTTGGGGCCGCGAGCAATTGTTCAAGCAACGACTTGAGCGCGTTGTCTAATTGGCTGGCGGGCTTAACCGCGCTAATCGCACCGATTCTCAAAGCCTCCTCGGCGCCGAAGGCTTCCGCAGTATATACGCGATGCATAAGCGCTTTCAACGGCACTCGGTCGATCAGAGCAGACATCACCATAGTCGGCATGATGTTATGCGCGAATTCAGGGATTTGAAACGTTGCACTATCGGCGGCGATCGTGATGTCGGCGACGGCGGCAAGCGCAAAACCGAAGCCCAGCGCCCGCCCGCGCACCATCGCAACGACCGGAACGCGCGAGTGTCGCACCAAGCCATAGACTCGATACACGATATCATGGGCGCGGCGGAGTTCGAGCGCCTCCATCTGCTTGCGCGGCGCGTCAGGGGGCGGTGGCTCTCGCCCGACGCAGAAGTCTGATCCGGCACCTTCGATCGTGATCACACGCACAGTCGAATCGACCGCTTCCAGATGATCCCCCAGCTGAACGATCATCGAATCCGAAACCGCATTTCCGGCCTCGGGCCGGTTCAAAGTGATCGCGTACACCCCGCCCTTGCGTTCTGCGCGGATCGCGTCGGTCATGGCATACCTCGTTGCTTGAGTTGAGCGTCTTGAATGGCCCGCCAGACCCGTTCGGGCGTCGCCGGCATTTCCACGTGGGTGACGCCGAATTCCGACAGCGCATCGACAATGGCGTTGATGACGACCGCGAGTACCGGCGTCGTTCCGTCCTCGCCTCGGAGGCGATCGTGGGCAAGCTCAATGCCTCGGTCAGCGAGGGCCTGGCGAGCGCGGAGGCGAGAGCGATCATCGCCCGGCTCGGCGTGCATTCCGATCCCGGTTTGCCCGAGCAGTTCGCGGCCTTCATCGCGGCCAAGCGGGCGCAGTGAGGCGCCGCCACCCGCGCGATCGGGATGAAGGTTCAATAAGGGCACCCCTCAATTCGGCTTGATGCCGGCGGCCTTGATCAACGTGGCGTTGGACGCGGTCTCGGCCTTCAAGAACGCTTCGAACTCGGTGGGCTTCATCGGCATCGGATCGGCGCCGAGTTGCTTCACCCTAGCCTTTATCGAGGGCTCGTTGAGCGCCTTCGCGATCTCGTCGTGCGCCTTCGTAGCCGCGCCGACCTGGAACTTGAGCTCGTCGCCCTTCGGCATCAGGTGGCCGTGCTGCGGCGGCAGCATAAAGGTCGGCTTCAACTTTTCTCCACAGATCGGTTGCTTTGGGTGTGGCTTTACCGGATCTGG
>DATBZY010000102.1:0-4103 GCA_036512915.1 Pseudolabrys sp. | reverse complement strand
CTTTTGACTAAAAACCCGTCCGAGCAACAACGAAGGAGCACGCGTGCAAGTTCTCGTTCGCGACAACAATGTCGACCAGGCCCTCAAGGCGCTCAAAAAGAAGATGCAGCGTGAGGGCATTTTCCGCGAGATGAAGCTTCGCGGCCATTACGAAAAACCGTCGGAAAAGAAGGCGCGGGAAAAGGCGGAAGCGATCCGCCGGGCCCGCAAGCTGGCGCGCAAGAAGATGCAGCGCGAGGGCCTGTTGCCGATGAAGCCGCGCATTGTTCCCGGCGCCGCTGGTCCTGGTGGTGCGGGCGGTCCGGGTGGCCGCGGCCGTAGCGGCCCGCCGCGTTTCTAAGCCGACGCTTTTCGGAACGGGTTTCAATTGATATGTGGCGCGGGCTCTAAAACGCCCGCGCTATTGCTTTTTGGGGCCGGCACGTTCGGCCACGGCCCGCCGACGTTCTAATTCGCGTCAAAGACGAAGCGGTTGCCGACGGCCGAGTGGATCACCTTGTCGCCGAGCGCTGAGCGCGCGAGATCGTAGAACCGGTCGCCGGTGCAATGCGCCGTGATCAGATAATCCGGATCGAGCTCGCGGAACTCTTCGATCGTCTTGTTGACGTAATCGTCGCCGAGCGGCGGCACGACGTGGAAGCCGCCGATCACGGCGTGCACCTTGTCGATGCCGGCGGCAAGCTTGGCCTGGCGCACCGTGTTGATCACGCCGCGATGACTACACGACGTGAGCACCACCAGGCCCTTGTCCTTGATCATGTAGGTGGTGGCGATCTCGTGCTCGAAATCGTCGGGGATATAGCCGCCGATGTTCTTCGCCGCCGGCATTTTCTCCGGGAAACAGCCGAAGCCGTCGAAAATTCCGAGGATCTCATCGGTCGCCCGCAACGGCGTCTCGAACGAGGTCTGCCCGATGCGGCCGGTGGTGAAGGCGTGGTCGGCGACGATCGCCGGCTCGGTCGCCATCATCAGCGTGAGATCGGCGTCCAGGATCGCCTGGCGGTCGAGCGCGCCGAAATTGCCGCCCGGATTGCGGCGCAGACAGAAGCAATCCTCGCCGCCGACGTAGAACGGCAGCTTCGCCTTGAGCGCGCCCTTGGTGGCGTTGAGGAAGCCGACCATGCCGCCGAAATGATCGTAATGGCCGTGGCTGAGCACGATCGCGTCGAACCTCGATGGATCGACCTTGAGGATCGCCATGTTGTTGAGCAGAACTTCCGGCGTATAGCCGAAATCGATCAGCACGTGGCGGGTCTCCGACCCGCGCTTTGATTCCGCGTGCATGGCGAGGCCCCATTCGCCGTTGAGGATCGTGCGCGGCGGCTTGTCGGGGCTGGTATTTCCGCTCTTGCGCTCGATGGTGAGACCGTCGCGCTTTTCGGTCGGCACGAACTGGATGACGATGTTGTCGGTGACCATGCGCACCGCCAGCCGGTCCACCTCCGGCACCGCGCCCCGCAGCGTTTTCGCCGGCGCCGTCTTGGCGATGGCGGCGAGCGTTGCGATCACCGCCGAGACGAAGCCGGCGCCGCCGGCGCAGAGCGGGCCGTAGCTCGCGGCCAGCGACGAGGCCGACACGCAGTTGCAGACATTGAATAGCATCGCCTAAGTCCCCCGGCGCGAAACGAATTCAATTCATCATATTCGGCGGGCGCTGAATTTGTCCAATGCGACGGCTACTCCGCGCGCTCCGCCAGAAATTCCTTCACCACTTTCGCGGCGCCATGGTCGTCGAGATCGGCATGGTTGCCTTGCGGGAAGCGGACCATGCGCTTGGGCTCGCGCGCCAGCGCAAACAGCCGCTCGCCGAACGCAATGGGGATGATACTATCGCGCTCGCCGTGCAGCAGCAGGAGCGGTGCCGACACGCGCGCGATGCGCTGGTCCGAGCGGAAGGTGTCCTTGATCAGCCAGCGCACCGGCGCGAACGGATAGGCGGCGGCGCCGACGTCGGCGGCGGACGTGAACGGCGCATCGAGGATCACACCGGCGACCGCGCGCTCGGCGGCAAGCGCGATGGCGACCGCGGTGCCGAGCGACTCGCCCCACAGCACGATACGCTTGGCCGGATAGCGCGCGGCGGCGAAGTCGTAAGCCGCGCGCGCGTCGCGCATCAGCCCGTCCTCGCTCGGTTTGCCGGTGGAGCCGCCATAGCCGCGATAGGACAGCGCCAGCAGCCCGGTGCCGTCGGCGGTCAGCCAGCTGAAGCGCTCGGCGCGCAGGTTCGAGGCGCCGGCATTGCCCTGGAAATACAGTACCACCGGCTTGGTCGCGCGCGGGGCCACGTACCAGGCGATCAGCTTTTCACCGTCATCGCTGGTGAGCAGGACCTCGTCCGCCTGCGGCAAACCGGCGGATGCGGGCAGCGTGTGCGTTGCATCGGGGAAATACATCAATGCGCGCTGAAACACGTACATCAGCGCCAGCAGGCCGCCGTAGCCCAGGACGGCAGCGATCACCAGCCATTTCAGCACGCTCATGGCGCTCTCATAACACGTGGGTCAGGTGCGGCTCGATTCCCGGCCGCCCCGGCCCGAGGTATTGAATTTATTAAGGAAAAATCGGCAAAGCGGCGGAAAATTCATCTTTTCGCGCAACCATATGCAGGCCTGGGCGTTGGCGTGGTGGGAAGGGCTTTCTTGCACGCGAATGGTCTCTGGGATCATTGTACCTGCGTATTGCGTGGATTCGGGGTCGGAGATGGACAAGCTGGGGGGCTTCCTGGAAAGCGCGATGGAGCGCGCCGTGGCGGCGCGCACCGAGGGCCCGGCCGACAAAAACGTCGTGCCGATCGACGGGTCGCCGCGCGCGCAGGCGATGCTGTGCGCGCGCGAACGCCGGGGCCGCGAGCTGCTCGACGCCCTCCCCGCCGCCATCTACACCACCGACGCCACTGGCCGCCTCACCTATTACAACGACGCCGCCGCCGAACTGTGGGGCCATCGGCCGCCGCTCGGCAGCAGCGAATGGTGCGGCTCGTGGAAGCTGTTCTGGCCGGACGGAACGCCAATGCCGCACGCCGAGTGCCCGATGGCCATTGCGCTGAAGGAAGACCGGCTGGTGCGCGGCGTCGAGGCCACCGCCGAACGCCCCGACGGCACCCGCGTGCCGTTCATTCCCTATCCGACGCCGCTGCACGACGAGTCCGGCAAGCTGGTCGGCGCCGTCAACATGCTGGTGGACATCACCGAGCGCAAGCGCACCGAGGAGCAGCAGGCGCTGCTGGTGCGCGAGCTGCATCACCGCGTGAAGAACACGCTCGCCACCGTGCAGGCGATCATGGTCTCGACCGCGCGCTCCGCCGAAACCATCGAGGACTTCAAGACCGCGCTGATCGGGCGCATCGCCTCGCTGGCCAAGACCCATCGCTTGCTCACCGACGAGGAACGTGCCGTTGCGTTCAGCGACATCCTGCACAACGAGCTCGCTGCCTTCGACGATGGCAGCGAGGGGCGGATCACGCTGAGCGGCCCGGAAGTCTATCTGTCGTCCCAGCTTGCGGTATCGCTCGGCATGGCGATGCACGAGCTCACCACGAATGCCGCCAAACACGGCGCGCTGTCGGTGCATGACGGCAAGGTCGACGTCGCCTGGAGCGTGACCATCGAGGCTACGCGCCGCACACTCAATTTCGATTGGGTGGAAAGCGGCGGGCCAACGGTGTCCCCGCCGGAGCGGCAAGGCTTCGGCTCGCGGCTGTTGGATTTCGTGCTGCCCGGGCAGATCCAGGCCAAGGCCAGAATCGACTACCAGCCGGACGGCGTGCGCATGCACTGCTCGGTGCCGATGCCGGTGGAAGCGGCGAACTAGCGCCGCGCGCTTCAGATATCGCTATGCTGTTTTCCAGACTCTGAATGTCATGCCCCGCGCAAGCGGGGCATCCAGTAGTCGCGACAGCGCGATGGAATTTCGCATGCCAGTGTTTACTGGATCGCCCGCTTTCGCGGGCGATGACGATGAGAGCTACATCGCCTTGACGATGCTCTCGGTCATTTTCTTGGCGTCGCCGAGCAGCATCATGGTGTTGTCGCGATAGAACAGCGGATTGTCGATGCCGGCATAGCCGGAGGCGAGCGAGCGCTTGATGAACATCACGGTGCCCG
>DATBZY010000101.1:0-8908 GCA_036512915.1 Pseudolabrys sp. | reverse complement strand
TGTTCCTCTTAAACTAAAGTCCTGGCGTCAGAGCGCCTCGGCGCCGGAGATGATCTCGATCAGTTCCTTGGTGATCATCGCCTGGCGCGTGCGGTTATAGGTGAGCGTCTGCTTGCGGATCATTTCGCCGGCATTGCGGGTGGCGTTATCCATCGCGCTCATGCGCGCACCCTGCTCGGACGCGGCATTTTCCAGGAGCGCGCGGAACACCTGCACCGACAGATTGCGCGGCAGCAGGTCGGCGAGGATTTCTTCCTCTTCCGGCTCGGATTCGTAGACCGCGGTAGGACCGGCAACCTTTGCCGGTTCGAATACCGGCGGAATGATCTGCTGGGCGGTCGGGACCTGCGCGATCACCGATCTGAAGCGCGAGAAGAACAGCGTGCAGACGTCGAATTCGTTGTTGTCGAAGCGCGCGACAATCTTGTCGGCAATCATTTGCGCTTGCGCGAAGCCCATCTGCTTGACGCCGCGCAATTCCACGATCTCGATGATCTGGCGTTCAAACTGACGGCGAAGCTGATCGGCGCCTTTGCGCCCGACGCAGAGGATCTTGACCTCCTTGCCCTGGCTCGCCATTGCATTCGCCTTCTCGCGCGCGAGCCGCACGATCGACGAGTTGAACGGACCGCACAGGCCGCGTTCGGCGGTGCAGACGACGAGCAGATGCACGCGGTCGGCGCCGGTGCCGGCGAGCAGGCGCGGCGCGGAATCGCTGCCGGCGACGCCAGCCGCGATGTTACCGAGCACGCGGTCCATGCGTTCGGCGAACGGGCGAGCGGCTTCCGCCGCCACCTGCGCGCGGCGCAGCTTGGACGCCGCGACCATCTGCATGGCCTTGGTGATCTTTTGCGTCGCCTTGGTCGAGGCCAGACGAACGCGCATGTCCTTGAGGCTGGCCATGTCGTGCTAGTCCCGATCGCTTCCTGTTGCCGCGTCCATCATCACGTAAACGTCTTGGCGTAGCCGTCGACCACGCCCTTGAGCTTGGTCGCATCGGCCTCGGACAGATCGCCGCTCTTGCCGATGCTGCCGAGCAGATCGGCGTGTTTGGTGCGCAGCAGTGTGAGCAGGCCCTGCTCGAAGGCGTGCACGCGCGCCACCTCGAACTTGTCGAGATAGCCGTTGACGCCGGCATAAATCACGCAGACCTGCTCTTCCATCTTCAGCGGCGAAAACTGCGGCTGCTTGAGCAACTCAGTCAGGCGCGAGCCGCGGCTGAGCATGCGCTGGGTGGTGGCGTCGAGGTCGGAGCCGAACTGCGCGAAGGCGGCCATCTCGCGGTATTGCGCGAGCTCGCCCTTGATGCGGCCGGCGACCTTCTTCATCGCCTTAGTCTGCGCGGCGGAGCCGACGCGCGACACCGACAGGCCGACGTTCAGTGCCGGGCGGATACCCTGGTAGAACAGGTCGGTCTCCAGGAAGATCTGACCGTCGGTGATCGAAATCACGTTGGTCGGGATATAAGCCGACACGTCGTTGGCCTGCGTCTCGATGATCGGCAGCGCGGTGAGCGAGCCGCCGCCATTGTCGTCGTTCATCTTGGCCGCGCGCTCGAGCAGGCGCGAATGCAGATAGAACACGTCGCCGGGATAGGCTTCGCGGCCCGGCGGGCGGCGCAGCAGCAGCGACATCTGGCGATAGGCGACGGCCTGTTTCGACAGGTCGTCATAAATGATGACGGCGTGCATGCCGTTGTCGCGGAAATATTCGCCCATGGTGCAGCCGGAGAACGGCGCCAGGAACTGCATCGGCGCCGGATCGGACGCGGTGGCGGCAACGATGATGGAAAAGTCGAGCGCGCCCTGCTCTTCGAGCACTTTCACAAACTGGGCGACGGTGGAGCGCTTCTGGCCGACCGCGACATAGACGCAATAGAGTTTGATCTTCTCGTCGGGCTGCGCGTTGAGTGGCTTCTGATTGAGGATGGTGTCAAGCGCGATCGCGGTCTTGCCGGTCTGGCGGTCGCCGATGATCAGCTCGCGCTGGCCGCGGCCGATCGGGATCAGCGCGTCGATCGCCTTCAGGCCCGTGGCCATCGGCTCGTTCACCGACTTGCGCGGGATGATGCCGGGCGCCTTGACGTCCACGCGTTCGCGCTTGTCGGCCTTGATCGGGCCTTTGCCATCGATCGGATTGCCGAGCGCATCGACGACGCGGCCGAGCAGACCTTTGCCGACCGGAACGTCCACGATCGAGCCGGTGCGCTTGACCGTCTGGCCTTCCATGATCTCGCGGTCGTTGCCGAAGATCACGATGCCGACATTGTCGGTTTCGAGGTTGAGCGCCATGCCGCGGACGCCGTTCTCGAACTCGACCATCTCGCCGGCCTGCACATTGTCGAGGCCATAGACGCGGGCGATGCCGTCGCCGACGGAAAGCACCTGGCCGACCTCGGAGACCTCGGCCTCCTGGCCGAAGTTCTTGATCTGCTCTTTCAGGATGGCGGAAATTTCTGCGGCGCGGATGTCCATCAGCGTGCCTCTTTCATCGCGAACTTGATCGCATTGAGCTTGGTGCGGAGCGAACTATCGACCATGCGGCTGCCCACCTTGACGATGAGCCCGCCGATGATGGCGGGCTCGACCTTGACGTCCAGGTCGATCTCCTTGCCGCCGGTGACCGATTTGAGCGCGCTCTTGAGCGCGTCGAGATTCTTGTCGCTGAGCTGCTCGGCGACGGTGATCTGGGCGCTGACCTCGCCCTTATGGCGGGCGACCAGCACGCGATAGGCGCGGATCATGTCGCGCACCGCGAACAGCCGCCGGTTGCTGGTGATGACCCGCAGGAAGTTGGCGGCGAGCCCCGTGATGCCGGCCTTGGCGAGGATCGCCGACAGCGCCTTCAGCTGCTCGTCGGCGCCGAACACCGGGCTGCGCACCAGACGGTTGAGATCGGTGCTGCCGGCGATCAGGGTGTCGAACTGCTCAAGGTCTTGCTTGACCGCATCGACGGCGTTGTCGTCGAGGGCAAGCGCGAACAGGGCGTTGGCGTAACGGCCAGCCATACCGGAGATAATCGGGTCTTTGCCTGCCACCTGGACGCTCGTTTTCTTTACTTCATTCACAGGCCGGGCGCCGTCGCAAAAGGGCGGCGCAACCTATTGGAATCCAAGAGGGAATTCCGATCTGCGCGGAGGGCGCGGAGGCCCGCGGAAACCCTCGCAAAATCGAGCGCTAGCTAACACAGCGGCAATCGCGGTGCAACACGGCGGCCCTTGCGCGCGCCCGTGCTGGCCTGCCGCGCGGGCCACAAATTTGCATCGCTGGAATGCCTCGCCATGCGAGCACACCCGCTATAGCTTGCCGCGCGCGCGAACGACTTGCGATGCCCATAAATAGCCGATCTCGGGTAAACCCGGGATCGGTGGCCACCTCATCCACGAATTTCAATCCAGACCGGGACCGACGGCACGATGTCGCATGCGCAAGCCAAGGCAGACGTTGCCGGCAAGGCCAAGCTGCTGGTCGTGCTGCTGGCCTTTGCCTGGGGCTTCAACTGGATCGGCGCGGCCGTGGCGCTACGCGAGGTGCCGCCCTGGAGCCTGCGTTTTTCCGGCGCCGGCATCGGCGCGGCAACGCTGTTTGCCGCGGCGCTGCTGACCGGCCACGATCTGCGCGTGCCACGCGGGCAGCGGCTGCCCATCGTGGTGGCGGGGTTTTTCAATGTCGTTGCCTTCAATATGTTCGCCGCCTTCGCGCAATTGGGCGGCGCGACATCGCGGGTGGTGATCGTTGCCTATTCGATGCCGATCTGGGCGGCGCTGCTCGGCCGCTTCATGCTGCACGAGCGGCTCGACGGGGCGCGGCTGATCGGGCTCGCACTGTGCGTGAGCGGATTGACGATCCTGCTATGGCCGCTGTTCGCCGGCGGATTGCCGCCCTCGGTGTTTTGGTCGCTCGGCTGCGCGCTGAGCTGGGCTTTCGCCACCGTTTACATGAAATGGGTGAAGAGCACGGTCGAGCCGCTGGCGAATGCGGCCTGGCAGCTTCTGTTCGGTTGCCTGTTGCTCGGCGTCGGCATGCTGGCGTTCGAACACTATCCCCGGCTTTGGCCGCTGCAAACGCCGTCGCTGTTGGCGGTCATTTATATTGGCGTATTGGGCACCGGGCTCGCGCATTTCCTGTGGTGGTCAGTCATCGGCCGGCTGCCGACGGTGACTGCGTCGATCGGCGTGCTGCTGGTGCCGGTGGTCGGCGTCACCGCCTCGACCATCTTCCTCGGCGAGCGGCCGACTCTGTCCGACATCATCGGCTTCGCGATGATCTTTGCCGCCGCCGCCTGCGTGCTGCTGCAGCCGAACGTGAAGCACACTGAGATGCCGGAGTGATCGCTTCTCACCTCTCCCCGCTTGCGGGGAGAGGTCGACCAGCCGAAGCGGAGCGAAGGCGGGTCGGGTGAGGGGTATTTTTCAAAGCTCAGAATCGCCGCAACGCCCCCTCACCCCGACCCTCTCAGCCGAAGTCGGATTTATCCGACTTCGGCCACATAGTTATTGACCGAACTCGGGTAAACCCGAGTTCGGATGCACGCGGGGAGAGGGAGCCAGCCGGCCGCTTCGTCAGACGACGCTAATTTCAAAAAAAGCTCTGCGGATCGACGTCCACTTCGAGCTTGACGCTGCCCTTCGGCTTCGGCGCCTCGCTCAGCCATTCGCGCAAGTAGGCCGACAGATCGAAGGCGCGCGGCGATTTTATCAGCAGCCGGAAGCGATGGCGGCCGCGCACCACCGCGATTGGCGCTTCGGCGGGACCGAGCACGCGCACCTGCTCGTCCTTCGGCGCGGCCGAGGCGAGCGTGCGGCCGTACGATTCCGCCGCGTGCCGGTCGCTGGCGGAGATCACCATGCTGGCGAGCCGCCCGAACGGCGGATAGGAGCTGGCCTCGCGCAATGCGATTTCGCTCGAATAGAACGCCTCGCGGTCGCCCAAGATCAACGCCTTCATGACCGGATGCTCGGGCTGGTGCGTCTGCAGCAAGCCGACGCCGCGCCCCTCCTCGCGGCCGGCGCGGCCGACCACCTGATGCAGCAATTGGAAGGTGCGTTCGGCCGCACGCGGATCGCCATTGCCGAGGCCGAGATCGGCGTCGACGATGCCGACCAGATTGAGCTTGGGGAAATGGTGGCCCTTGGCGACAAGCTGCGTGCCGACGACGATATCGAAGCGACCTTGCGCGACGTCGTCGAGCTCCGCCCGCAGGCGCTCCATCGATTCGACCAGATCGCTCGACAGCACCAGGATACGGCGGTCCGGGAACAGCTCGGCCGCCTCCTGCTCCAGCCGCTCCACGCCGGGGCCGACGGCGGCGAAGCTTTCAGTGGCGTGGCAGTTCGGGCATTCCGCCGGCGGCGGCATCGCGAAGCCGCAATGGTGGCAGACCAGCCGCCGCTTGAAGCGATGATCGACCAGCCAGGCATCGCAATTCGGGCATTGCATGCGGAAGCCGCAGGCCCGGCAGAGCGTGAGCGGCGCATAGCCGCGGCGGTTGAGGAACAGCAGCGCCTGCTCGCCGCGTTCGAGCGAGGTCTGCACCGCTTCCGCGAGCCGGGGCGAGATGAAGCGTCCGCGCGGCGGACCTTCGCGCCGCATGTCGATCGCCTCGATCATCGGCAAATGCGCGCCGCCGAACCGTTCCGGCAAATGGATGCGTTTGTAGCGGCCGCGCCGCGCGTTGACCTCCGATTCGACCGACGGTGTCGCGGAGGCGAGCACGACCGGGATTTTCGCCGCCCGGCCGCGCACCACCGCCATGTCGCGGGCATGGTAACGCGCGCCCTCCTCCTGCTTGTAGGCCGGGTCGTGCTCTTCATCCACGATAATCAGCCCGAGATCGGCATAGGGCAGAAACAGCGCCGAGCGCGCGCCGACCACCACCGACACCTCGTTCGCCGCCACCGCCGCCCAGGTGCGCGCGCGCGTGCGCGGCGTCAATTGCGAATGCCATTCCACCGGGCGCGTGCCGAAGCGCTCACTGAAGCGGTCGAGCGATTGCCCGGTGAGCGCGATTTCCGGCATCAGGATCAGCGTCTGCCGCCGGTGCCGGATGTTTTCGGCGACGCCCTCGAAATAGACTTCCGTTTTGCCGGAGCCGGTGACGCCGTCGAGCAGCGTGACCGTGTAGCCGCCCTGATCGACGGTGGTGCGCAACGCGTCGGCGGCGGCCAGTTGCATCAACGCAAATTCGGGCTTGCGAAAATCCGGATCGGGCGGCTGCGTCAGCGGCTCCGGCGGCAGCACCACGGTCTCCAGCGTGCCTTCGTCGATCAGCCCGTCGATCACGCCGGCGCTGACGCCGGCTTCCTGCGCGGCCTCAGCCTTGGAGCGCGTCAGCCCGTCGGCGAAGAATTTCAGCGCGCGGGCGCGCGCCGGCGTCAAGCGCGCGGGCGGCGGACCGTTCAGCCGCACGCCGCCGCGCTCGCGCCCGGGCCCGAGCTGCTCGCCCCTGCGCAGCGCCATGCGCAGCACCGTGCCGCGCGCCGCCAGCGTGTAGCCGGCCACCCAGTCGATGAATTGCCGCAGCTCGCCTTTCAGCGGCGGCACCTCGAGCTTGCCCGTAACGTCCTTCATGCGGTTATGCAGGCGCGGATCGGGATTGGCGTTTTCGGCCCAGACCACGCCGGTGGTCTCGCCGCGCGCGCCCAGCGGCACGGTCACCACGTCGCCGACGCTAAGCGCTAGGCCCGCCGGCACCCGGTAGGAATAGGTCTGGTCGAGCGCCACCGGCACCAGGACGTCGACAATGCGCGCGGTCATAGCTGGCCCTTTGGCCCTTGGTCTGGCCGATTCCGCGGGCTTAAGGAAGAGTGAAGGAACGCCTGCCAGTCTTGCCCGCCATGGACGAGCTCGTAGCCAGCCCCGACGTGACTACCGAAATCACCCGCTGGCTCGGCTATCTCGGCGCCGAGCGGCGCATGTCGCCGAAGACGCTGGAAGCCTACCGGCGCGACGTCGGCCAGTTTCTAAAGTTTCTCGCCGAGCATCTGGGCGGGGCGCCATCGCTTAAAGCTTTGGCCAAGCTGTCGCCCGCCGATGTGCGCGCCTTCATGGCAGCGCGGCGCGCGCACGGCATTGGCAATCGTTCGCTGATGCGCGGACTGGCCGGCAGCCGCTCGTTCGCCCGCTTCCTGGAGCGCAACGGCAAGGGCAAGGTCGGCGCGCTCGCCGCCGTGCGCTCGCCCAAACTGCCGCGAACATTACCGAAGCCATTGGCAATTAAAGATGCCAAGCGCATCGCCGACATCGATCTGCGCGCGGGCGAAGCGCGCGAACCTTGGATCATCGCCCGCGATGCCGCGGTGCTCGGCCTGCTGTACGGCTCGGGCCTGCGCATCGCGGAAGCGCTCGGCCTCAAACGCAAGGACGCGCCAGTACCGGGTGTAGGTGATTCCCTCACCGTCACCGGCAAGGGCAACAAGACGCGCATGGTGCCGGTGCTCCCGCAAGTCGCCAAGCTGATCGCGGACTATGTCGCGCTTTGCCCGCTTGAGCTGCCGGGCGACGGGCCGCTGTTCGTGGGCGCGCGCGGCGGGCCACTCAATCCCCGCATCGTGCAACTGGCGATGGCGCGCCTGCGCGGCGCGCTGGGCTTACCTGACAGCGCGACGCCGCACGCGTTGCGGCACTCGTTCGCCACGCACCTGTTGGCACGCGGCGGCGACCTGCGCGCGATCCAGGAACTGCTCGGGCATGCCTCGCTGTCGACGACGCAAATCTACACCGCGGTCGATTCCGAGCGTTTACTCGAGGTTTATGCCAGCGCCCATCCGCGCGCGTAGCAAACCCGTTGCAATGCCGACATTTTAGTTGCGCATGATCTTATCCGACCTTCCTTCGCCCGCCGAAGCGGGCTTCGCGAAGGCGGGAAACCGGTTCCCACTTTTCGGGATCATGCGCTAACGCCTCTTGCGCGCGGCCGCACTTTGCTATCATCGTTGCCGCGATCCAAACGGAGGGGGCAATGGCCGGACCACACGAAAGTCTCGAGCAGGCCGAGCATGCCGAACATGCGGGCCATGTCGACAAGAAAATCGCGCTGCTGATTGCGGTGATCGCGCTATTCCTGGCGTTCTCCGAGACGCTCGGCAAAAGCGCGCAAACCGCGGCGATCAGCGACAATGTGGAAGCTTCCAACCTCTGGGCATTCTTCCAGGCCAAGACCATCCGCATGACCACACTGCGCACGGCCGCTGAGCAGACGCAGCCCCTTGCCGATAGCAGCACCGATCCGGCGATCAAGACGGCGATGGCCAAAGCGATCGACACCTGGAAAAAAACCGCCGTGCGCTACGACGACGAGCCGGAAACTAGGGAGGGGCGCAAGCAGCTCTCTGCGCGCGCCCAAGAGGCCGAGCACAAACGCGATCTGGCGATGGCGCGTTATCACAACTACGAGATCGCCTCCGCGGCGCACCAGATCGGGATCGTGCTGGCGTCCGCGTCAGTGATAACGGGAATGATCGTGCTCGCCTGGCTCGCAGGCGCGCTTGGGATTGCCGGTCTTATCTTCACGGCGATCGGCTTCTGGGCGCCGCACGCGGTGCATTTGTTTTAGGTGATCTCGCTCTCCCCGTTTACGGGGAGAAGTGAAATGCCGATCACGCCGCGCGGCCGCGATAGGCGCGCCGACGCAGATGCATGAGCCGGCGAATGAAGCGTCCGGCGCGCTGCGGTTTCAACAGCCAGATCAATTGGCGCACCCGTTCGCGCACCGGCTCGGTGATGTCGTGCGCCCAATCGCGCAGCCACATGAACCAATCATACATCTGGCGGAACCACGCCATCTGCAACAGCTTCTCGCGCGTGACATCGAACACGAAGGCGGTGACGCCGACGCCGAGCAGCTTGGCGACGATCAGGACGCCGGCGGCGGCCAGCCAGTTGCGCTTGGCCAGGAAATAGACTTCGAG
>DATBZY010000100.1:0-3823 GCA_036512915.1 Pseudolabrys sp. | reverse complement strand
CCGAACACTCTCTTCAACCAGCTGGGAGTCCCGCCGATTGCCAGCTAACCTCAACCCATCAAACCGCCCGGTGCGGACCCGCATGCCGGGTGGTGTGGCAGGGGACGTGGGGGCATGACCTCCACGCCCCTATGCCGATTTGAGGGTTTAGCCATGGTTGAGCATGCACCGCCGAGCGTACTGCCGATCAGCCGGGGGCTGCGCGGCCGCTGTCCGCGCTGCGGCGAAGGCCGGCTATTCCATGGCTTTCTGACGATACGTCCGGCTTGCGAGCGTTGCGGCCTCGCCTATGACTTCGCCGATGCCGGCGACGGCCCGGCGGTGTTCGTCATTCTGTTCGCCGGCGCCGTGGTGGTATTCGCCGCGCTGATGACCGAGGTCGCCTATCAGCCGCCGTACTGGCTGCACGCGGTGTTGTGGTTGCCGTTGATTCTGATCGCGACGCTGGGGCCGCTGCGGCCGATCAAGGGCCTGCTGATCGCGCTGCAATACCATCACAAGGCGGCGGAAGGCCGGTTCGAGCGCCGGAGCGACGTTTGATCGATCTGCATGCAAAGCGACGGCGTGGCGTCATCGAGCCGACGGTGTTCGCCATTGTCGGCGTCGCCATCCTGATCGGGCTCGGCATCTGGCAGCTCGACCGCAAGACCTGGAAGGAAAATCTGATCGAGACGGTGACGACGCGCATTGCGCGCGCGCCGGAAAGTCTGCCGCCGCGCGCCAGCTGGCCGCGCTTGCTGCCGGAAGGCAATGAATATACCCGCGTGACCTTTCCGGCCGAATTCCTCGATGGCCAGGAAGCGCTGGTCTACACCGCCGGCTCGCCGTTCCGTCCCGACGTCAAAGGTCCCGGCTACTGGGTGTTCGCACCGGCGCAGCTGGCCGGCGGCAGCATCGTGCTGATCAACCGCGGCTTCGTGCCGCTCGAGCGCAAGGATCCCGCCACCCGCGCGGACGGAAACGCACACGGCATTATCGAGATCGTCGGCGTCATGCGGTGGCCGGAGGCGCGCGGGCTGTTCACGCCCGCCGACGATCCGAACAGCAACGTCTGGTATTTGCGCGACCCCAAGGCGATCGCCGCCGCCAAGAAATGGGCGAGCGCAGCCCCGTTCTATATCGACCAGGAATCGCCGGTTGCCGCCGGCGGCGTGCCGCTTGCGGGCAAGCTCGCGGTGCGGCTGCCCGACAATCACCTGCAATACGCCATCACCTGGTTCGGCCTCGCGCTGGCGCTGGCCGGCGTCTATGTGGTTTGGCTCGCCGGCCGGCTGCGGCGGCGAACTTGAGCGTTTTCTTGTGAAAGCGGCTGCGCAAGGCTACTGTGCGCTCGAAATTACGGCCGTGCCGCAACCATAAAACCTAAGTTACTCAATGCGTTATGTCTCAACGCGGGGCGAAGCCCCGGCGCTCGATTTTGTCGAGGTCATGCTCGCCGGCCTGGCCCGCGACGGCGGCCTTTACGTGCCGGAATCCTGGCCGGCGCTTGAGTCCACGGCGATCGCCGGCTTTGCCGGGCGGCCTTATGCCGAGGTCGCGGTCGAGGTGATCGCGCCCTTTGTCGGCGACAGCATCGGCCAAGCCGATCTCGCGCGCATGGCGCAGGAGGCCTACGGCAGCTTCCGCCATCCGGCCACCGCGCCGCTGGTGCAACTCGGCGCCAGTCTTTTCGTGTTGGAACTGTTCCACGGGCCGACGCTCGCCTTCAAGGACCTGGCGATGCAGCTGGTGGCGCGGCTGATGGATCACGTGCTGCAAGCCCGCGGCGAGCGCACCACCATCGTGGTGGCGACCTCGGGCGACACCGGCGGCGCCGCCGTCGAAGCCTTCCGCGGCCGCTCGCAGGTGGATGTGGTGGTGCTGTTCCCGTATGGCCGCATCTCCGAGGTGCAGCGGCGAATGATGACCACGGTGCCCGATTCAAACGTGCACGCGCTCGCGATCGAAGGCACTTTCGACGACTGTCACGCCTTGGTGAAGGCGATGTTCAATCATCATGCCTTCCGCGACCGCGTGCGGCTGTCCGCCGTCAATTCCATCAACTGGGCGCGCATCGTGGCGCAGACGGTCTACTTTTTCACTGCGGCGGTCGCGCTCGGCGCGCCGCATCGCAAGGTCGCCTTCACCGTGCCGACGGGGAATTTCGGCGACGTCTTTGCCGGCTATGTCGCCTCCCGTATGGGTTTGCCGATCGATCGGCTGGTGGTGGCGACCAATGTCAACGACATCCTCGCCCGTACCTTCGCGACCGGTACTTACGAGCTCCGCGACGTGATGGCGACCACCTCGCCGTCGATGGACATCCAGATCTCGTCCAATTTCGAACGGCTGCTGTTCGAGACCAGCCGCCGCGACGCCGCGGCGGTGCGGGGCATGATGGCATCGCTGGCGCAGTCGCGCCGCTTTGTCGTGCCCGCGCACGCGCTCAAGGAGATGCGCGCGCTGTTCAGCGCCGATCGCGCCGACGAGCAGGAAAGCGCCGCCACCATCCGCGCCTGGATGCGTGAGGCCGGCTATTGCGCCGACCCGCACACCGCGGTCGGTCTCGCGGTCGCGGAGAAGGAGACGCGCGACCAGTCGGTGCCGATGGTGGTGCTGTCGACCGCGCATCCCGCCAAGTTTCCGGACGCTGTTGCGGCCGCCTGCGGGGTCACACCCGCGCTGCCCGACTGGCTCGCCGATCTGCCCAACCGGCCGGAGCGCGTCAGCGTGCTGCCGGCCGATCAGGCGGCGGTGGAACGTTTCGTATCGTCGGCGTCGCGTGCGGCGCGTGAAGGAGCAGCTGCATGAGCGTCGAAGTGACCCGTCTTCCCTCCGGTCTGTCGGTGGTGACCGACCGCATGCCGCATCTGGAGTCCGCCTCGCTCGGAGTCTGGATCGGCTCCGGCAGCCGCGACGAAAATCCCGATGAACACGGCATTTCGCACCTGCTCGAACACATGGCTTTCAAAGGCACCAAGCGGCGCACCGCGCGCCAGATCGCCGAGGCGATCGAGGCGGTCGGCGGCGATCTCAATGCCTCGACCAGCGTGGAGAGCACCGCCTACTACGCCCGCGTGCTCAAGGCCGATGTGCCGCTGGCGCTCGACGTTCTGTCCGACATCCTGTCCGAGCCGGCCTTCGATGTGGAGGAATTGCGGCGCGAGCAGAACGTGATCGTGCAGGAAATCGGCGCCACCGAAGACGCGCCCGACGACCTGGTGTTCGACCGCCTGCAGGAGACCGCGTTCCCCAAGCAATCGGTCGGCCGCTCGATTCTCGGCACGTCGGAGACCGTGCGCTCGTTCAACTCGGCGCGCATTCGCAGCTACCTCGCGCGCAACTACCGCGCGCCCGACATGCTGGTGGCCGCGGCCGGCGCCGTCGATCACGGACAAATCGTCGCGGAAGCCGAGAAGCGCTTTGCGAGCTTCGTTGGACCGGCGGCGCCGGTGCCGGAGCTGGCGCATTTCCGCGGCGGTACCAGCGTCGAGACCCGCGATCTCGAGCAGGTGCATATCGCACTGGCGCTGGAGGGCTTGGCCGTAACCGACGACCAGCTCTACAGTCTGCAGGTGTTTACCAGCGTGCTGGGCGGCGGCATGTCGTCGCGTCTGTTCCAGGAGGTGCGCGAGAACCGCGGGCTCTGCTACGCCATCCACGCCTTCCATATGCCCTATGCCGACACCGGGCTGTTCGGGCTTTATGCCGGCACCGACGAGACCGACTCGCCGGAACTGATGCGCGTGGTGATCGACCAGATCGGCAACGCCACCGAGACGCTCAACGAGGCCGAGATCGCCCGCGCCAAGGCGCAGATGAAGGCCGGCCTGCTGATGGCGCT